>NZ_HG322949.1:2392916-2477496 GCF_000723165.1 Janthinobacterium agaricidamnosum NBRC 102515 = DSM 9628
TGCGAGCCCTGATCCGAATGAACCATCACAGGATCGACCGGCTTGCGTCGCCAAACCGCCATCAGCAGCGCGTTCATCGCCAGTTCCGTATCGATCCGCGAACTCATCGACCAGCCGACGACCTGGCGCGAAAACAGGTCAAGTACCACTGCCAGGTACAGCCAGCCTTCATGGGTTCGAATGTAGGTGATGTCCGTCACCCAGACCCGATTTGGCTCAAGCACGTCAAATTGCCGCTGCAAATGATTCGGCGCCACCACCGATGGCGCGCTGCTACCTTTCCATTTGCGCTTACCGTATCCGGTTTGCGAGCGCAGGCCCGCTGAGCGCATGATGCGGTGAACGCGATTGATGCCGCATCGCTCTCCCAGGTCGCGCAGATCGTCGGAGACCTTGCGGTAGCCGTAGACCGCGCCGCTTTCCAGCCATGACTATTGAATGTGACCGAGCAGGCGCTTGTCTTCCTTGGTGCGCTTGCTTTCCGGCTGAAGGCGCCACGCATAGAAACCGCTGGGATGCACTCCCATCATCTTGCACAAACGCCGCACTGGAAATTCGTCCTGTACCTCTTGAATGAAGGCGTACCTTACCCGGACGTCTTGGCAAAGTACACCGCGGCCTTTTTCAAGATATCGCGCTCCTCGGTGACGCGCTTCAATTCCACCTTCAGTCGCCGCATCTCGTCTGATTGGGCGTCCTGGGCCTTGCGCTCGGCTTCTGGCACCTCGTACCGTTTTGTCCACGCATAGATGCTGTGGATACTGACGCCCAGCCGTTCAGCGACTTCGGCCGTTGGATGCCCACGCTCAACAACCTGCTTGACCGCAGCGACCTTAAATTCTTCCGTATAACGCTTACCCCTCATGATTTCTCCTTTGCCTAAATTATGGCTCAGGAGTATCTACGATGGTTGTGGCGATTCAGTTTTTACTAACTACGCTCTACTTTTGAATATGATCATTTGGTGGTGGTATTACCATGTCCACGTTATTTCAGAGCATTGCGCTCGTCGGCGATGTGGGAATTTTTCCGAAGCTGAAAAAGACCATGTACGAAAGTTGTCGAAAAAAATGTAGAGCCTCAACACTGTGACCGGTGATCGATGAGCATGCTTCTGCTGTCATAAACAAAAGCACATTCAGAACTTTTTGTCCTGAATTTTTCTTCGATATTTTTCGCCTATTCGCTACATTGCTCTCAAAACATGCAGACGAGATTGATCGAGATATCGCATATTTCGGACTGTACCATGACTGCCGTACGTCTCCCAGGGGCGAGGAGATGAGGTGCGGCCACTTATGATAGAGATATAACGTAGATTCAGGCGCTACTGGCATGCACAATAAGCTCAGCGCCCGCGTTCATCCGGTATGCTGCCCGCCGCATGCTTGCGTATCTGTTCCAGAAACAGCCGCGCGCCCTTGGCCAGCTTGGGCGAGCCATACACCGCATGGATGCTCGGATCGAGTCCCTTCGACGAGGTCAGGTGATAGGCCGCGCACACCCTCACCAGCTTGCCTTCCTTGACCAGCGGTTCGGCCAGCCAGCTGCCGAGACGGGCGATGCCGGCGCCTTCCAGCGCGACGTGCAGCACCGCGATGCCGGACGTAAAACGGTAGCGTGGCTTGACCTGGTAGCGCACGGTGCGCTCCAGCGATACAAAATGCCAGTCGCGCAAGATCCTCGGCGCGGTATGGATGACCACGTCGTACGCCGCCAGGTCTTCCGGTTCGTGCGGTATGCCCATGCGGTCCAGGTAGTCCGGCGACGCATACATATAGCGCCGGTATTTCCACAGTTCGTAGCCGATCAATTCGCTCGACCGGGGAAAGGCGCCGCGGATTGCGAAGTCGAGCTTTTCCTCGATCGGATCGACGGTCTTGTCGGTGAAGTTGATGTCGATCGACACGCTCGGATAGTCGCGCGAAAATTTTGCCACCACTTTGGGCAGGAATCCCAGGCTGAGGATTTCCGGCGCCGAAATGCGCACCCACCCTTGCGGCGAGTTGCTCAGTTCGGATAGCTGGTCTTCCGCCTCGGCCTGGGTTTCCAGCAATTGCTGGGCGAAGACGTGGTACGCCGTGCCGGCCATGGTCAGCGTGAATTGCTTTTGGGTGCGCAGTATCAGTTCGGCGCCGATCGCTTCTTCCAGGTACTGGATGGCGCGCGTCACGGCACTCGGCGAGCAGCCCAGCATGCGCGCGGCGTGGACGAAGCTGCGTTTGTCGACGACGGTGCAAAAGGCGCGGATTTCCCACATCAGTTTGATGGACATTATGCTCACTCCAGGACGATGCCTGCCAGTAGACCGCATCGCGGGTAATTCCGTCAAGCGCCATGGTTGATTGCGTTTTTCGCAATTTGAAGTTGCATCCAGAAAAGTATCCACCGCCTATACTCGGTTTGTCAGACTCATATTCAATCCAGGAACAGCGGCGATGCTCACGATTTCCCTTTTATGCATGTTCGCCTTTTTTGCCGGGCTGATCGATGCCGCGGTCGGCGGCGGCGGCTTGATCCAGTTGCCGGCGTTGTTCAACCTGATGCCGGGCATGGTCTCGACCTCCCTGCTGGGCACTAACAAGATCGCCTCCGCTTGCGGCACCGCGTTTGCCGCCCGTTCTTTCATCGGCAAGGTCAGCATTCCCTGGCTGCTGGTGCTGCCGGCGGTGGCCGCGGCGTTCGTCATGTCGTTCATCGGCGCGGCGGCGGTATCGTTCGTGCCGCAGCACGTGGTGCGCCCGCTGGTGCTGGTACTGATTATCGTGATGGCGATCTATACCTTCATCAAGAAGGATTTCGGCACGGTGCGCGAGAGCCGGCCGATCGGCCCGCGCGAACGGATACTGGCGATGGTGATCGGCGGCGCGATCGGTTTTTACGACGGCCTGTTTGGTCCCGGCACCGGCAGCTTCCTGATTTTCCTGTTTATCCGGGTGTTCGCCTTCGATTTCATCCTGGCGTCGGCTTGTTCGAAACTGGTGAATATCGCCACCAATATCGCGGCGCTGGCTTTTTTTATCCCGGCCGGCCATGTGGTATATGCGGTGGCCGCGCCGATGGCGGTCTTTAATATCCTCGGCGCGATGACCGGCACCTGGATCGCGGTGCGCCGCGGCGCGGCTTTTGTGCGCGTATTGTTCCTGGTGTTGCTGGCGCTGTTGATCGTCAAACTGTCGTACGACATATTCTTCCATTAAACAGGCGCGATCATGAAAAAGATCAAAGGCGTGCTGTGGGATAACGACGGTGTGCTGGTCGATACCGAGCGTTTATTTTATGAAGCTAACCGCCAGTTATTGCGGGAGCATGCAGTCGATTTGACGGAAAAACAATATTTCGACTGGTTTTTGGATGAAAATTACGGCGCCTGGCATTTATTAAGGGCCAAGGGCTATGGCGACGAGCGTATCCAGTTATTACGTATCGAACGGCGCCGGCGTTTCAGCGCATTGCTGCGCCAGGCGCAGCATGTGGCGATCCGCGATATGGAGCAGCTGCTGTCCCATTTCTGGCGCCGCATACCGATGGCGGTCGTCACCAGCGCGCATGGCGAGCATTTCCGGCAAAGCCATGCGACGTGCGCATTGCAGGGCTATTTCGATTTTGTATTGACGCGCGAAATGTATGCAAACAGCAAACCGGCGCCCGATGGTTATTTGATGGGCCTGCAACGCTTCGGCTTGCATCCCGATGAATGCATCGCGGTGGAAGATTCTCCGCGCGGTTTGCGGGCGGCCAATGCGGCGGGACTGGAATGCATCGTGGTGCGTAACAGTATGAACCGGCATTATGCGTTCGATCATGCTTTTTGCGTGGTCGACAGCGTGGCCGAGTTGCACGAAGTGATCGATTCCTTTGTGAATTAGAAGATATCCTCCCAATACGATCCGTTTGCCGGCGATTACAATTAGCCAACTCAGCAAACGGATGCCGTCCAGCCAGGCCGTTACCGGCGCTGGCGGCACAGATACTCATGACCAGACCGCAGTTACACTTCGCGCACGCCAATAGCTATCCGGCGGGCACTTATCGCCAATTCTTCGATTTGCTGGGCGAGCATTACCGGATCCAGGCGCTCGACATGCACGGCCATGATCCGCGTTATCCGGTCAGCACCGGCTGGCACGAACTGGTGCAGGAATTGATTGCCGACCTGGAACAACGTTATACCGAACCCGTCATCATGGTCGGCCATTCGCTGGGCGGCATGTTGAGTTTGATGCTGGCCAAGGCGCGGCCGGACCTGGTGCGCTGCGTGGTCTTGCTCGATGCGCCGGTGGTGGCGGGCTGGCGCGCGTGGTTCGTGCGCCTCGCGCGCGGCACCAGGTGGGGTGAGAGTTTGTCGCCGGCGCGGTTTTCGGCCAAGCGGCGCAAGCTGTGGCCCGATGCGCAAGCGGCGTATCGGCATTTCGCCGGCAAGGACCTGTTTGCGGCGTGGGCACCGCAAGTGTTGCGCGACTATATAGCTAACGGCCTGGCGCCGCATCCGGACGGTGTGCAACTGCGTTTTACGCGCGAAATCGAGACCCAGGTATATCTCGGTTTGCCGCATCATATCGGTGCGCTGGTCCGCGACGGCTTGCCGGTGCCGATCGGTTTTATCGGCGGCAGCGAGTCGGTCGAATGCCGCCAGGCGGGTCTGACCGCCACGCGCAAGCTGGTCGGGCGCTTTTTCCGGCAAGTTCCGGGCGGCCATTTGTTTCCGATGGAGTCGCCGCGGGTGGCGGCCAACGAGGTGCACAAGATGATTTCAGCGTTGCTTTCCACGTAGCATGCGCATTTTTTGAAGGAAAAGTAAGATGGAGAAGGCCAAAAGCAGGGTCTTTTCGCGTAAAATCCTGCCATCCGGGCCGCGCGCCCTCCAGTTGTTTCCCTCCGAAGCGCCGCGCAGCCCAGCCATTCCCCTGAAATTCTTAAGAAAATGCCTTTGCGATGACGATTAAAAGCGATAAATGGATACGCCGGATGGCGGAACAAACCGGCATGATCGAGCCCTTCGAACCGGGCCAGGTGCGCAGCGTCAATGACCGCAAGGTGATTTCCTACGGCACCTCGTCGTACGGTTACGATATCCGCTGCGCCGATGAATTCAAGATTTTCACGAATATCAACAGCACCATCGTCGATCCGAAAAACTTCGATTCGAATTCCTTCGTCGACGTGAAAAGCGATGTCTGCATCATTCCGCCGAATTCGTTCGCCCTGGCGCGCACCATCGAATATTTCCGCATTCCGCGCAGCGTATTGACGATTTGCCTCGGTAAATCGACTTATGCCCGTTGCGGCATCATCGTCAACGTGACGCCGTTCGAACCGGAATGGGAAGGTTATGTGACGCTGGAATTCTCGAATACCACGCCGCTGCCGGCCAAGATCTATGCCGGTGAAGGCTGCGCGCAAGTGCTGTTCTTTGAAAGCGATGAAGAGTGCGAAACCTCGTACAAGGACCGCGACGGTAAATACCAGGGCCAAAGCGGCGTAACGCTGCCGAAGGCTTGATGCAAGACAGCTCAAGCATGTATTCAGCGCAACTTTAATCCTGCTTCAGCGGCAGCAGGATTTCCACGCACAGGCCGCCGCCATCGCGGTTGTGCGCGCTGATCGTGCCGCGGTGGACTTGCACCACGTGCCTGGCGATCGCCAGTCCCAGGCCGTGGCCTTCGGTTTTTTCGGTATTGGCGGCCCTGAAAAACGGCTGGAAGATCGCCTTCAGGTCGGCCTGCGCCACGCCCGGGCCGCGGTCCAGCACCGCGATGCGCACCGACTGGCCGTGGTCCTGCACGCCGACTTCCAGTTCCACGGCGCCGCCCTCGGGACTGTGCTTGATGGCGTTGCGCACCACGTTTTCCACCGCGCGGCCCAATAGGTCGGCGTGGCCGGCGACCGTCACGTCGGCTTCGCCGGCCACGCCGATGGCGATAGTGCGGCTGGCTGCCTCGAAGCGGGCGTCGCCGGAGATTTCATCGATCAGGTCGGCGATACTGATGTCTTCACCCATCGCATGCAGTGCGCCGGCTTCCAGGCGCGACAGCGTCAGCAATTCTCCGACCAGTTTATCCATGCGCACGCTTTCGCGTTCGATGCGCTCCATCGACGCCGCCATCTTGTCGGGCTGCTGGTGCGCCAGGCCGATCGCCGCCTGCAGCCGCGCCAGCGGCGAGCGCAGCTCGTGCGACACATCGTGCAGCAAGCGGGTCTGGCCATCCATCAGGCTGCGCAGCCGGCCCGTCATGCGGTCGAAGTCGTATCCCAGCGCTTGCAGCTCGTCGCTGTGCTTGCCTGGCGGGCCGAAGCGCGGCGCCAGGTCGCCGCCCGACGCGGCTTCGAACGCTTGCCGTAATTCACGGATCGGACGCGAAAAATACCAGGCCAGCAAGAAGGCGAACAACAGGCTGGCCAGCGTCGCGCCGACGATCGGAATGACGCTGCGGAACGGCGAGTAGATCGGCACCGGCGGCAAGCCGCGCATGGCAGGGGGCCTGGCGCCGTCATACGCGGGGCCGGGGGCTGGATTGGGCTTGCCATCGGCCAATGGCGGGACCATCCCGCCGGGGAAAAACCTGCGGAAATGTTCGGAAAAGGGCAGGAATAGCAGGTAGCGGTGGCCGTCGGCGGCGCTGACTTCGCGCACCACCCGCTGTTTGTCGGGCTGGCCCAGCAAGTGGCGGGCTTGCAGCAGCAGCGCCGCCTTGACTTCACGCTGCAAGATGTCATGTCCGCTTTCATCGACCGCCATCACGCGGTGGCGCTGCATCTGGTCGAGGAACTGGCGCAGCGCGTCGGCGCCGCCGAATTGCAGCGTGGCGGCGGCCGCGTCGATCGCGCTCTGGGCCGGTGGGCTGCTGTCGATATCTTGCGCCTGTTGCAGGCGCATGGCGCGCTCCTTGAGCCAGAACGTGCCGCCGATGCCGATGGTGGCGGTCACCTGCGCCAGCAGGATCGACAGGAAAAACTTCCAGAACAGGCGGCCCACGGCTTATTCCTTGATCAGCTGGTAACCCAGGCGGTACACGGTTTGCAGGCACGAGCGGCCGTCGTCGAGCATGCCCAGCTTGCGCCGCAGGCTACTCAGGTGCACGTCGATATTGCGGTCGAAGCGCGCCATCGGCCGCCCCAGCCCTTGTTCCGACAGCAGGTTCTTGCTGACCGGCCGGCCGGCGTTGCGCACCAATACTTCGAGCAGGTTGAATTCGGTGCTGGTCAATTCCAGGTGCACGCCGGCCCACGAGGCGCGCCGCTGTTCCGGCCACATCGTCAGATGGCCGACGCTGAGCGGGGCCAGGCCCGGCGTTTCGCCCGGGCTGGCGTTGCTGCGGCGCAGGATGGCGCGGATGCGCGCCGTCAGTTCGCGCGGCGTGCACGGCTTGGTGACGTAATCGTCGGCGCCCAGTTCCAGGCCGACGATGCGGTCGGTATCGTCGCCGCGCGCGGTCAGCATCAGGATCGGCAAACGGCTGCCGGCGCGGATGCGGCGCAGCGTTTCCAGGCCGTTCATGCGCGGCATCATCACGTCGAGGATGGCGATCGCATACAGGCCGGTCAATGCTTCGGCCGCGCCGCTTTCGCCGTCATGCACGGCCTTGGCCTGGAAGCCTTCCTGCTCCAGGTATTCCTGGAACATGCCGACCAGTTCGATGTCATCGTCTATTAGCAATACTTTGCTCATGCGCCGCGCTTCTCTTCCGTCTGTGCTGTGGTGCTGTCCATGATATCAAACAAGGCTGCCGGGGCCGCTCCAATTTACGCGCTTTTACACGGCGATGTAAGCGTTTCGACACATTTTCTTTACATGATTTTACTTTACGCTAACGGCGCTTTACATGAGCCAGCCAGACAATCACCGTTCCGATTACTTTCCAGGACTCTCATAGTGAATCACTCGAAAAAACCGTTCAACATCCTGTTGCTGGCCGCCGCACTGGCATTGCCGGGTGCCGCCTGGGCCGATCAGCCACCGCCACCGGGCGGTCCCGGGCAGCATCCCGGCCCTGCCGGCGCGCCGCCGTTCATGCATCGCGGCCCGGGTCAGGGCCCGGGCTTTGGCCATGGCTTCGGTCATGGCTTTGGCGGTGCGCAAGGCCAGCCGCCATTCCTGCGCGGGCTGGACTTGAGCGAGACGCAGCAAGACCAGGTTTTTGCCATCACCCATGAACAGGCGCCGGCGTTGCGCGAGCAGCACAAGGCCGCCGCCAAGGCGCGCCAGGAATTGCGCGCGCTGAGCCGCGCCGCGCAATTCGACGAAGCCAGGGCCGCCGCGCTGGCCCAGGCCGAAGGGCAGGCGATTGCCGCGATCAGCCTGCAGCGCGCCCGTTCGGAACAGAAAATCCTGGCCCTGCTGACGCCGGAACAGCGCAAGCAGCTGGAACAGCGCTTCACCGGCCCGCAGCGCGGCCCGCGCCCACAATAAAAATTCTTTCACCACCGGCCACCAAGGAGACCGCCATGTCGATCAGCGCTCTTACGTCCAATAGCGCGGCGGCCCAGGCCAGCGGCAACCTGGTCAACACCACGGCTTGAGCATCATGCGCCGCAGCCCTGTCCCAATGCCGCTGTTGCTGCTGAGACTGGCGTTCTTTTGCGCCGGACTGAACCCGGTGCTGGCGGGGTTGCCGCATTTACTGGAATATGCATGGCATTACCGCGCCGCGCTGAGCACGGCCTGGCATCAGATCTGGAAGCGATGCCGGCCGGCCTGAAGCTCGGCCGGGCGGCGTCGCAGAGCAGCGCCGCCAACCTGGCGCAGAGCAGCGACGCCAGCGACGGCGTGTTCAACGACGGCTACGCGCTGACGCTGGCCGTCAACGGCTGCTTCCAGCCCCTCATCTTTTTCATCCGTTCGCCGCGCCGAACTGCGATTCGCTGAATCAGGCGCCGCGCACCCTGGGCCGAAAGGCGTTTCGCCGCCCCGTGAGCTGCGGCGGCCAGCCAGCCTTGCCATGCGCTGGCACGCCGCTTGCAGTACCGACGCTATCGGCGGCATGGCCCGCCTTCTTGCACCGGAGACTGCGATGAACCGCCGCCTGCTCGACTATATGCCCGTGATGGAAATCCCCGACCAGCCCGGGCTGGCCGACGCCGGCGAAACGGCGCGGCTCGACGATGAAAGCGAAATGGTGCTGGGCGCGCAATTGCTGGAAGTGCGCAACCCGGCACAGCTGGACCTGTTCCTGTCCGGGCTGGTCGCCGACACCGGAGCCGGCGCCGCCGCGCTGTCCGGCACGCCGCTCGGCGGCGCGCTGCTGCAAGCGTTGCGGCGCGCCGCGCTGGCCGTGCTGCCGATACGCGGCGCGCCGGCCGAAGCGCTGAAAAACCGCGCCGCGACCATCTTCGGCCTGGAACTGGAAGGCTTGAGCCCGGAAGACAAGGAATTCGAGCTGGCGCGCCATCTGGTGCGCTTCGCCGGCGCGGTGGCCGGCGATGTCGCCAACAATGTCGCCAAGAGCAGCCGCGCCGGCGGCGACCGGCCCCGGCGCCAGGTGCAGGCCGCGCTGCTGGACGCGGCGCGCAGCCATGCGCCCGGCCTGCTGGGCCTCGGCCAGGTGCGCTTGCGCGGCAGGCCGGGCGCCGGCCGCTGGCAGCGCCAGGGCAGCCACATCGTGGTGCTGGATGGTTGACCGGGGCGGGTGGTCCGTGCCGGGATTTTGTTGTTTCACCTTCACTGGAGCTCATCATGCATGACATTGATCGTACAACCTTGGAATACGGCCAGGAGATGTCTGGCTTTGAAGCGGAGCAGTTCGAATTCGGCCAAGGCGAGTGGAATCCCGAAACCGGGCAGCAAGGCATGTTTTCGGAAACCGAAGAAATGGAACTGGCCAATGAATTGTTGTCGGTTAGCAACGAAGCCGAGCTGGAACAATTCCTCGGCAATTTCCTGCGCAAGGCCGCTTCGGTGGCCGGCAACATCATCAAGTCGCCGGTCGGCCAGGCGGTCGGCGGGGTCTTGAAAGGCGTGGCCAAGAAGGCGATTCCGCTGGCCGGCGGCGCCATCGGCGGTTATTTCGGCGGCCCGCTGGGCGCCAGGATTGGCAGCGGCCTGGCCAGCGCCGCCGGCAGCGCGCTGGGGCTGGAAGCGGAAACCCAGTCGAACGAGGAACGCGAATTCGAGGGCGCCAAACAGTTCGTGCGGCTGGCCGCCGACACCGTCAACCGCGCCGCGTCGGCGCGCGGCAATGGCGACCCGCGCGCGATCGCGCAGGCCGCCGCCGCCGCCGCCGCGCGCCAGTTCGCGCCGGGCCTGCTGGGCAAGGGCGGCGGCCAGCTGGCGCTGCAAAACGGCAGCGGCATGGTGCGCGGCAATGCCGGCAGCGGCGGCCAGCGCGGCAATAGCGGCCGCTGGGCGCGCCACGGCCAAAAGATCATCCTCTACGGCGCCTGACTGCCATGGCCATCGATCCCTATGCCGCGTGGATGCTGGCGCAAGAGGCGCGCTCGCTGCTGACCCGGCTGGCGCGCGTCGAACCGTTCGCGCTGACCGAGCCGATGGTGCCGGCCGCCGCCTTGCTGCCCAGCGCGCAATCGGCGATCGAAAGCCATCTGGTGCGCGGCCGGCGCGAACTGCATGCGATGGTGGCCAGCTTCATGTTGTGGCTGCGCGGGCCGCAGGCGCGCGCCGGCAGCGCTGCCGACGCGCAGCGCCGCTTCACTTTCCTGCGCCTGAAATTCAACGCCACGCTGACCCAGTTCGACTTGTTCAACGACGTCATCACGCAGCGCAGCGAACATAACACCGGGGTCTGGCTGTCCGGGCTGGACGTGGTGTCGGCCGACGCGCTCCACTTGCCGGGCGATTATTACCAGGCGCCGCCGGTGATCTGCTACCTCGACCGCGGTCCCGGCGCGGCGATCCGGCGCGCCCGCACCCGCTTGCCGGGCGGCGGTGACAATCCGGTCGCCATCATCCGGGTGCCGCGCGAACGCATGATCGGCAGCGGCATCGCCTCGTCGCTGATCCATGAAGTGGGGCACCAGGGCGCGGCGCTGCTGGACCTGGTCAATTCGTTGCGCCCGGTGCTGCAATCGATGCAGCACGGCGGCAGCGGCGCGCCGCACGTGTGGCGTCTGTGGGAGCGCTGGATTTCCGAGATCGTCGCCGATTTCTGGTCGCTGCTGCGGGTCGGCGTGGTGGCGACGCTGGGCCTGATCGGCGTGGTCAGCCTGCCGCGCACCTTCGTGTTCCGCCTGAGCGCCGACGATCCGCATCCGGTGCCGTGGCTGCGCGTCAAGCTCAGTTGCGCGATGGGCCGGGCCGTGTACCCGCATCCGCAATGGGACCGCATCGAACAATTGTGGCAAGCGTATTACCCGCTGGACGGCGTGCCGGCCGCCCAGCGCCAGTTGCTGGAACAACTGCAGCGCGGCATGGCGGCGCTGGCCGGCTTGCTGCTGCATCACCGGCCGCCGGCGCTGCGCGGCGCCACGCTGGCCGAGGTGATGGACGTGGCGGCGCGCCAGCCGGCGGCGCTGCAGGCGCTGTACACCGGCTGGAACCGGACGCCGCAGCAAATGTACCGGACCGCGCCGTCGCTGGTGTTCGCCGTGATCGGCCAGGCGCGCGCCGACGGCCGCCTCAATCCCGAGGATGAAAGCACCTTGCTGGCGCGGCTGCTGACTTACTGGGCCTTGCGCAGCACGCTGGATACGTCGCAAAGCTGCGCCGGCATGGCGCGCCCGGAAAAGCCGGCCCGGCCGCCCTTGCACAGCACCGCGAACCTGCGCCGGACCTTTGAAGACGCTTGATTACCCTATGAGGAGATCGACATGAGCAGCAAAATTACGGCGGTCAAAAAAGCCCGCCAAGGCACTATCCAGGTCAGCGTGCATGACGAGGGCAGCGCCGCGGTGATCGTCAACGCGGCCATCAGCCTGTACCACGGCGGCGATGGCGGCTGCGCCAACTTCAATCCGGCCACCTGGACGCCCGACGGCGCGGTGCTGGCCGGCATGCGCTGGACCGACAATGCCGGCGCGGCGGTGTTCGCCAACCTGGAGCCGGCCGCCTATATCGCCGTCTACGAGAACTTCCCGGCCACGGATGCGCAATGCGCCGAAGTGCGGACCGGCTGCAGCGTCATGCTGTGCTTCGAGCCGCATATCGATCCCAAGGTGGCGCTGACGTTCGAGACCGGCGACTGCCAGCCCAGTAACTGCCGCACCGGCCGGGTCACCGACCGGGCCATCGCCAGCGTGACCTTCGACGGCGACCAGAGCAGCGCCGGGCGCGACCTGGTGCAAGTGGTGGCGGCGGCGCCGTGGACGCCGTTGCGCGGCGACGGCCATTCCTTCGGCAATACCTTGCGGCGCGTCGGTCCGCACCGCTTCACGGCGCAACTGATGCTGTCGCGGCGGCCCGAAATGAGTTCAGGCATCGCCATGCCGGAAGGCCCGAACAACGGACCGAACGCGATGCTGGCGCTGGCCGCCGAATTCGAGGCCGAGGAACGTCCGCCGCAGCCGGTCTCGGGCAGCGTCGGCGTGTCGCTGACGCGCACCGAAACCGAACCGACCGAGGATTTGCCGCTGTGGACGCTGATCCGCAACAGCACCGAGGCGATGTCGTTCACCAATTACCTGCATTTCATGGACAGCCTGTTTTGCAGCGACAGCAGCGGCGTGCGCGGTTTCGAGCAAGACCGCTTTGCGAAAAAGACCGAGCTGTTCCACCAGTTGCGCCAGCGCCGCGCATTGCCGTTTTCCGATGCCGACGCCTACCGCGTGCTGAAGGTGGCGACCGAGGCGTTCGTGATGGTCAATTGCGGCGTGCTGAACCAGCCGCTGGCCTTCAATCCGGCCGAAGACAACGCCTACCTGGACCGGCGCGACATTCCGCCCGGCCGCGACCTGGAAACCGTGCTGCGTACCGAGTACCTGGAAAATGTCGACGGCTTCCCGACCTTGCCCTACCTGGCGGTGATACGGCGCAAGCTGCCGGACATCCCGATCAGCATCCCGCGCGGCCAGGAAGGCGATGTCGATTTGTGCTTCGGCATCATCCAGGAAAAGCTGGCCAATCCCTGCCTGCTGGAGCTGATCTGGTCGTACTGGCACGAAGAGGGCATGCTGGTGCAAAGCATGAACGCGATCACCCAGCGCTTCCAGAACCTGCGCGCGACTAACATGGTCAACGACCCGCTGGCCAATACCGAGATCGACATGCTGCGCCCGTTGAACAACCTGTTGTGGGGCTATACCCAGGATGAACAGCACCGGCTGACCGTGGTGCGCCGCAATTACGAGTACGACCACCATTACGGCGTGCGGCTGGAAGGCAAGGCGGTGCAGAATTTCCGGCCGGCCGACAGCCGCTCCAAGTTTCTCGAAGCGTTCCACCATTTGCTGCGCTTGCTGACCTCGTTCTACAAGCAGGACGACGATACCACTGTCAAGGCCGACGCATTCCCGGTCCTGAACGCGCTGAAGGAAGTGCATCTGATCCTGTCGCAGGGCGCGCACAACCAGTTCGGCGACTTGCCGTCGACCGCGCGGATTGAAATGCTGATGCAGCAATGGCTGCTGGCGCGTCCCGAATTCCGCGAATTCCTGCCGACCCGGGTCATGGTGGCGTATCCGGAACCGTGGATGGACCGGGTCGACGCGATGAAAAAACTGCAGGGCTGGACCGATACCAGCGTGATGCATTTCCGCAGCCTGGCGATGTTCGGCGAACAGCTGCTGCTGTCCGTGCGCTACGGTAACTGGAGCGATATCTACGAACCGACCCAGGCGTTCAACTGGGCCCGTTTCTGGCGTCCGCAGGTGCAAGGCTATATCCACGCCTACCGCGCCGCCACCGGCGTCGATCTGTCGGTCGCGGTGGCCGACCCGAAGATGGAAGCGATGCTGCCATCGGCGCTGCTGCGCCAGCGGCTGAACCTGCAAGTGCGCAGTGCCTGAAGCGTCAGCACGTGGCCGACTTCACCAGCGCGCTATACCTCGGCATGCGCCATCCTTCGTCCGCGCTGGCTGGCTGGGATGCGCTGACGCCGGGCCGGCCGGCCGCGCTGCGCGAAGCGTCCGGCGCGCGCCGGCTGGCGCGCGAACTGGCGGCCTTGCAGGGCTGCGAAGCGGCCACCTTGCTGCCATCGACCTTGCACCTGTTCTGGGATGTATTCGGCATGCTGGCGCGCGAGCGGCTGGTGCTGCTGATCGATGGCGGCGCGTATCCGGTGGCAAGGTGGGGCGCCGAACGGGCCGCCGCGCTGGGCGCGCCGCTGCAGGTGTTTGCGCATGGCGACGCCGCCGCGGCGGCTGATCTGGCGCGGCGCTGGCTGCTGCGTGGGCGGCGGCCGCTGATACTGGCCGACGGGGTGTGTCCGGCCAGCGGCAAGGCGCCGCCGCTGGCCGCGTATGCGCACATCGCCGGCGCCGGCGGCGGTTACCTGGTGCTCGACGATACCCAGGTGCTGGGCCTGTCCGGGCCGCGCGGCGGCGGCTCCATGGCGCGGCATGGCTGGTCCGGCGACGGCGTGCTGGTCGGCGCTTCGCTGGCCAAGGCGTTCGGCGCGCCGCTGGCGGTGCTGAGCGGCAGCGCGGCGATGGTGGCGCGTTTCGAGGCGCACAGCCAGACCCGCATCCATAACAGCCCGCCGTCGTGCGCCGCGCTCGCCGCCGGGCAGCGCGCCTTGCGGCTGAACCGCAGCCATGGCGCCGTGCTGCGCCAGTTGCTGCGGCAGCGTATCGCGTGGTGGCGCGGCGCGCTGGCCGCGGCCGGCATCGCCTGCCGGGGCGGCGCTTTTCCGGTGCAAAGCGTGGTCCTGGCGGCGCACATCGATGGCGCCGCGCTGCAAGGCGCCTTGCGCGGCGATGGCATCGACGCCGTGCTGAGCGGGCGCCACAGGCTGACTTTTTTGCTGCGGGCCGATCACCGGCCGGGCGAACTCCGCGCCGCCGCGACGGCGCTCCGACATCATCTTCTGGAGGTGCTATGAACGAGGAATTTGAAACCCTGCCGTTTGCGGCGGAATGGAATCCCGAGGCGGATTTTGAAGAGGAATTCGAGCTGCAGGACGAGCGCGGCCGCCGGCCCGGACCAGTGCGCGGCGCAGCTGGACGCGCACGCGGCGGCGGCCGGCCGCTGCCGCTGCGCAAACCGGTCCCGCGCCGCCGGCCGCCGTTTTTCGGGCCGTATTACGGCGGCGCCTGGCCTTATGGCGCGCTGCCGCCGGCGCCCGTGGCGGAGCCGTTCCCGTATCCCGGGCCGCAGCCCGGGCCGTATCAAGACCAGGACCAGGACCAGGACCGGCAGTCCGGCGAGCAGGACGAAACCCCGGCCACCTTGAGCGATACGCTGGCGCGGATACCGGCCTCGCAGCGCCCCGATTACCAGCTGCTCGGGCCGATCGCCGATGCGGTCAAGGATGAGCGCACCAGCGGCGGCGGCCTGTACCTGATCGAATTCACCAGCAATGGCCAGCCGCGCGCCTACAGCGGCCAGACCGGCGACTTGCGGCGGCGCTTGCGGCAGCATGTATTGTGCGGCCAGATGATGGGGCTGCCGATGGGTGGCCACCGGGTGTACATCGCGCCGCTGGCCAAGGCCGGGCCGCGCCGCAGCATGGAGCGGCGCATCCACCGCGACATGCTGACCCGCCACAAGGGCGTGCTGACCAATCAGCGCCAGGAACTGGAAATGCAGTTGCTGGGCAGGGACTGGCTTTAATTATTGAGTCGACAGAGGAGAACATCATGCATGGAATGGGATGCAAATGCGGCGCTTGCCGTAATAGCGGCAGCGTCTTTGAAGTGCTGGAATGGGGCGGGGCCAGCGGCGAAACGCCGTTCAGCGAGGCCGAGGAGATGGAGCTGGCGATGGAATTGCTCGACGTGAGCAGCGAAGCGGAGCTGGAGCAATTCCTCGGCAAGATTTTCAAGGGCGCGTGGAAGGGCATCAAGAAGGTCGGCTCGGTGATCGGCAAAGTGGTCAAGCCGCTGGGCGGCGTATTGAAGGGTATCGCCAAGACGGCGTTGCCGTTTGTCGGCGGCGCGCTCGGCTCGATGATCCCGATTCCCGGCGTCGGCACCGCGCTGGGCTCGGCGCTGGGCGGCGCCGTCAGCAAGGCGCTGGAGCTGGAGTTCGGCGACCTGGAAATGGAACAGCAAGAGCTGGAATTTGAAATGGCGCGCCGCTTCGTACGCATCGCCCGCAGCGCGGCCGCCGAGGCGGCGCAGGGCGATGGCGGCCTGCAGGCGGTGCAAGGCGCGGTGCAGGCCGCGCTGCAACGCCATTTGCCCGGTTTTGCGGCATCGGGCGCGCAGGCGCAAAACGGGCGCTGGCGGCGGCGCGGCAATACCATCGAATTGTTCGGCGGCTGAGCTGAACGTGTTTGTCGTCAGCCATCCTTGCATGCCTCGGCGCGCGTCTTGCGGCGGATTTGCAGCGCGCGGTCGGTCACGCCCAGGCGCTGGGCGGCGCGCTGGTTGTTCTGGCCTTCCTGTTCCAGCACCAGCCGGATCGCCACGTCGGCCGCGCCGCGGCTGATGCGCGACATGCTGATGCCGAGCTCCAGCGCATGGCGGATCGCGGCCTCGAAATACTGGTCCGGCCAGGCCGCCTGGCCGGCCGCCAGCCGTTCGTCGGGCGGCACGTCGCCGATGGTGATCGGCCCCGGACCGCAGTGACGGTGCCAGATGCGGCACACGGTCTGGCGCAAGTCGCGCACATTGCCCGGGTAGTCGCGGGTCAGCAGATATTCGCGCACGGCCGGGTCGAGTTCCGGCTGGCCGGCCTGGGCCGACAGTTCGGCCAGGAAGTGCATCACCAGCGGCAGGATATCTTGCGGCCGTTCGCGCAGCGGCGGCGGCCGGCAGCGCCATCCGGCAATGCGGTAATACAGGTCGGCGCGGAACGCGCCATTGGCGACCTGCGTTTCCAGGTCGCGGTTGGTGGCGCACACCAGGCGGAATTGGGTCGGCTGCCAGGAATTGCCGCCGACCCGTTTGTATTTGCGCTCCTGTATCGCGCGCAGCAATTGCGCCTGCATCGTCAACGGCAATTCGCCCACTTCATCGAGGAACAGCACGCCGCCGTCGGCCAGCGCAAACGCGCCGTCGCGCGCGCCGGCCGCGCCGGTAAAGGCACCGCGTTCGTGGCCGAACAATTCGCTGCCCGCCAATTCCTGCGACAGCGTGGTGCAGTCGAGCACCGTCAACTCGCCCTTGCAGGCGCTGAGGCGGTGTATCAGCTGCGCGATCAAGTCCTTGCCGGTGCCGGTTTCGCCGGTGATCAGCACCGACGCCTGGGTGAAGGCGGCCACTTCGACCACGCCGCGCACCAGCGCGCGCCAGGCCGGACTGTCGCCGACCAGGCAACGCCGCACGCTGCTGGAATCGACCAGCTCCTGCACCGTGCTCCAGCGGCGCAAGCGCGCCAGCACCTGTTCGGCGCACAGCGGCGCGGGGCGCCAGCTCAGCAGGTCGGCAGCGCCGGCGCCGAGCACGGCGCGGATCTCGCCAGCGCCGAGCGGCCGGACGGCGATGGCCAGTACGGTGGCGCTGCAGCATGCGGTGCGCAGCATGTCGAGCAGGGCGCTATCGGGCCGCTCGAACAGCACGATGCCGAAGGCGGCGTGTTGCTGGTCGCACATATTAAGCTGAGCCTGCTTCAAGGCCGCCAGCAACGCTGCGCCGTTGCCGTGCGCGGTCTGGTGCAGGCATTCCAGCCATACCGAGAGCGCCATATGGTTGACCTGGGTCTGTTACTTCAGTCCGTTATCTAAGGCGGCCTTGACAATTGTCTGTGCCGATGTCATGGAGGGCGAGTATAAGGCGGCCGGTAGTGGCCGGGTTTGATGTGCGCCAAGCGGGTGGCGGGGCGCTACTGCAGACGTAAAAAAGCCGCCAAGGCGGCGGCTTTCTGGAACAACAAAGCAGTTTATTTTCCAGCTTACTGGCGCACGCAATCGACGAAATAACCGCGCTTGCCATCGACTTCGCGCTTGACCAGGCCATGCACGTCGGTTTCGAAGCCCGGGAAGCGTTCGTTGAAGTCGCGCGCGAAACGCAGGTAGTCGACGATGGTCTTGTTGAAGCGCTCGCCCGGGATCAGCAGCGGAATGCCCGGTGGGTAAGGCGTCAGCAGGATCGACGTGATGCGGCCTTCGAGGTCGTCGATCGCCACCCGTTCGATTTCGCGGTGCGCCATCTTGGCGAACGCGTCCGACGGTTTCATCGCCGGGATCATGTCCGACAAATACATCTCGGTGGTCAAACGGGCGACATCGTACGCCTTGTAGAAATCGTGGATTTGCTGGCACAGGTCGCGCAAGCCCATTTTTTCATAGCGCGGATTGGCCGCCGCGAATTCCGGCAGGATGCGCCACATCGGCTGGTTCTTGTCGTAGTCGTCCTTGAACTGTTGCAGCGCGGTCAGCAAGGTATTCCAGCGGCCCTTGGTGATGCCGATGGTGAACATGATGAAGAACGAGTACAAGCCGCATTTTTCAATGATGACGCCGTGTTCCGCCAGGTACTTGGTGACGATCGACGCCGGGATGCCGGTGTCGCCGAACTGGCCGTCCAGCGCCAGGCCCGGGTTGACGATGGTCGCCTTGATCGGGTCGAGCATGTTGAAGCCCGGCGCCAGCTCGCCGAAACCGTGCCAGTCGTCTTCGGCGCGTATCATCCAGTCGTCGCGCTCGCCGATGCCTTCTTCGGAGAATTTGTCCGGTCCCCATACCTGGAACCACCAGTCCTTGCCCCATTCCTGGTCGATCTTTTTCATCGCGCGGCGGAAGTCCAGCGCCTCGGCGATCGACTCCTCGACCAGCGCGGTGCCGCCCGGCGCTTCCATCATCGCCGCCGCCACGTCGAGCGAGGCGATGATCGAGTATTGCGGCGAGGTCGAGGTGTGCATCAGGTACGCTTCATTGAAGGCGTCCTGGTCGAGCTTGACCTTGTCCGATTCGCGCACCAGGATTTGCGACGCCTGCGACAGGCCGGCCAGCAATTTGTGGGTCGACTGGGTCGAGAAAATCATCGATTCCTTGGCGCGCGGGCGATCCTTGCCGATCGCGTGCATGTCTTTGTAGAAATCGTGGAAAGTCGCGTGCGGCAGCCATGCTTCGTCGAAGTGCAGCGTATCGATCTTGCCATCCAGCATTTCGCGCAGCACTTCGACGTTGTAGATCACGCCGTCGTAGGTCGATTGGGTGATCGTCAGGATGCGCGGCTTCTTGTTTTTTGCTTCGCGCGCGAACGGGTTGGCCTCGATCTTGCGGGCGATGCTTTCCGGCGTGAATTCTTCCAGCGGGATCGGGCCGATGATGCCCAGATGGTTGCGGGTCGGCATCAGGAATACGGGAATCGCGCCGCACATGATGATCGAATGCAAGATCGATTTATGGCAATTGCGGTCGACGACCACGATATCGCCCGGCGCGACGGTCGAATGCCACACCATCTTGTTCGAGGTCGAGGTGCCGTTGGTGACGAAGTAGCAATGGTCGGCATTAAAGATGCGCGCGGCATTGCGTTCCGACGCCGCCACCGGGCCGGTATGGTCGAGCAACTGGCCCAGTTCCTCAACCGCGTTGCAGACGTCGGCGCGCAGCATGTTTTCGCCGAAGAACTGGTGGAACATCTGGCCGATCGGCGACTTCAGGAACGCCACGCCGCCCGAGTGGCCTGGGCAATGCCAGGAATATGAACCGTCGTTGGCGTAATTGACCAGCGCGCGGAAGAACGGCGGCGACAGGCCGTCCAGGTACGCTTTCGCTTCGCGGATGATGTGGCGCGCGACGAATTCCGGGGTATCTTCGAACATATGGATGAAACCGTGCAGTTCGCGCAGGATATCGTTCGGGATATGGCGCGAGGTGCGGGTTTCGCCGTACAGGTAGATCGGGATGTCCGCGTTCTTGTAGCGGATTTCTTCGACGAAGGCGCGTAGCGACTTGAGCGCATCGTCGGTTTCCTGCACCGAACCGCCGCCGAATTCCTCGTCGTCGATCGACAGCACAAAGGCCGAGGCGCGCGACTGTTGCTGGGCGAACTGGGACAGGTCGCCGTAGCTGGTCACGCCCACCACTTCCATGCCTTCTTTTTCCATCGCATCGGCGAGGGCGCGGATGCCCAGGCCGGACGTGTTTTCAGAACGGAAATCCTCGTCGATGATGACGATAGGGAAACGAAATTTCATGGAAGTCTCCAAAGGGAAGAGCCGGCCCGCAAGCTTGTGGCCGGGACTGGCAGCTCGCCGCAAATGCGCCGAAAAAAATAAGAACCGGATTCTCGCAGAAATGACGGGTATCCGGTGAAAAAAATGGCTGTTATAAAACGTTTGTTGTACATCTGCCCGATTATCCGACAGACGCAGCGTGGATGCGGTGGTAGGTGACAAAAGCGTAGTGCAATCCGGTGCTGTCCGAATCATGCTCTTCACGCGCGCTTTCCTGCCACACCGCAGCATCGGGACGCGGGAAAAACGCGTCGCAATCGAAGGTCCGCGCGATCTCGGTGACGATCAGCCGATCGGCGACATCCATTGCCTGGGAGTAAATCTCGGCGCCGCCGATGATATACGCCGGCGCCGCGCCAACCAGGGCCACCGCCGCCGCCAGCGAAGTGACCGCTTCGATGCCGTCGCGCGACCAGTCAGGGTTGCGGGTGATCACGATATTGCGGCGGTTCGGCAGCGGGCGGCCGATCGAATCGTAGGTCTTGCGGCCCATGATGACCGGATGGCCCGACGTCAGGCGCTTGAAATGCGCCATGTCTTCCGGCAAGCGCCAGGGCAGGGTATTGTTGATGCCGATGCCGCCGCCAGCGTCGGTGGCGACAATGATATTAATCTGTGTCATAACGGTGTAATAAAGAAGTGATAGCAAAAAATGAGGCTGGCATCGCCGCCGTTGAGCGACGTAGACCGCCCGTTATGGCGCATGCGAGCGGTATTATCGGTCATTTTTGGCCGCTTAACATGGCCCCTGTCGGCCGCAGGCGTTTTTTGACGATTTTGCCGCTTTGCCGCCTTACATGATTGCGCCCATTTATATACTTTCCTAATTGCACAGGTTTATAGCCGGAAAGCGCTATTTGTTGCTCCGGTTCAATAGTGCGCAGGTATCGATATGGTAGGCTGGCAGCCGCACCCGCATCGAAGCGGAACGCTTGATGCCGCTTCGTTGCATGCCGATGTCAGTGGCCGATGCCGGCCTCCATTCACCGTGTCCAATAGAAGGGATTTACCATGGCAATCAGTCTGCAAAAAGGCGGTAACGTTAATCTGAGCAAGGAAGCGCCGGGCTTGAAAAAAATCGTCATCGGCCTGGGCTGGGATCCGCGCGCCACCGACGGCGCCGCGTTCGACCTGGACGGCAGCGCCTTCCTGCTGAAAACCGATGGCAAGGCGCGTTCCGACGCCGACTTCATTTTTTATAACAACCTGAAATCGGCCGACGGTTCCATCGTGCATGCCGGCGACAATACCACCGGCGGCGGCGATGGCGACGATGAAAAGATCAGCGTCGACCTGGCCACCGTGCCAGCCGATATCGATCGCATCGCGATTGCCGTGACGATCCATGAAGCGGACAGCCGCCGCCAAAACTTCGGCATGGTCGGCAAGGCGTATATCCGCTGCCTGAATGGCGACGGCGGCGCGGAAATCGCCCGCTACGACTTGTCGGAAGACGGTTCCAGCGAAGCGGCGATGATCTTCGGCGAGATTTACCGCGCCGGCAGCGAATGGAAATTCAAGGCCATCGGCCAGGGTTTCCAGGGCGGCCTGGGGCCGCTGGCGCGCTCGTTCGGCATCAACGCCTGAAGCAGGCATGGCATCCAGTTGCATCCGCTGGAAGGCGACACCCGTTACGGCAAGGCGATGCAGGCGCTCCGCGCGTTTTATTTCCCCGATGCGCAGCGGGCCATTCATGGCTGGCAAGGCAAAACGGCTTGCTGGCTTGAGATCAGCTTGAAGAGCCGGCGTTTGTCATTTTCTTGTAATGATTAAGTCATCTGGCTGACGGGGCGGGCCATGCATACTGGCCCCGTCACCATCACTTCAGTACCAGGAAATATCATGCGCTGCACTCTCTGTTGCCTCCTGCATCATGCCCTTGTACCGATATTGTCCCGGATCGTGAAATAATACGGAAAAATGCCGGGTAACAATTTTAGCTAAAAAGGGCATGTCATGAGAATCCTTGTCATCGAAGACGAACCCAAGGCCAGCGAGTACATGCGCAGCGGCTTGACCGAGGCGGGTTATGTGGTCGACGTGGCGCTCAACGGGCGCGATGGTTTGTTCATGGCGCAAGAATTGCGCTACGACTTGATCTTGCTCGACGTTATGATGCCCGAAATGGATGGCTGGGAAGTGATGCGCAAGCTGGACCAGCAAGCCAATACGCCGGTACTGTTCCTGACCGCGCGCGGCACGCTGGAAGACCGCCTCAAGGGGCTGGACCTGGGCGCCGACGATTACCTGGTCAAGCCGTTTTCCTTCGCCGAATTGCTGGCGCGCATACGCATCGCCTTGCGCCGCGGCACCCAGGTGCGTCAGGAAGACGTGCTGGAAATGGCCGATCTGCAAATCGATGTGCCGAAGCGCCGCGTGGTGCGGGCCGGCACGCGGGTCGCGCTGACCAACAAGGAATTCAATCTGCTGCACTTTTTTGTGCTGAACCAGGGACAGGTCTTGTCGCGCTCGCTGATCGCTTCGCGCGTGTGGGACATGAATTTCGACAGCGACACCAATGTGGTGGACGTGTCGGTGCGCCGGCTGCGCCAGAAAATCGACGAACCGTTCGCCACCCGGCTGATCCATACCGTGCATGGCGTCGGCTACCGTTGCGAAGTGGAGCCATGATCATGCGCGCCATGAAACGCTATTCCCTGGTCAGCAGGCTGGCGCTACTGTTTGCCTTGCTGTCGTTCAGCGTGCTGGCCGCGACCGGTTCCGCCTTGTATGGCGCGCTGGAAGGGCAACTGGTACTGCGCGACGATGCGGCGCTGGTCAACCGGGTCGACCAGATCCGCGCCGTGCTGCGCGATGTCGACGTGATGGATCTGATCGACCGCAAGCCGGAATTGTTCGCCAATATGATGGGCAACCACGAAGCGTTGCTGGTGCTGAAATTTCCCGGCCAGCCGCCGCTGATCGAAGTCAATCCCGGCAATCTCGTGGTGCCCGAAGTCAGGTCGGTCGCGGCCGACGCCACGCTGTCACTGGACGCGGTACACCACTCGCTGGGCAAGAACAATACGCCGTTTATCCTGTTGTCGGCCGCCGCGCTGACGTCCGAACCGCGGCACGAGTTGCAAATCATTACCGGCCGGCTGTTGACCGAGCGCACCCGCATGCTGCATGAATACCGCAATCACATCATCCAGGTGTCGCTGGCGGCGGCGGCGCTGATCGCGCTGCTGGCGTTCTTGATCGCGCGGCGCGGCCTGCGGCCGTTGCGGCTGCTGGCTGACCAGACCGCCGCCATCGGCATCCGCAACTTGTCGGTGCGCATCGATAGCCAGCATGCGCCGAGCGAATTGCTGCCATTGATCGACAGTTTTAACGGCATGCTGGACCGGCTCAATATCAGTTTTACCCAGTTGAGCCAGGTGTCGGCCGACATGGCGCACGATTTGCGTACGCCGATCGGCAATATGCTGGGCCAGACCGAGGTGGCGCTGGGGCAAAGGCGTGATGCGGCTTATTATGAAAGAGTGCTGGGCTCAAACTTCGAGGAATTGCAGCGCTTGTCGAAAATGACCGACAGCATGCTGTTCCTGGCGCGTGCCGAACACGCCGACCATGTGATTGAACGCAGGGCCATCGACGTCGGCGCTGAATTCCAGCGCATCGCCGATTATTTTGAAGGCCCGGCCGACGAGCGCAGCTTGCGGCTGGTGCTCGATGGCGGCGGCGTGGTGTGGGCCGACGCCGAGTTATTGCGGCGTGCGCTGGCGAATTTGCTGGCCAATGCGGTGCGTTACGCGCAGGCCGACACGGAAATCATCCTGATCTCCCGGCAAGACGCGACCGGCACCACGCTGAGCGTGCAAAACACCGGCACGACCATCGAAGCCCATCACCTGGCCCGCCTGTTCGACCGGTTTTACCGGGCCGACGCGGCGCGCCGCGAATCGTCGGCGTCCAGCGGCCTGGGCCTGGCCATCGTGCGCAGCATCATGTCGCTGCATCAGGGCAAGTGGAGCGCCGAGAGCCAGGAGCGCTGTACCCGGTTTACGCTATTTTTCCCGGCGAAATCTTGACCGCATTGCAAGGGCGGTAAATAAATCCAGCCGCACTTCCCCACCTTTTTTCCTGACAGATCTCCAGGCGGATAGCCAGCTGCTGGCCGCGTCATTGCGCCTGCTGCGGCGAGGCGGGTGGTCGCGAGCAATGGTCACCTTCCGGGGCGGCAAGGCCGCTTGTGCCGTCTACCCGCGCGATCTGTGTTGCAGGGTGACAGGACTGCAAGCTGATCGATCTGATCCTGTTTTGACTGTACCAACCACAAGGAGTATGCAATGCATTACGATAAACACCGCCGCCAGCTGTTCCGCATGGGAGCCGCGCTGGGCCCGGGCACCGCATTTTCACTCGATAGATGGATCCGGCAACTTCCGCATTGCTATCCAGCGCGTACTTCCAGTTTGAACACGATCCTTCCTTGAGGGCCGCGGTTCTGTTCGGCCATGGCCAGCATTTTTGCCAAGGGGTCGATGTCGCCGCGTGGGCGCCGCGGATCGCTGCGCATGGGGATGCCGTGGCGAAACCCGAGACCATCGATCCAGTGGGGAAAACCAAGCCTAGGCTGACGAAGCCGGTGCTGGTCGCGGTGCACGGCAATACCTGGAACCTCGGCCACGAGCTGCATCTGGCCTGCGACATTCGTATCGCGGCGGCGGACACCAGTTTTGCGCAGACTGAAAATACGCATGCCCGTTTCCCCGGCGGCGGCTCGACGATACGCTTCGTGCGCGAAGCCGGGTGGGCCCAGGCGATGCGTTATCTGCTCACCGGCGATGCATGGAGCGCGAACGATGCGCTACGCATGGGCATCATTCAAGAAATTGTGCCGACCGCGGACGCCGCGTTGCAGCGCGCCATTGAACTGGCCAATAAAATTGCCGCTTGCGCACCGTTGTCGATCAAGACCACCCTCGCATCGGCGCACCTCGCCCTGACTGAAGGAGAGGACGCGGCATTCGCGGCATTGGGGCCGCAGCGCAGCGCGCTGTATGCCAGCGACGATTTCAAAGAAAATCTGCGCGCCATCGCGGAACATCGGGCACCGGTTTATCAGGGGAAATAAAACACTGGCCCTGCCATGTCACGATCGGTGCATCTGGCTGGCCGGCCCTCGTGCGGCAAAGAGGCCGCGCGCCGCGACCAGCGGCAGCCGTCAGGCCCGCTGGAATGACACGGCCTCAGACCGCCATCGCCGCCTTGATCGGCGCGTGGTGCTGATACCCTTCCAGCGAAAAGTCGTCCGGTTCGATCCGTTCCAGCCATTCCGGTTCGTATTTGCCGGTCTTGGCGAAGTCCGGCACGCGCTCGGAAATGACGAATTGTGGCGCCGGGAACGGCGTGCGTGTCAATTGTTCCTTGACCATGTCGAGGTGGTTTTCATAGATGTGCGCGTCGCCGATGAAATACGTGAACCAGCGCGGCGTGTAGCCGGTCAGGCGTCCGACCAGGTGCAGCAGCGCCGCGCCTTCGGCCAGGTTGAACGGCGTGCCGAGGCCGATGTCGTTGCTGCGCACATACAGGCACAGCGAGATTTCGCGGGTGCTGGCGTTCGGGATGAATTGGTACAGCAAGTGGCAGGCGGGCAGGGCCACCGCGTCCAGGTCGGCCGGGTTCCAGCCGTGGAACAAAATGCGCCGGCTACCCGGATTGTGGATGATGGTGTCCAGGCACTCGCGCAACTGGTCGACGGCTTTGTACAGCAACACTTTTTGCACGCCTTCATCGAGCATGGTCGCCACCACCCGGAAGCCGTTTTTTTCAGCGTCGGCGATTTGCAGCGGCTGGTCGGCCGCGATCAATTTGTAGGCCGGCCAGCCGCGCCATTGCACGCCGTACACCGGACCCAGGTCGTCTTCGCCTTCGCGGTACGGATTGGCCAGCCATTGCGCATTTTCATTGGCGTTCTGGTCCCATACTTTACAGCCCAGCGCGCGGAATTCGGCCGCGTTGCGCGAACCGCGCAAGAAGGCGATCAATTCGCCGATCACCGATTTGAACGCCAGCTTCTTGGTCGTAACGGCTGGAAAGCCATCCTTGGCCAGGTCGAAACGCATCATCGCGCCCGGTACGCTGAGGGTGCGGATGCCGGTGCGGTTGTCTTGCCAACTGCCGGTGTCGAGCACGGTCTTGATCAAATCCTGATATTGCTGCATTGATTTCTCCAACGGAATAGGGGCTGGCGGCGCATTTGCAGCGTGTGCATGGGCGGCCTTGCCAGGCAGACAGCGATTGTAACGCAGGCGGGAGTTGCCGGCATAGGCCCGCGCGTGTGATTGGATGGCCGATAAAAGTGCTGCTGAAGTCACCGTAAGGCAACATTTCAATATCACTATGTGTTAATTTATGTGTCTGCATGGAAATAAAACATGGCTTCATGCTATTCCTGCACCGGCACCCCTGTTGCAGGCAAGAAAAATCAAAGTAGCAGCGAGATGATGAAATTCGATTTCCTGAAAAGCAATTTGCGCGTGGTGCTGGTGTGGCCGCTGGTCGGACTGGTCTTGTGCGCGTCGATGTGGGCCGTCACGCTGCTGCAATTGAAGGCGGAAAAGGTGGTCGCGGAAAAGCATGCGCTGGTGACGGTCGCATCGCTGTCGCGCGCCTATGCGCAGTATCTGGCGCGTACGCTGGAACAGATGGATCAGGTCACGCTGCAATTGAAGTATGAGTGGGAAAAGTCGCATGGCGCCTTGCGCCTGGAAGAGTTGAAGTACAGTGGTTTGTATGCCGGTCCGCACTATGCGATCGTCGCGGTGCTGGACCGCAAGGGCAATCCGCTGAGCGCCACCGCGCCGTTTTCGCGCTTGCGCAAGAGCGATATTACCGAGTATTTGCTGAAACACTGGCGCAACAAGACCGGCACCGTGCGCATCGGGCTGGGCCAAAGCCGCGGCGACGACAAGCCGCTGATCCATTTCACGCGCCGGCTGGAAGATGACAAGGGCGATTTCGACGGCGTGATCGTGGTGGCCATCGATCCGCTGCATTTGTCGGAATTTTATGACAGCGCCAATTTCGGCCAGTTCGGCCTGTCGGCGATGGTCGGCGAAGACGGCGAAGTATTCAGCACGCGGCTCGGTTCGAGCGTGCTGGACGCCAACCGCACGCCGTTTCTCGATACGTCCTTCCTGGAAAGCGACAGCGGTGCGCTGCAATCGGCGGGACGAGTCGCGTTTGCCGACAAGGAAAACCGTTTTGTTGGCTGGCAATCGCTGAAATCCTATCCATTCACCGCCGTGATCGGCCTGGCCGAGTCGGAGGTGTTGCGCCCATACCAGGAAACGCGCGCCATTTATATCGGCATCGCCAGCGCGGTCAGCGCCTTGCTGCTGGTATTCAGCGGCATCGCCTGCGGTTTGTCGCTGCGCCTGGCCTTGCGCCAGCAACAGTCGGAAGGCGTGCGCAACGCTTACCGCATGGCGACCGAAGGCACCAGCGACGGGTTTTATATTATTACCGCGATCCGCGATGCGGCGGGAGCCATCATCGATTTCGAATTGGTCGATTGCAATGAGCCGGGCGCGCGCTTCTTTGGCGTGCACCGCGAACAATTGCTGGGCATGCGCGTGCAATCGCGCATCCACGAGGCATATTTCCGCGATTTAATGCAGAGTTACCGCGAAGCGATGATCAGCGGTTTTTCCGAGCAGGAAATCGAACTGGCGGACGACAATCCTTTCCATTTGCGCTGGATCCGCCGGCGCCTGGTGCGCAGCGGCGACCGGCTGGCGGTGACCTTGCAGGATATCAGCGACGCCAAGTCGCATGAAGCCGACCTGCACCGGCTGGCCAATGAAGATGGCTTGACCGGCTTGCCGAACCGCCACTGGCTGGGCCGCTTCCTGCCGAACGCGCTGGCGCGGGCCCAGGCCGGCGAGAGCAGCCTGGCGCTGCTGTTCATCGACCTCGACGGCTTCAAGGATATCAACGATACCAAGGGCCACGCCGAGGGCGACAAGGTATTGCGCGCCGCATCGCAGCGCTTGAAATCGGTATTGCGTCCGAGCGACAACGTGGTGCGGCTCGGCGGCGACGAGTTTGTCGTGATCCTCGATCCGGTCGAGGACGATGCCCGCGCCGAACGCGTCGCCGAGCGCATCGCGGAAGCGTTCGACGAACCGTTTTATGTCGGCCTCGACCGTCACAAGATGGGCGCGTCGATCGGCATCAGCCTGTATCCGCGCGATGGGCTGGACACCGCAACCTTGCTCAAGAATGCGGATATCGCGATGTACGCCGTCAAGATGGCGGGCAAGGGCCATCACCGCTTTTACCAGCCGGAACTATATGAAGTGATACGCAACCGCCGCGATATCGAGCAAAACCTGGTCACGGCGCTGGAAGAAGACCAGTTTGTCGTGTATTACCAGCCGCGCGTCGATACCATGAGCGGCGAGTTGTGCAGCGTCGAAGCGCTGGTGCGCTGGATGCATCCGCAGCAGGGCATGGTGCCGCCGCTGGACTTTATTTCCGTCGCGGAAAGCAGCGGCCTGATTTCGCAACTGGGCGAAGTGGTGATCGAAAAAGTGTGCCAGCAAATGGCGCGCTGGAAAGCCCACGGCCAGTCACTGGTGCCGGTGTCGATCAACGTGTCGGCGCGCCAGTTCGGCCGCGGCGACGTGCACCTGGTACTGGCTGAAGCACTGGCGCGGCACGGTATCGACGCCCATTTGATCGAAGTCGAGATCACCGAATCGGCGATGATGGACCAGCAAAACCGCGCGGTCGAGCAATTGGCCGCGATCCGCGCGCTCGGCGTGCGCTTGCTGGTCGACGATTTCGGCACCGGTTATTCATCGCTGTCGCAATTGCAGAAATTCGCGATGGACGGCTTGAAGATCGACCGCGCCTTCACTACCGAGCTGGGGCGCTCGGAGCAGGGCGAGATTTTCATCCGCGCGATCTTGTCGATGGCGCATGCGCTGGGCATGAGCGTGGTGGCCGAGGGGGTGGAGAGCATGCGGCAGCTGGAAATTTTACGCAGCCTGCAATGTAATGAAATTCAAGGTTATTTTGTTTCCAGACCGGTTCCCGCCGAACAAATGCTCGGTTTAATGCGCAAACGTTTCTTGATTGATGCGCCGCAAGCCCTGCTGGCGCCATACTGCCCGATTTTTTAAAAGAACGACCGTTCGCTCTTTTTTCTAAAGTATTGTATGCTGCCATCAGGCTGTAACCACGGATCAAGCGTCGTTACAGACCAAGAGTGCCAAGTAGCATGCGCCGCCCCGCGGCCCGGCATCTGATCGCCCCTATAAAAAAGAGAGACCTATCTTGAAACACAAATACCTGTCCTTGATGATTGCCGCCGCATTGGCTGGCCTGTCGGCCACCGCCCAGGCGTCCGGCTACCGTTTCGGTTCGCAAAGCGTGTCCGGCCAAGGCACGGCCGACGCCAACGGCGCCGAAGCGGCCGACGCGTCGACCATTTTCTACAACCCGGCCGGCCTGTCGCGCCTGGACGGCGCGCAAATCGTCGGCGGCGCCACGGTGGTGGTGCCGCATTCGAGCTTCAACGACACCGGCTCGACGACCTTCCTCGGCAAGCCGAGCGGCGGTACCCCGGCCAGGGGTTACGCGCCCGGTTCGGTGACCGCGCCATCGCTGTACGCCAGCAAGAAAATCAACGATCAGTGGACCATCGGCGCGGGTGTGTTCGTGCCGTACGGCGCCAAGCTCGATTACGGCAATACCTGGACCGGCCGCTACGCGCTGACCGATATCGACCTGAAATCGGTGGCCATCAATCCATCGGTGGCGTTCAAGCTGGACCAGCACCATTCCTTCGGTTTCGGCATGAGCGCCGAATACATGAAGGCGGAACTGGGCCAGGCGGTCGACGTGCCGGGTTCGGTGGCCTACCTGGGCCAGCACGCGCCGGGCGCGGCCGCGGCCTTCCTGAACGGTATTGCCCAGTCGCAAGGTCCGGCCGCCGCGCAAGCCGCCGGTGCGGCCTTGCTGGGCGCCAAGGATGGCCATGGCTTGATGGGCGGCAGCGACTGGGGTTACGGTTTTAACGCCGGTTACCTGTTCCAGTTGAATGAAGCGACCCGTTTCGGGCTGGCCTACCGTTCGTCGATTTCGCACAAGCTGAAGGGCGATACCATCTGGGATTTCTCGGGCGTATCGAATAACGCGGCGGTGAATGCATTTATCGCAAAGGCGTCGAACAAGGTCAATTCGCAGGCGCTGGTCGAGTTGCGCACGCCGGAAACGCTGTCGGCCAACGTATTCCACCAAATTGACGCCAAATGGGCGGCGATGGCCGACGTGACGTGGAGCCGCACCTCGCGCCTGGATAACCTCGACATCCAGTTCCCGCCGACCGGCGAAGGCGCCGAACGCATCCGCCAGCAATGGAAAAACACTTATCGGGTATCGCTGGGCGGCAATTACCGCTACAACGAAAACCTGCTGCTGCGCGGCGGTATCGCCTACGACCAGGCGCCGACCCAGGGGCCGGAACTGAGCCATCCAGCGTTGCCGGACAGCGACCGTTACCAGTTCTCGCTGGGCGCCAACTGGAAATTGAACGCCAATTCGTCGATCGACCTGGCCTACAGCTACCTGAACTTCAAGGATACCAGCATCAATTACACCAACGCGTGTTCGCCGGTCACCCCTGGCTGCACCGGCAATGGCGAAACCACGCGCGGCAATTACCAGACCCATTTGCAACTGCTGGGCCTGGCTTATAACTACAAGTTTTAAGCCAGCACGCAAGTAGGCAAGTCGCGGGCATAAAAACGGGCGCCATCCAGGCGCCCGTTTTTTCATCGCGGCGCGCTTACAGCGCCGCCGCCAGCAGGCCGATGACGTCGCGCACGCGCTGGTCCGGCATGTTCAGCAAGTTGTCGCCGACATACAATTCGACCACGCTGTGGTCCGGCAGCGCCGCATGGCTGGCGCGGCCGAACAGCCAGACGCCGTCGCGTTCGGCGATCTGGTTGCGGATCTGGATCGCGCGTTCGCGGCTGACCGGCAAGTGCAGGTGCAGCATATTGGCGTGCGGCCGGGCCGGATTGGCCTTGATCGCCGGATAGTCGCGCAGCAATTCGTAAAACCACTGGGTGCGCTTGAAGTAGGCCGGCATGGCCGCCAGCCGGGTATCGAACTGCATCGCCGCCGCCACCAGGTACGGGGTGCGCTGGTACACATTGCCGCCCAGCCGGTGGAACCATTCGCGCGCCCGCGCAACGAAGCTGGCGCTGCCGGCCAGCATCGCGCCGCTCATGCCGCCGATGCCCTTGTACAGCGATAGATAGACGCTGTCAAAACCTTGCGTGATCTCTGGCAGCGGGCGCTCGAACGCGGCTTGCGTTTCCAGCAGCCGGGCGCCATCCATATGCAGGTGGATATTTTGCTCGTCGCAATAGCGCTTGATGTCGTTCAATTCTTGCCACGACGGACATTGGCCGCCGATTTCACGCGCCGGCAATTCGACGGCGGCCGCGCCCACTTGCTCGGGAATGGCCTGTAAATCGTTCAAGGTCCATGGCCGGTGCGCATCGCCGATCGGCAGCGCGGTGAAATGGTCCAGCAGCGCATGGTTGCCGCGTTCGTGCAGCAAGATGTGCGCAGTCGGATGCAAGGCCACCAGGCGGCTGCCGCGGTCCTGGCAAGCCAGCCGCAGCGCGGTCACTTGCGTCATGGTGCCGGTGATGCAAAAGACCGCCGCTTCGAAGCCCAGCAGGCTGGCGATTTTTTGTTCGAAAGCCTGTATCAACGTCCCCGAACCATAGACATCGTGGGCAACGTTATTGGTTTCGCACCAGGCCGCCATCGCGGCGAAGGTTTCGGCGGGCGAGGCCTGGCGGTGGCCAGGCAGGACGGTGTGGCATTGCAGGCGCAGTTCGGCGTCGGTCAAGATACTTTCTCCAGTCGGTGATTACAAAGTGGCGCTGGCGAGCTTGGCGCCAAAGCCGATGAACATGGCGCCGACTCCGCCCGCCATGCTGGTGGACAGGCGCCGGCGGCGGCGGAATGCCTCGGCCAGCCTTGCGCCGATCAGGATCAGGACGATCATATAGCTCCAGTTGATGATTTCGGCAACCAGGCCCAGCATTGCAAACGACAATGCCGGCGTGCTGAAATGCGGATCGACGAACTGGATAACGAAGGAAATGAAGAACAGGATCGCTTTCGGATTCATCAGGCCGATCACCAGCGCCTTGCGGAAAGGAGCGCTTTCCCTTTCTTTGTGTTGCGCGGCTTCGTCCGGTGTGTCTGCTGCGCCGCCGCGCAGGCTGCGCCAGCAAGAGAGCATCATGTGCAAGCCTATCCAGCAGAGGTAGGCTGCTCCGATATATTTGACCACATAAAATAGCGCCGGGCTGGCTTTCAGCAGCGATGCGACGCCGCAAGTGGACAGCAGCATCAACACGATATTACCGAGGCTGATGCCGGCCGCGCCTTGATATCCCTGGCGCGCGCCGCGCCGGGCCGCCAGGCTCAGGATATACATCGAGCTTGGGCCGGGCAAGACGATCAGCAAGGTGGTGCCCAGTAAATAAGTCCAAAAGTCGATAATGCCAAAGCTGGCGTGCATCAGGGCGTTCATGGCGTTCCAGAGAGTCGGTGATTACAAAGTGGCACTGGCGAGCTTGGCGCCAAAGCCGATGAACATGGCGCCGACTGCGCCCGCCACGCTGGCGGACAGGCGCCGGCGCCGCCGGAAGGTGTCGGCCAGCCGTGCGCCGAGGAAGATCAGGGCGGTCAGGTAGCTCCAGCTGAGGATTTGGCAAACCAGGCCCAGCAGCGCGAACGACAATACCGGCTTGCCGAATTCCGGATCGACAAACTGGATGAAGAAGGAAATGAAGAACAGGATCGCTTTCGGATTCATCAGGCTGATCAGCAGCGCCTTGCGGAACGGATCGCTTTCCTTCACCGGCTGCGTCACGGCCGGCGCAAGCTGCGCGTGGTGGCGCAGCTTGCGCCAGCAGCCGGCCAGCATGTGCAGGCCGATCCAGGCCAGATAGGCGGCGCCGATATACTTGACCACATAAAACAGCGCCGGGCTGGCTTTCAGCAGCGACGCCACGCCGCAGGCGGACAGCACCATCAGCACGATATCGCCGACGCAGATGCCGGCCGCGCCCTTGTAAGCCTGGCGCACGCCGCGTTGCGCCGCCACGCTCAGCACGTACATCGAATTCGGGCCGGGCAGGATGACGATGAAGACGGTGCCGAGCAAAAAGGTCCAGAAATCGGTAATGCCAAAGTGGGTCTGCATCAGGGTGTTCATCGGGTTCCGGATAAAAAGGTGGGGTACGCCGGCGGGCGGCGGCGACAGGCTGCTATTTTACTTGTTTGCTCACAGGCTTGCAGCGGAGCAAGTGAAAAGCCGGAACCATGCCGATAGCGGCGTGCCGCGGCGCCGGCTTCTGTTACAAGTGAGTGGTTCGCAACTGTATTTCTGCCAGTCAAACGATACCATCAAGGTAGGCAGCTGCGCGGTTTGAGCGGCAAATCCGGGAGTACAATAAAAGCCGTCGTGCTGTGGCGCTCGCTGGCGGCATTGCGCGCCTGGGCACGGCCATTGGAGAATGGTTTCGATGGAAACAATTTTCAGTTGATGCTAGCATACCGCGCGGCGATTTTTTTTCAATGGTGTTGAACCATTTCACGCCGACACGGAATAGACGGCTAGAAATGGAGAATTGTCGATGTTTGGATTACTCGGAAAGACCACTGAAACCCCGCGGACCAAGGCTGGCAGAGATGAATCCGCCGACTTGCGGCTGATCGGCCAGATCGTGGACGGCGACCGGCGCGCCTTTGAAACCTTGTACCGGGCGTATTTTTCGCGCCTGACGCGCTTTCTTGACCGAATGACGCATAATACGGCGATGATCGAAGAGATCGTCAACGATGCGATGCTGGTGGTGTGGCGCCGCGCCGACACCTTCGATGGCAGTTGCAAGTTGTCGACCTGGATTTTTGCGATCGCCTACCGTACCGCGCTGAAGGCGATCAAGCACCGCGACGAGCCGGTCGACGCCGATCCGGACTTGCTGTACGGCGACGAGACGTTCGAACCGGAAGCCGGTTTCAGCCAGCAGCAATTGCAAGACCGGGTGGCGCAGGCACTGGATGTGTTGCCGATGGAGCAGCGCATGGTGGTCAACCTGACGTATTACCACGGCATGGGTTACGAAGAGATCAGCGGCATCATGGAATGCCCGCTGAATACGGTCAAGACGCGTATGTTCCATGCCCGGCGCCGCTTGAAAAACCTGCTGGCCGATGATGCGGAGTGACTATTATGATGACAGGAAAAATCGTGGAATTCGAAGCATCGACCCACCAAAAAGTGCAAAAATTATTACCATGGATGCTGGAAGAGTCGCTGACCGGCGCTGAACTGTCGATGGTGCGCAAGCATTTGCTGCATTGCGAAGAATGCCGCGCCGACCTGGCCTGGCAGCGCCAGATCCAGGCGGCCCGGCCACCGATGCAGTCGGCCCCGGATGTCGACCGCGCGTTTGCGGCGCTCAGCGGGCGGCTGGAGCCGGTGGCCCGTGCGCGCCGTCCCAGGCACGCTGTATCTGAGTGGCTGCGCAATGCCGGGCAAAACCTGTGGCAGGGCGGCAACGGCGGCGCACAATGGCAGCGCTGGGCAATGGCGACGCAGTGTGCGGTCATCGCCGGCCTCGCGCTGGCGCTGCTGAAACCGGCCAGCGACGTACCGCAGCAATATCACGCGCTGTCGGCGGCGGGCTCGCCGGCGACAGCGGCCGCCGCAGCGTCCGGCAATGTGATGGTGCTGTTCAAGCCGGACACCACCGAGCGTGAATTGCGCCGCATCCTGCAAGCGAGCGGCGCCCACATCGTCAATGGCCCGACCGTCACCGACGCCTATCTGCTGTATTTGCCGCCGGCGGGGCTGCATGCGGCGCTGCTGGCGTTGCGCCGCGAGCCGGCGGTGACGCTGGTCGCGCCGCTCGACAGTGGAGCGGCGCGGTGAAGGCGAGCCTGCTCAGTCTGCTATTGACGGCGCTGCTGGCCAGCGCTTCGTTGCGGGCCAACGGCGCCGAGCCGCTTCAAGCGGTCCCGTCCCAGCCAGGCGCGGCGGCGCCGGGCGCGTATCGCGACGCCTCCGAGCGGCAAGTGCTGGTGATGCTGCACATGCCGGCGCCGCATTTCCGGCCCGATTCCGGTTATTCCGGCGCCTATACCGACAATAGCGGCCACAGCGCGCGGCGCCGCATCGCCGCCGAACTGGCGCAGCGCCATGGCTTGACGCTGTTGTCCGACTGGCCGATGCCGATGCTGGGCATCGACTGCTACGTGATGGAAGCGCCGCCCGGCGTGCAGCGCCAGGACGCGGTGAAAGAACTGGCGGCCGACCCGCGCGTCGAATGGGCCCAGCCGATCGCCAGTTTCAGCGCCCTCAATCATGGCGACAGTGCCCGCGATCCCAAGCTGCGCGATCCGCTGTATGCGACCCAGCCGGGCGCGAAATTCTGGCATATCGCCGAATTGCATACCCGCGCCTATGGCCGCAATGTGAAGGTAGCGGTGATCGACAGCGGCGTCGAGGACAACCATCCCGATCTGGCTGGGCAAGTCGCTGTGAAGGAAAACTTCGTCGATGGCTCGGCTTACGCGTCGGAAAAACACGGCACGGCGGTGGCCGGCATCATCGCGGCCAAGGCCGGCAACGGCATCGGCATCGAAGGCGTGGCGCCCGGTGCGCGGCTGATGGCCTTGCGCGGCTGCTGGGAAGAAGCCGACCACAGCACGCGCTGTAACAGTTTTACCTTGGCCAAGGCGCTCAACTTTGCCGTGGTCAACAAGGCGCAAGTGATTAACATGAGCCTGGGCGGTCCGCCGGATATCTTGCTGCGCCGCTTGATCGATGCCGCGCTGCAGCGCGGCGTGACGGTGGTGGCGGCGGTCGATCCGAATCTTCCCGGCGGCGGCTTCCCGGCCGCCTATCCGGGCGTGATCGCCGCCGCGGCCGAGCGCTCGCAGGCGCCAGGACTCGATCCGGTGCTGGCACCGGGCCAGGATATTCCCAGCACCGTGCCGGGCGGAGGCTGGGGCCTGGTCAGCGGCACCTCGTTTTCCGCCGCCCATGTGGCGGGCATGGCGGCCTTGCTGGAAGGGCTGCATCCAAAACAGTCTTTGCGACGTAACTCTTTTTTAGGTAGTGGTATTGGCAGCGCCGGCGGCTTTGACGCCTGCGCGACAGTGTCGCGTGCCACCGGAGATTGCGTCTGCGCCTGCGCTCCCGTACCATTGTTAAAGGCGAATAAATAATTTGACTACATGACCCTTGCCGTCCCGCGCCGCAGCCTGGCGATCTTGATGTTTTTTCAACTTGGCGGCGCGCTGGCCCAGGTCAGCACCAGTGTCGCCATCGTTTCCGATTATCGGGCGCGCGGGGTCTCGCTCAGCGACGGCAAGCCGACGCCGCAGCTGAGCATCGGCTACGACCACCCGGACGGCTGGTACCTGGGCGGTTTCGCTTCCCGCGTCACCTTGCGCGGGATCGATGACAGCAATCAGCTGATTACCTATGCCGGTTATGCGCACTTGCTGGCGCCCGGCCTGAGCTGGGAAGCCGGCGCCAGCAAGTCCATCATCCAGCGCGGTTCCGGGTTCGACTATGCCGAAACCTTCATCGGCCTGGCCAGCGACCAGCTCAGCGGCCGGCTCTCTTACGCGCCCCATTATTTAGGCAAGAAGGACGGCTCGCTGTATGCCGAATTGAACGGCAACTATCCATTGAGCGACCGCTTGCGCCTGACCGCCCATGTCGGCTTGCTGCGTTCGCCTTCGCCGCCGCAAAGCGCTACGCCGACCCAGCTCTACCGCGCCGACCTGCGGCTGGGGATTAATTTCGATATCGAAGCGTGGAAGCTGCAACTGGCCTGGCTCAGCACGCAAAAAAAACATCCGGCCTATGCTTACCGCGATGGCGGCAGTCCGCAAACCTGGACCGCCAGCGCCGGGTATGAATTCTGAGCGGCTGATTGGCCAGTTGGCTGGCGCAAAAAAAAATTTGATTTTTTGGGGATTTGATTGAAACCTTTCTTTTCGGCATAGGCATATACGGTGGCAAGTTCCTTCCACCGTATCCGACATAAGAGAGAAAAGCATGATCCAGCAACCTCAAATCAAACGTATCGCCGGCCTGTTGATGATCGCAGGTTTCGCCGCAACCCTGGCTGCTTGCGGTGGCGGCTCCGACAACAATGTGAGCCAGCCCGCGCCTCCAGCCGGTCCTGTGGCAGGCGCGACCTTCGCCGCCAAGGCGCTGGTCTCGGATATCGCCGGCGCCGCAACCACCACCGACGCCAGCATGATCAATGCCTGGGGCCTGGCGTTCAACCCGACCGGCGCATCGTGGGTGGTCAACGACGGCACCTCGACCTCGACCTTGTACGACGGTAACGGCGTCAAGCAAAACCTGGTGGTCAGCATCAATCCTGGCTCGCTGGGCGTGGCCAAGCCTACCGGCATCGTGTTTACCGGCAGCGCCACCGATTTCAAGATCAGTTCCGGCGGCAATACCGGTCCTAGCCGTTTCATCTTCTCGAACCAGGCCGGTACCATCGCCGCATGGGCGCCTACCGTTGACGGCACCCATGCATTGACCATCGTCGACAATGCCGCCAAGGGCTCGGTCTACAAAGGCCTGGCGATCGCCAACGCCGGCGGCGCCAACATGATTTACGCCACCGACTTCAAGAATAACCATGTCGATGTGTTCGACGCCAACTTCAATCCGGTCGCCTTGCCGGCCGACTTCAAGGATCCTGCCGTGCCGGCCGGTTTTGCGCCATTCGGTATTCAAGCCATCGGCAACAGCATCTTCGTGACCTACGCCAAGCAAGATGCGACCGGCCGCGTGCAAGTGAAGGGCGCTGGCCTGGGCATGGTCAGCCAGTTCGACACCAGCGGCAAGCTGATCAAGGACCTGGTGCTGCAGGGCGGTGCACTGAACGCCCCGTGGGGCCTGGCGGTGGCGCCGGCTAACTTCGGTTCGTTCAGCAACAACCTGCTGGTCGGTAACTTCGGCGACGGCAAGATCAACGCCTTCGATATCAACACCGGCAAGGCGCTGGGCAGCGTCAGCGACAGCACCGGCGCGCCGCTGGTACTGGACGGCTTGTGGGCATTGCAATTCGGTAACGGCGTCTTGAGCCAGCCAACCAACACGCTGTTCTACACCGCCGGCCCGCAAGGCGCTACGCATGGCCAGTATGGCCGGGTCGACTTCGTGAAGTAAGCCAGGGTGCCAGGTGATTAGCCGGCCAGACTGACCGGATTGAAAAAGCGGGAATGTACAAGCATTCCCGCTTTTTTTTTGCAGCGGTGCCGCTGGGGGCAGCGGCGACTGTCCCCATTTTTCCGCAAATGCATCTGTTTGTAACGATGGTTCGTATATTCAATGCTTCAGTAATTGGTCTGGAAAATACAAGAACCATGCTGGAGTCTGCCTAGCCACTCGGGAGTGGATGATGCCGCCAATAATAGTTTGAAATTTTAATGGATAATTAATATAGTGAAAGATATAACATTTGAAAGAAATCAGGAAGATGCGCCGTCTCGTGACCATATGAAGGTTCCCACTGAGAAAACCGAACGCATTTCTTCGCTGGATTTCTTGCGCGGTTTTGCGCTGCTGGGAATCTTGGCGCTGAATATAGAAAGTTTCGCGGGGCCGGAATCATTGCACGATATCCCTGTCGGCCTGGCCAAACCGGCTTTTGTCGGCTGGCACGCCCATCTTGACCTCGCGATCGTGACATTGAAGTGGCTATTTTTCGAAGCCAAAATGCGCGGCTTGTTCGCCATGCTGTTTGGCGCCGGCGTGGTGCTGTTTTGCGAACGGCTGCAGCGCAGAGGGGCGGATGCTCCGGTCGCCGACCTGTATTTACGGCGTTGCATGTGGCTCATGTTATTCGGACTGATCCATGGCGCGATGATTTGGGGCGGCGACATCTTGCTGCAATACGCACTGTGCGGTCTGATTTTTCTGTTTCCGTTTAGAAATCTCAGCGCCAAAAGACTGATACTGACAGGTTCCTTCATCTGGCTGGTCGGCGGAACGCTCGGCGTGTTCAATTTTGTCGATGGCGCTGGCGCCTTGAAAAAAGGTGCGCAGATGGAGGAAATTCACCATATCGTTGCGCGCGGCGGTGTGTTGAATGATGAACAGAAAACCATGCTCAAGGAGGAAAAAGACAGCGCCGAGGGAGCCGCGAAGAAAACCGAAAAGAGAATTCAGGAAGCCACCACGGGCAGTTATCTTGAAGCACTGCCGAAGCATGCGAGTGGATTTTTTGAAACGATCTCCAGTATTTTCTTCTCCGGCCTGGTGGCGGAAGTGATCGGTGCGATGTTGCTGGGAATGGGACTGTACAAGGCAGGCTTCCTGACCGCCAAGTGGCGTTCCAGGCATTATGCGCTGGTCGCGGCGATTGGGTATAGCATATCGATGCCCATCGTGTTATTTGGAATATGGAAACTCCAAGCCGATCAGTTCAGCATACTGTCGGCCATGAAATGGATGTACTTTCCGTATTCGGTGGAACAGGCGTTTGGTACGCTGGCGAATGTGTCGGTATTGATACTGCTTAGCCGCCTGGCGCTGTTCCAGCCATTGATGAACGGCCTGGCCAGTATCGGGCGCATGGCGTTCAGCAACTACATCCTGACCAGCCTGGTGTGCCAGACCGTCTTTATCTGGAGTTCCTTGAAGCTGTATGGCCAGCTTGAATACTATCAATACATGTATGTGGTGTTCCTGATGTGGGCCATCAACTTTGTCTTCAGCGCGATCTGGCTGCGTGTATTCAACTTCGGTCCGCTGGAATGGGTCTGGCGCTCGCTGACGTACTGGAAGCGCCAGCCTTTGTTCAAGAAGAAAACGGCGCCGAAAGAAGACCAGTTGGCCTGGTTGCCATAAACGCCATCTTCAGTGCTGGTCCATGGAAAAACGGGAATGCATGATGCATTCCCGTTTTTTTGTAAGGTTTCATGACGATACGCAGCCAAGCAAGGCAGGTGCCGGAAAAAGCGCGTCACTCCTGGGTGTTTTTTTGAAGGGAAAATGCGCGGGCTGTTCGCCATGTTGTTCGGCGCCGGCGTGGTGCGGTTTTGCGAGCGGCTGGAGCGCAGGCTGACGGCGGCGCCGGTCGCCGATCTGTATCTGCGGCGCTGCATGTGGCTGCTGTTGTTCGGGCTGATCCATGGCGCGCTGATAATACCAGCGGATTCTTTGACGGCTGGAGCCGCCGCTGGGGACGCTGGCGAATGTGTCGGTACTGATACTGATCAGCAGAGTGGCGCTGTTTATATACTGACCAGCTTGCTTTGCCAGACCGTCTTCATCTGGAATGGTGCTGGCGCTCCCTGACCTATTGGAAGCGCCAGTCTTTATTCAGGAACAAGACTGCCGTGCAAACGATGGCCTGAGCCGGCTGTTAATGCGTTGCCAGTCCGCTATGGAATTGCAGCGCCGCCAGGTTGGCGTAGATGCCGCCCAGCGCGACCAGGCTGGCGTGGTTGCCGGTTTCGACGATCCTGCCGTCTTCCATGACGATGATGCGGTCGGCCCGCTGCACGGTCGCCAGGCGGTGCGCGATGATGACGGTGGTGCGGCCGACCATCGCCGCTTCCAGCGCGCTTTGCACCAGGCGTTCGGATTCGGCGTCGAGCGCGCTGGTGGCTTCGTCGAGCAGCAGCAGCGGCGGATTTTTCAGCAGCGCGCGGGCGATCGCGATGCGCTGGCGCTGGCCGCCGGACAGGCGCACGCCGCGCTCGCCGAGGAACGATTGATAACCGTTCGGCAGGCGTTCGATGAATTCGTGCGCGGCTGCCATTTTGGCGGCCTGGATCACTTCTTCATCGCTGGCGCCGGCGCGGCCGTAGCGGATGTTTTCCATCGCATCGGCTGAAAAGATCACGGTATCTTGCGGCACGATGCCGATCGCGCCGCGCAGCGCATGCAAATCGAGTTGCGTGATATCGACGCCATCGAGCTTGATCGAACCGCGCTGCGGATCGTAGAAGCGCAGGAACAACTGGAACAGCGTGGTCTTGCCGGCGCCGGAAGGGCCGACCACCGCCACCGTTTCACCGGGTCTGATGTCGAGGCTGACGTGGCTCAGCGACGCGGTATCGGGCCGCGACGGATAAAAGAACGAGATGTCGTTCAGGCTCAGCGCCGCGCCGTTGGCGGTGCGCGGCGGCAGCGCCAACGGCTGGACAGGGGACTGGATCTCGGACTTGACCGACATCAGTTCCAGCAGGCGCTCGGTGGCGCCGGCGGCGCGCTGCGCTTCGCCCATCACTTCGGACAGCGCGCCGATGGCGCCGGCGACGATCGATGCATACAGGATGAACTGGCCGAGGTCGCCGCCGGTCATGCTGCCTTCCAGCACCGCCCGGGCGCCCAGCCACAGCACGAACACGATGGCGCCGAATACCAGCAAGATGGCGATCATGGTCAGCAGCGCGCGCGCGCGGATGCGCCGCATCGCGGTGCCGAACGCGCCTTCGACCGAGGCGCCAAAACGGTCCGACTCGATTTTTTCATGGGTGAACGCCTGCACGGTCGGCATCGCGTTGAGGATTTCGCCGGCCATCGCCGACGCGTCGGCGATGCGGTCCTGCGAATCGCGCGACAGCTTGCGCACGCGGCGGCCGAACATCACGATCGGCACCACCACCAGCACCAGCAAGCCGATGATGATGGACGACAGTTTCGGGCTGGTGACGAACAACATCACCAGGCCGCCGAGGAACAGCAGCACATTCCTCAGCGCCATCGAGATGCTGGTGCCGACCACGGCCTGTATCAGCGTGGTGTCGGTGGTGATGCGCGACAGGACTTCGCCGGTTTGCGTGGTTTCAAAAAATTCGGGGCTTTGCGTGACGACGTGGCGGTACACCGCGTTGCGGATGTCGGCGGTGACCCGCTCGCCCAGCCACGACACGGTATAAAAGCGCGCGGCGGTGGCCAGCGCCAGCACCGATGCGACGCCGAACAGCGCCAGGAACACCAGGTCGACGTGCTTGATGCTCTTGCTGCCGGCCGCGCCGCCGAAACCGAGGTCGATCATTTGCTTGAACGCGGCCGGTATCGCCAGCGTCGACGCGGCGGCCACCACCAGCGCGATGCCGGCCAGGATGAATTGACGGCGGTAGGGCAGCAGGAACGGCAGCAAGCCCCTGAATGCGGACAGGCTGCCTTTTTTGGGCTCGCTGCTGGCGCTAGTGCCGTGCTTGCCGGCTGGCGCCGCGTAGGGTTTTGCCAAGGTGTCGCCGGCGTTGTTATTGTTAGTAGTGCTGGTGCTGTTGGTCATCGTATTGGCAGTTCTCGGTGAACGTACATAAAAAATAAAAGTACATAAAACGTCTTACAACTTCATCGGCCGGTGGTAGCCGGTCAATTCCAGGTAGGCGCGGCCGGCGGGTTGGCCGTCGCGGCTGACCTTGACCGCACCTTCCCAGTACACCGCGCCGGTCGAACGGCGCGAATCGAGCTCCTGGTCCGGCTGCAATGGCGTGACGAGCCAGGTGGTGCCGCCAGTGACGATTTGCGTGGCGACCGGATACTCGGTGCTGGTGCGCGGCGAACGCCACAGCGTTTGCGGCGTAAAGGTGACCTGTTCCGGCGCGTATTGCGTAACCTTGCCCGCGGCGTCGCGCCAGCTCGCGTGCGCCCATAGTTTAGCACCTGTCTTGCTGCGGATCTGGAATGCCATCAGCGCGCCGCCGTCGTCCAGGTTGGCGCCGATCCAGTTCCAGCCGCTGGCGTCGGCATCGAGCACCTGGCTGGACCATTCGTGATCGAGCCAGGCGGTGCCGCTGACGCTGACTGTTTCCGGCTTGCCGCCGTTGCGGACTGGACGCGTCAGCGTGCCGCTGGCTTGCAACTGCGGCTGGCTGTAATAATAACTGGCCTGTTGCGGGCGCGGCCCCTTGCGCGAATAGCCGCCGGCGCCTTGCAGCAGCACCGGCTGGGCAGGGGACAAGCGCAGCTCCAGGCTGAAATCCTGCGCCTTGACGCTGACCTGGTACGCGCCGTCCGGACCGCGCTTCATGCTCCAGTCCTGCAATTTGACATCGGTGTCGCCGACTTTGGCGTAGGCCAGCCCGAACCCTTCGCGCGCGCTTTTCTGGTCGTGCAGCAGCTTGCCGACGGCCGGATCGGACAGCGCCGCGTGGCCGACGATCAATTGCCTGGGCGCGAAGGCGCTCGGATTGGCGTTATCGGCGCCGGTCGCGCTGCGGAAGAACGTCACCTGGAAACCGAGCGGCTTGCCGTCCGCCGTCGCCAGCCAGCCGGTGGCGTACCACCATTCGGTTTTATAGGCGGGATGGGCGCCGAAGTCGCGCGGCATGGACAGTGTCTGGCCGGCCGGCAGCGGCGTGACCGGCGCAAAGGCGGGCGGAGCGGCCAATGCCGCTTGCGCCAGCGCCAGCAAAAGCATCCCTATGAGTCGCATCACCAGTCCTCCCGCACCGCGCGGATAGGCCCGCCGGACAGCGCCTGCCGTCCCGAGACCAGCGCCGTCAGCGCCGCGGCGAGCAGCAGCGCCGCCGCGACGATGCCGATCAGCGGCCATGGCATATGCAGTTGCATGGTCCAGTGGAACGATTGCGGGTTGACGATGAACACCAGCACCAGGCTGATCACCAGGCCCAGCGCAAAACCGGTGGCGATGCCGAGCGCCGTCAGCGCCGCGCCTTCCAGCCCGAGGATGGCGAGGATTTGCGCGCGCGTCACGCCGATATGGCGCAGCATGCCGAATTCCCTGGCGCGCGCCAGCGTTTGCGCCGAAAACGTCGCCGCCACGCCGAACAGGCCGATCATGATGGCGATCGCTTCCAGCAGGTAGGTGACGGCAAAGCTGCGGTCGAAGATTTTCAGGCTCAAGGCGCGGATGTCGGACGGGGCGGAAATCTCCAAGGTGGCGCCGAAGGGCAGTTTTTTCAAGCGCTCCTGCACATCGGCCAGTCTGGCGTCCTTGGCCAGCCACAGCGCGACGTTGCCGATGTCGTTGTCGCCGGTCAGCTTGCGGTAATCGTCGAGGCGTATCAGCACCGAACCGGTCGAGCGGGCGTAATCGCGCCACACGCCGGCGATGAAGAATGGGTGCAGCGCGCCGTTCAGCGGCAATTGCATGCCGGCGCCCGGTTTCAAACGGTATAAGTCGGCCGCCGCTTCCGAGACCCACACCGGCATGGTATTGGCCGGCGGCGGCAGCGAGGGGCCGGCCAGCACCACCGATTTGCCTGGATCGCCGAGGTCGACCGGGCGCGCCAGCAGCGCCACATTGGGCCGGTCCGGCGCCAGCGAGATCGAGCGCACGCGCAGGAATTCGGCGCGGACCACGCCGGGCAGCGCCAGCAGCGCCGCCTGTTCGTCGCGGTTCAAGCCGCTGGCGGTGCCGGCCGCCGCGCTTTGCGCATACAGGTCGGCCGGCAGGATTTGCAGCAGCCAGTCGTCGACCGAGACGCGGAAACTCGACACCATGATCGCCATCGCCACCATCAGGCTGAAGCTCGACAGCACGCCGCCCAGCGCGATGCCGGCCTGGCCGGACGCATTCGCCAGCCGCGCCAGCGTCAGGCTGAGCACCGGCGAGCTGGCGTTGCGGCCGCTGGCCAGCCAAACCCGGTTCAGGAATCGGAACACCAGCGACGCCAGCAGCGGCATCAGCGCGATCGCGCCGATCAGCAGCAGCGCGATCGCCAGGTAGCCGAACAGCGGCAATTCGAATACCGGCGGCAGGCGGGTCGCCAGTCCGGCCAGCAGCAAACAGAGCAGCGCCGGCCAGCTGCGCGACAGCTTGCGCATCACCGCTTCTTCGGTACCGGACTTGAGCGCCACGGCGGGCGCGGCGCGCGCCGCTTCCCAGGCCGGCGCGGCGCAGCCAAGCAGCGCCACCCCCAGGCCGAGGCTGAAATACACCAGCGCGGCGACTGGCGTGAATTGCACTTGCGGCTGCACGCCTGAAAAATAACCGGCGCCGAGGTCGCCGCCAAAAAAATGCAGCGCCAACGCGGCCATCGCATAACCGGCGGCCACGCCGAGCGCGGCGCCAATCACGCCGAGGCTGGCCCCTTCCAGCAAGATCTGGCGCAGCAACTGGCCGCGGCGCATGCCCAGCACGCGCAGCAGCGCAAACTGGCTGCGGCGCCGTATCACCGACAGCGCCTGCGTCGAAAACACCAGGAAGGCGCCGGTGAACAGCGCCACCAGCGCCAGCACCGTCAGGTTGACGCGGTAGGCGCGGCTCAGGTTGTCGTTACGGCGCTCCTGGTTCTGGTCGTTCGGCTGGCTGACCTGGAAGCGGCCTGGAAAATCGCGTTCCAGTTCGCTGGCCAGGCGGGCCTGGAAGGCGTCGCGGTTGATCCCGTCTTGCAGCTTCAGGTCGATGCGCGACAGTTTGCCGAGCTGCTTGAAACGCCATTGCGCGGCGCCCAGGTCCATCACGGCGATGCGCTGGCCGACGCGGCTGCGCTGCAGCGAACCGGCGATGCGCAGTGCGGGCGTGCCGGCGCCGGCTTGCAGGACCAGTTGGTCGCCGGTGTTCAGATTGAGCCAGGTCAGCGCGGCCGGCGACAGGAAGATCGCGTCGTCGGCCAGCGTGTCGAACAGTTTGTCTTCGGCCGGCGCGCCGATCAGGTCAGGGGAGATCAAGCCGGCGCGAAAGACGTCCAGGCCGATGATTTTCAGCGCATCGCGGCGGCCCGGCAAGCCCGCGCCCAGTTCCAGCAGCGGCGAGGCGACGGCCACGCCCTGGCGCTGCGCCAGCCACGGGTAAATCGTTTCGTCGAACAGCGCCTCGCGCCCGGCCACCTGGATATCGGCGCTGCCGGACAGGTTCTTGACGGCGCTGGAAAATTCGTTGAAGGCGGCCGCATTGATCAGATGGATCGCAAAGCCGAGCGACACGCCGACCGCGATGGCAATGATCGCGACCAGCGCCCGTACCGGGTGCGCGCGCCATTCGCCCAGCAGCAGCCAGCGCGCCAGCTTGACGATGCCAGCGCTGCTGCCGATAGGGCTGTCGCGCTTCAAGCCGGACATTCCAGCGCCAGTTTCTCGGCGCCGCGCCGTGCTTTTTGGCGCAGGCTCTCCTGATCCTTGCCGGCGGCTTTGGCCACGTCTTCGCGGGCCCATTGCTGTTCCAGCTGCATGCTCGCGCAGCGTTTGCGCTGTGCCTGTGAAACGCCGCTGATGCGCTCCATTTCGGCGTTGGCGGCTTTATCTTGTTGCGCGCGCTCCCCGGCGAGCTGCTTCAGCACGCGCTGCTGGCGCAGCATGATGCTATTGTCCGGCTTGTCCGGGGCGCTCGGCACGTCCAGCACAGCGGACTTGCCGCCGGCGCAAGGCAGGTCGCTGAAAGTGGTCTTGCCATCGGCGGCCGTGCATCGGTAGACGGTTTGCGCCTGTGCCGCGGCGCTGGCGGCGATGCCGAGCAGGCATAAAATAACAGGCAGGAAGGTCACAGGATTTTCCCCGGATTCATGATGCCGAGCGGGTCGAGCGCCTGTTTGACGGCGCGCATCAGCTGCAATTCCAGCGCCGATTTGTAATGCGCCAGGTCGGCTTTTTTCAGCGCGCCGATGCCGTGTTCGGCTGAAATCGAGCCGCCGAACGCATCGACGCTGTCGTGCACCACGCGGTTGATGGCCTCCTGATTGCCGAGGAAATCGCGGTCGCGCATGCCGTCCGGCGGCGCCACGTTGTAATGCAGGTTGCCGTCGCCCAGGTGGCCGAAACACACCATCTGCGAACCGGGGAAGGCCTCGGCCAGTTGTTGATCCGTGACGGCGATGAAGTCGGCGATGCAGGAAATCGGCAGCGAGATATCGTGCTTGATATTCTTGCCGGCCGCCGCCTGCGCTAGCGGTATGTGTTCGCGCAATTGCCACAAGCCGTCCGATTGCGCCACCGAACTGGCGACCACCGCGTCTTCGATGATGTCTCCTTCCAGCGCCGCGCCGATACTGCTTTCCAGCAATTCGATCGCATGCGCCTCTGACTGGCTGCTCGATAATTCCAGCAGCACATATTGTGCGTACGGCGTGGCGAATGGCCGCGGCAGTTGCGGGTAGTGTTTTGCCACCAACTCCAGGCAAAATTGCGACATCAATTCAAAACCGGTCAGGCTGGCGCCGCAATGGTCTTGCATCAAGGTCAGCAATTGCAGCGCGTGGGCCGGCGACGGCAGCGCCGCCAATGCCGTGATGCACGCCTTCGGCTGCGGATACAGTTTCAGCACCGCGCCGGTGATGATGCCCAGCGTGCCTTCGGCGCCGATATACAGGTCGCGCAAGTCGTAGCCGGTATTGTCCTTGCGCAAGCCGCGCAAGCCGCTCCAGATCTCGCCTTGCGGCGTGACCACTTCCAGGCCCAGGCACAGTTCGCGGGTATTGCCGTAACGCAGTACGGCGGTGCCGCCGGCATTGGTCGACAAATTGCCGCCGATGGTGCAACTGCCTTCGGCGGCCAGCGACAGCGGGAACAAACAACCGGCCGCCGCCGCCGCTTCCTGGATATGTTGCAAGATGCAGCCGGCATCGACGGTGACGGTGCGGTTGACCGGGTCGAGCCGCCGTATCGCATTCAGGCGGGCCAGCGACAGCACCACGGCGGTGCCGGCCGCGTCGGGAATGCTGCCCAGCACCAGGCCGGTATTGCCGCCTTGCGGCACCAGCGGCACTTGCCACTGCGCACAGGCCCGCACCACCGCCGCCACTTGTCCGACTGATGCCGGGCGCAGCACCGCCAGCGCCTTGCCGGTGAAACGGTCGCGCCAGTCGGTCAGGAAGGGCGCCATGTCGGCGGCGCTGGTCAAGACATGGGGCTCGCCCAGCGCCGCGCGGCAGGCGGCAAGAAAGGATGCGGTATCGCTCATTTGGTGATGGTCGCCTTGTTGATTTTATCGAGTAATTCCTTGGCCATGCGCTTGGCGGCTTTCTTATACGGACGCAGGTACAGCAGGGCGCAGATAAAATAGATGCACACCAGAATGGTTTCACCCCAGGCCATGAAGGCCGATTTGCTGCTGGTGTCGCTGTAGGCGCGCACCACGCCTTCGGTGAAATAGAGCAAGATCACCATCGACGACCATTGCAGCGTGTACACGTCGCGCTTGATCACGCCGACCAGCGGGATCAGCAGCGGCGCCGCTTTCAGCGCCACCCAGGAACCGCCCGGATGCAGCGGCGCGACGACGATTTCCCACAACAGGCACCAGACGATCAGGATGAGCAGGCTGCCCATGGCGCCCCAGTGGAAATATTTGTGCATAGTCATTTCTGCATAGTCATCAGGTGCTGCGTAATTTGACGGCGGTTTCCGCCAGGCGCCGGCCCAGCGCGACGGCGAGGCGTTTTTCATCGTCGCTGAGCGGCTTGTCGCCGTCGATGCCGGCCCAGTGGCTGGCGCCGTAAGGCGTGCCGCCGCTGGAGGTGGTCATCAGCTCGGGGTGGGTGTACGGCAGGCCGAGTACCATCATGCCGTGGTGGAATAAGGGTATCATCATCGATAGCAGCGTCGATTCCTGTCCGCCGTGCAAGCTGCCGGTGGCGGTAAACACGGCGGCCGGCTTGCCGGCCAGCGTGCCGGCCAGCCACTGGCTGGCGGTGCCGTCCCAAAAGTATTTCATCGCCGACGCCATATTGCCGAAGCGGGTAGGCGAGCCCAGCGCCAAGCCGGCGCAGTCTTGCAAGTCGTCCAGTTCGACGTAGGGCGCGCCGGCGGCCGGCACTTCGGACTCGGTGGCTTCGGCCACGCTCGATACCGACGGCACGGTGCGCAGCCGCGCATCGCAGCCGGGCACGCTGTCTATGCCTTGCGCGATCAGCTCGGCGAGTTTGCGGGTGGCGCCATGGCGCGAATAAAACAAAACGAGAATAATCAGATTAGCTTGGTTCATCATTGATATTATAGGGCGCTTTACAGGGCGGCACGACGCTGCTTTTACGCCAGACCGTTTGGATTACATGTTTTCAAAAAATATACAGCCATTTATTAAATACATTTTACGAAACTGCAAACTGGGAATTTCCGCATTGCGCGGCCTGTCATGGCCGCAAGTGCGCGATCTGATCCAGTTTGCACGTCGCCGCGTGCGCGAAGAAAGCTTGCCGCAAGTGGCAGGCAGCCTGACTTTTGCCACGGTATTTGCGCTGGTGCCATTATTAACGCTGGCACTGGCGATTTTCACCACTTTCCCATTATTTGATACATTTCGCCAGGCGCTGGAACAATATTTTATCCAAAGCGTCATGCCTAAAGGGATATCCAATACCATCCTCGGTTATCTGACCACCTTTGCCTCGAAGGCGACGCGCTTGTCGGCGGTTGGCGCGGTGGCGCTGATTTTTACGTCGGTGACGATGATGGGCCTGATCGAACGGGTCTTCAACCAGATCTGGCGCGTGCGCAAGCAGCGCCGCTGGACCAGGCGCATGCTGGTGTACTGGGCCATCGTCACGCTGGGACCGTTGCTGGTCGGTATTTCGCTGACCGTCACGTCGCAAGTGTTCCTCGCCACTAGCGGCCTGGTCGGCCCGCTGCCGCTGCTGGGCGCGGTGTTTTACACGCTGGTGTCGGTGACGCTGACGATGGGCGCGTTCACCTTGCTGTACATGGCCGTGCCGAACCGCGATGTCGACTGGCATGACGCGGCGTGGGGCGGGCTGGTGGCGGCGATCGCGTTTGAAATCGCCAAGCGCGGTTTCGGGATATTCATCCAGCAATTTCCCACTTATTCGCGGATTTATGGCGCATTGGCGGCCTTGCCGCTGTTCCTGGTGTGGATATACCTGAGCTGGATGATCACGCTGGTCGGCGCCCTGATCGTCGCCGCGTTGCCGGTGGTGAAATACGAGCGCTGGTGGTACGAGGCGGCGCCGGGCAGCGAATTTGTCGACGCCATCGCCATATTAAAAGTGTTGCACACGGCTTGCCATTGCGGCGATAGCGCGCTGGTCAGTTCCGGCGCGATACGCGACAGCACCCGGCTGGGCTTCGAGGAAATGGGCATGCTGCTGGAAAAGATGGTGGCCCAGGGCTGGGTCGGCCGCGTCAATGTCGACGGGCCGGTGCGGGTGCAGTGGGGCAAGCGTATCAGCGACGGTTCCGATCACTGGGTGATGCTGGGCAATATGAACCGCATCACGCTGGCCGACGTCTACCGTTTATTCGTATTTGGCGGCATGCCGGTGAATGCCGGTTATCCGGCCGGCTCGACCGACGAGCGCGACCTGATCGCCAGCCAGGAAGCGGCCCGGCTGGCCGGACAAGTCGAAACGGCCGTCGAGCAGGGCTTGGGACAAACCCTGGCGCAGCATTTTGGCGCAGTGCGCTGCGCCTGATTTTTACTGTCCGACGGCAAACCCGTACAGCGTATCGAGCACGCTATCCGGCTGTTCCGCCATCATCGCATGGCCGCTGTCGAGCATCACCACTGTGCCGTGGCTGATGGTGGAGGTCAGTAACTGGCTCGATCTGGGCGGCGTCATCATATCGTATTGGCCGAGCATGAACAGCGTCGGGCATTGCGCCGCCCTGGCCGCCGCCTGACCGCCCGTGTAAGCGTTGCAGGCGCACAAGTCGGTATGCAGCACATTATCCGGGTTGATGTGCGCGATGCGCTGCTGCAAGCGCCGCGCGCCGCCCATCGTGTAAAAGCCGGGACCCGGGAACGCCGGCTTTTGCGCGATCGACGCATGCGACCAGATGGTGATCATGTCGATCGCGCCCGGTTCATCGGTCTTTGCCGCGTCCAGCAAGGCATCGGACACGCGCATCGGATAAGCCGCCCCCAGCAGCGCCAGGCGGCTGACCCGTTGCGGCGCGACCAGCGATGCCTGCAGCGCGATCAGCGCGCCCATGCTGTGGCCGACCAGCAGCGCCTGCTCGATACCGGCCGCATCCAGCAAGGCCAGCAGCCAGACCGCCAATGCCTCGACGCTGGTCTTGGCCGCCCCCTTGCTGCGGCCATGACCCGGCAAGTCGGGCGCCAGCACATTCCAGCCGTGATGGGCGAAATAGCGGGTTTGCAAGGCCCACACCGAATGGTCGTTTTGCGCGCCGTGGAGGAAGACGGCGCTCGGCTGGGCCGGATCAAACGGTTTGCCGCCGCTATAGCAATAGGCGTCCACGCCTTCTACCTGATACAGCATGTCACGCCCCTTTCTGCGACAGTTTCAAGGCGCGCGCCAGATCGTCGATCAAGTCGTCCGCATCTTCCAGGCCGACCGACAGGCGCATCGTGCCTTCTGTAATGCCGGCGGCGGCCAATTGTTCGCCGGGCACCCGGAAATGGGTGGTCGAGGCCGGATGGATCACCAGCGACTTGGCGTCGCCGACATTGGCCAGGTGCGAGAAAATGTTCAAGCTATCGACAAAACGCCGGCCCGCCGCGCGGTCGCCGTGGATGTTGAACGAAAACACCGCGCCGCAACCTTTCGGCAACAGCGTCTGGGCCAGTGCGTAATCCGGATGCGATTCCAGTTCCGGATACGATACGGACGCCACCGCCGGGTTGGACAGCAGGAATTGCACCACCTTGCGCGTGTTGGCCACGTGGCGGTCCATGCGCAAGCCCAGCGTTTCGATGCCTTGCAGGATGGCAAAAGCGTTGTGGGGACTCATCGCGGCGCCGAAATCGCGCAAGCCTTCGCGCCGCGCGCGCAGCGCAAACGGCGCCACCGTCGACTCCTCGGCGAACACCATGCCATGGAAACCGTCGTACGGTTCGCACAATTCGGCAAAACGGCCGGTCTTGTCGTACGCCGCCTGCCAGTCGAACGTGCCGCCGTCGACCAGCAAACCACCGATCGCGGTGCCGTGGCCGCACAGGAACTTGGTGGCCGAGTGGTACACCAGGTCGGCGCCATGCTCGAACGGCCGCAACAGATACGGCGTGGTGAAGGTCGAGTCGAGCAGCAGCGGCAGATGGTGTTGATGCGCGATGGCGGCCACTTGCGGGATATTGAGCACATCCAGTCCGGGATTGCCGAGGGTTTCGGCGAACAGCACCTTGGTGTTCGGCCGGATCGCCGCCTGCCATGCATCGAGGTCGCGCGGATCGACGAAGGTGGTCGCTATGCCGAAGCGCTTCAAGGTGTAGGCGAGCAGGTTTTGCGAACCGCCGTACAGGGCGCGCGACGCGACGATGTGCGAACTGGCGCCGGCGATGGTGCTCAAACCCAGGTGCAGCGCGGCTTGCCCGCTGGCGGTGGCGATGCCGGCCACGCCGCCTTCGAGCGCGGCGATGCGTTCTTCCAGCACCGCGTTGGTCGGATTCGAGAGACGCGTATAAACGTGGCCGGCGCGCTCCAGATTGAATAGCGACGCCGCGTGGTCGGAATCCTTGAAGGCGAACGACGATGTGAAATACAGCGGCGTGGCGCGCGCGCCGGTGGCTGGATCGGGCGCCGCGCCGGCATGCAGCGACAAGGTGTCAAAACCGGGATATTTCGGACCGCTCATTGCTGTCTCCGCCAAATTGTCATCGTGGCAAATGCTACCGTGATTCGGGTCGTAACAGAAGAGTATTGGCGAGTATTGCCGCGCTTATCGTCGCGATCATCGTTGGAGGTGCTATGATGGTTGGTCAGCGATATCAGCAAGCGGTGAAATCCTGGGCTTTTGACGATCTGTCGTTATGTACGTCCACCAGGAAAGAAGTGCCGCCATGCCCCCATTATCCTCCGACGCCATCGGCGCCGCGCTGACGCTGGCGCTGACCGACGGCTTGACCGCACATGGCTGGTCGCAACAAAATTTTTTCCTGCCCGACGATTTGACACTGGAACTGGCCGCGCAATGCCGCCTATTGCAGCGCGCTGGCGGCTTGACACCGGCGGCGGTGGGCCGTGGCGCGGCGCGGGCAGTGCAAGCCGGCATCCGCGGCGACAGCATACAGTGGCTCACGGCAGGTCAGTCGGCGGCCTGCGACCGTTACCTGCTCTTGATGGAAAGCTTGCGGCTGGCGCTGAACCGGACGCTGTTCCTCGGCCTGGACGACTACGAAAGCCATTTCGCGTGGTATGCGCCGGGCGCGTTTTACGCCCGCCACCTGGACCGTTTCCGCGACGATAACAAGCGCACCGTGTCGGTGGTGATTTACCTGAATCCCGATTGGCAAGCGGGGCAGGGCGGCGCCTTGCGCCTGTTTCCCGCAGGCGCAAGCGCACTCGACATTGCGCCGCAAGGCAGCCGCATGGTGCTGTTCCTGTCGGCCGACATGGCGCACGAAGTGTTGCCGGCCACGCGCGACCGGCTATCTTTGGCTGGCTGGTTCCGGCGCCGCTAACACTGCGCTTTAACCGTTAAAGGCGCGCCGCAACGCGGCGATATCGAGCTTCTTCATCCGCATCATCGCCGTCATCGCGCGCCCGGCCTTGACCGTATCGGGATCGGTCATGATCTCGATCAGCGCTGTCGGCACGATTTGCCATGACACGCCGAACTGGTCCTTGAGCCAGCCGCACTGCTTGGCGTTCTGGTCGCCGCCCTCGGACAGCTTGTCCCAGTAATGGTCGACTTCTTGCTGCGAATCGCAACTGACCTGGAAGGAAATGGCTTCGCTGAATGTGAACAGCGGGCCACCGTTCAGGCCGCTGAATCGCTGGCCGTCGAGTTCGAACACCACCAGCATCACGCTGCCGGGCTGCTGGCCATGCTGTTCACGGCCGGCTTCGGTATAGCGTGACACCTGAGTGATTTTCGAATTGGGGAAAATGCCGGTATAAAAGTTGGCCGCCTGTTCCGCATTGCCGTCGAACCACAGGCACGGACTGATTTTCTGTACGCTGCGCATGATGTTTCTCCTGGTCTAGACTTTCTTGACGGGGAAGGACAGCGCTCATGCTGCCACCGAATCGGCCGGGCGGCAAGGGCGATTCGATTGCGCCGCTGGCGGCCGCAAGTGCTGGATTTGATGTCGCACAAGACTGGATTTTTCGCCGGGCATAGGCTACATTCACCACTAAGGCTTACAATAACTAAAAAACCCATTCACGCGGACAGGACGGCCAAAATGAAAGTATCCGAAATTCTCCAAGTTAAAGGTAATATCCTTTACACAGTCACGCCCGACCATCCGCTGCTCGACGCGGCCAACACGATGGCGGAAAAAGACATCGGTTCGCTGGTGGTCATGGAATATGGCGACCTGGTCGGCATGCTGACGTTCCGCGAAGTGATCAAGGCCTTGCATGCGCACCAGGGCTCGGTGGCTGGCGCCGGCACCGTGCGCAAGCATATGGATGACCATCCGATCACCGTGACTCCCGATACCGAAGTCAATGAAGTGCGCCGCATCATGCTGGAAAAACATGCACGCTACTTGCCGGTGATGAATGCCAAGACCTTGCTGGGCATTATCTCGTTTTACGACGTGGCGCGCGCCGTGCTGGAAGCGCAAAGCTTTGAAAACAAAATGCTCAAGGCGTATATCCGTGACTGGCCGGCTGAAGCGTCGGAAGCGACGGATTAAGCAAACGCATATTTTATCTGTTTCATCAAAAACGCCGGTATCAACCGGCGTTTTTTATTTCTGATGAATAATCATTCATCAGGAAGATGTAATTTTATTAATAACATCTAATAAAATACCCGGGGCCGCAACCAGCGCTGACTGCGAATTCCTTGCAGCGCATCCGGTGCTGCTCCGTATAAATCAATTTCATTTTCCAGGCACTACCCGGCCTGAGCCGAGTGCCGTCGCCATGGCGCAATTATCGTCATCAGCTTTTTCTAGTGTTTTTATATCGCATATGATATGATCGGAACCGATGTAAATAACCGACTGAAAGCGAGCGCCTACCATGACCATGATTTCTAACGATGTCCCTGCAGCAGCTGTTTCCGTGCTCAGGGTCGATACCTACACCACCGGCCTGATCGGTCCAAGCCAAACCATGCTGGGGCCGCTGGCCGATGGCGGAACCTTGATTACGGGAACGCCGCCGGGTTGCTGGGGGCCGATGATCACGCCTGCCTTCCAGGGCGGCCATGAAGTGACGCAACCGGTCGCGATCGCCGGGGCCGAAGTCGGCGACGCCGTGGCGCTGAAAATTACCCGCATGCGTGTCACGTCGGCGGCGACCTCGTCCGGCGTGATGAAATTTGTCGATGGCCGCTATCACGGCGATCCTTTCGTATCGAAATTCTGCCCGGCATGCGGCACCGAGCATCCGGCCAGCCATGTCGAAGGAATCGGGGAGGAGGCGATCCGCTGCACGCATTGCAATGCCGAGGTGAGCGCCTTCCGCTTCAGCCACGGCTATGTCATCGTGTTTGACCAGGCCAATCAAGTGAGTCTTACCGTCAATCAGCAGGTCGCCGATACCCTTGCCGGCAAGGCATCCGCGATGTCGGCGCTGCCGGAATTTTCCGCCCAGCACTCCATCCTGTCGCTGGCGCGCGCCGACATCCCGGGCGTCGCCGCGCATATGCGGCCGTTCCTGGGAAACATCGGCACCACGCCGTCGCGCGATTTGCCGGACTCGCATAACTGCGCCGATTTCGGCCAGTACCTGGTCGGTGCGCCGCACCGCTATGGCATGACGGAAGACGAACTGCATCGGGCCAAGACCGATGGCCACATGGATACCAATTCCGTGCGCGAAGGGTGCATCCTGATTTGTCCGGTGAAGGTGCCCGGCGCGGGGGTGTATATGGGCGATATGCATGCGCAGCAGGGCAACGGCGAAATTGCCGGGCATGCCAGCGACGTTTCCGGCGAAACCGAAGTGCGCGTGGAAGTCATCAAGCACTTGGCCATCGATGGTCCTATCCTGCTGCAAAACCTGGATGATCTGCCGCCGATGGCCCGGCCGATGACGGCGCAGCAGCGCGCCGCAGTGAAGGAGCTGGGGCAGCGCTGGGGCCAGCACGAAATCGAGGCCAGCGGACCATTGACCTTCATCGGTAGTGGCCTCAACTTGAACGCGGCCACCGAAAACGGCTTGCGGCGCGCCGCGGCGGCCACCGGCCTGCCTTACGACGAGGTACTCAACCGTGCCACAATCAACGGCTCGATTGACATCAGCCGGCTGCCAGGCACGGTGCGCGTCACCTTCCTGTGTCCGATGCCTATCCTGGACCGGATGGGCATCGGCCACCTGGTGCGGGAGAAATACAATCTGGAATAAGGCCGGAGTCTTTCCGTTTTGTCAGGCGCTCTGAGCCGTACCCGCTATGGCCGGGCTTCGTTGCCCAGCCATGCATGCAGCGCGCCGGCGGTCATCGGGCGGGCGAATAAAAAGCCTTGCGCCAGCGGGCAGCCCAGCGATTGCAGGATCTGCGCCTGGCGTTCGTCTTCGACGCCTTCGGCAATGATCGACAGGCCCAGGTTGCGGCCCAGCTGTATCACCATTTCGGCGATGCTGCTGCCGCGCGCCGAGCCGGTGATTTCGGTGACGAAGGCGCGGTCGATCTTGAGCCGGTCGACTTGCAGCCGTTGCAGGTAAGACAGCGATGAAAAGCCGGTGCCGAAATCATCGATGGCGATGCTGACGCCGGTTTGCTTGATTTGCCACAGCATCTTGATCAGCAAGTCCGGTTCTTCCATCGCCATCGATTCGGTGATTTCCAGTTCGATGAATTGCGGCGGCGCCTGGGTTTCTTCCAGCGCGCCGCGCAGCATTTCCAGGAACATCGGATGGCGAAATTGCACCTGAGACACGTTGACCGACATCACGAAATCCTGGTGGCCGCGTTCGCGCAGCGTGACCAGCTCGCGGCAGGCGGTGCGCAAGACCCACTCGCCGAGGTCGATGATCAGGCCGGAATATTCGGCGATCGGTATAAAACGGTCCGGCGAAATGAATGTGCCGTCCGGCGTTTGCCAGCGCAGCAGCGCTTCGGCGCCGACCGGGCGGCGCGTGTCGAGGTCGATTTGCGGTTGGTAGACGACGAACAGCTGGTCTTGCCTGAAGGCGGTGCGCAGCGCGTGCATCATGCGCACCCGTTCGCGGATTTCGATGCCCATGCTGCGCGAAAAATAGAAATGGCCGGCGCGCTGCTGCATCTTGGCGCGCTTCAAGGCGATGTCGGCGTCTTTCAGCGCATCGGCGCCGCAGCCTTCGTGTTCGCCCAGGCGCAGCAAGCCCAGCGTGGCACTCAGCAGCACGTCCTGGCCGTCGATGCTGAACGGCTTCTGGAACAGCGCCAGGATCAGCTGCGGATTGACCTGGCTGGCGTCGCCCAGCACGCCGAAGATGTCGCCGCCCAGGCGCGCCACGGTCAGTTGTCGGCCCAGCTCGCTTTGCAGCCGCTGGCCGACGGCGACCAGCAGCAAGTCGCCGAATTTGTGCCCCAGCGCATCGTTGGTTTCGGCAAAGTGGTCCAGGTCGACCAGCGACAGCGTGGTGTCGTCGCGCGCCGGTCCGGCCAGCGTGGCATCGAGGATTTCCACCAGCCGGGTGCGGTTCGGCAATTTCGATAATTGGTCGTAGAACGCCGCATGCTGCAGGTGGGTCAGCAGTTCGACATTGTCGAGGCCGACTGCGACATTGCCGCAAAATACTTCCAGCAAGCGCTGGCCGATATCGCTGACCGGCCGCTGCAACGGCACATAGGCGGCGAAGTCGCGGCTGGCCTTGCCGGCGAAGAACAGGGTGGCGTAGTCGGGGTGGTAGCTATTGCGCCGCTGGGCCAGCGTGGCGGTTATCGCGGCGGCCATGTGCGGGTCGTCGTTGCCATTGATGTGGCGCTGGCCGATATCGGCAAAGCGGCCGGCGGCCGCGCTGACCAGCAATTCGTTGTATTTGCCGGCGGAACCATCGCGCACGCACAGGAGGCCGTCGGCCTTGATGCCCAGCAAGCCGGCGATCTGGACCAGCACGCCGGCCGAGAAATTCTGCACGCCGTGCAGCGCCATCAATTCGGTGCTGGCGTGAACGATCTGGTCCAGGCCGCGGCGGCTGCTGTTGATCGAACGAATTTGCTCGTAGGAACGAATTGCCGCCGTCACGGTGGTGAACAGCTTGATGCGCGTCAATTCGGACTTGGTTTTATAGTCGTTGATGTCGAAATCGCGGATTGCGTCGATTTCAGGCGCGTAACCCGGCTGGCCGGTGCGCAGGATGATGCGCACGTCGGCCAGCTTCAGCGTTTCGCGGATGTAGCGCACCAGGTGCAGGCCGGCATCGTCCTGTTCCATCACCACGTCGAGCAGGATCACGGCAATGTCTGTTTCTTGTTGCAGCAGTTCGCGGGCTTGCGCCGCGGAATAGGCATGCACGAATTCCAGCGGGCGCTGCTGCATGTCGAGGTTGCCCAGCGCAAAGGTCGTGGTCGAGTGCACGTCTTCGTCGTCGTCGATGATCATCACCCGCCAGACATGGCGCGTGGCCGGCGCTGGCGAGGTGGCAGTGGGCTCTTCCAGGAACACCAAGTCGTCGTGATCGTCCTTGCTGTGCTCAACAGAGGTGATCGGTGCGGGCATGTGTCGCTTCTCCAGTATGGATCGGTGTTCTTGTATGAAGTATATAGCTATTTAACAAGGACAACTCAGATTAGATATTTCCGACGTTTTGCTGCCACGCAGCTGTTTCGTGCTTGACATGGTTGCTTGGTAGTTTAATGTAAAAATATTATTTCTTATGTTCCGTTGACATGATGATCGCCAATCCGGGCAGTGGTGTTTTTGGCGTGTCCGCTGAAATTACCTGGCGATAGCGGCATGCGCGGTGCGGTTGGCTGGTAGAATTATCCGTTTCAGCCTCTCTCGCTCTCATTATGTCCGGCAACTCATTTGGCAAGCTGTTTACTGTTACTACCTTTGGCGAATCGCATGGTCCCGCGATTGGCTGCGTGATCGATGGCTGTCCTCCCGGCTTGCTGTTGTCGGAAGCCGATATCCAGCCTGAGCTGGACCGCCGCAAACCGGGCACGTCGCGCCACGTCACCCAGCGCCAGGAATCGGATACCGTCGAAATCCTGTCCGGCGTGTACCAGGGCGTCACCACCGGCACGCCGATCGCCTTGCTGATCCGCAACGAAGACCAGCGCAGCAAGGATTACGGCAATATCGCCGAAAGCTTCCGTCCCGGCCACGCAGATTACACCTACTGGCATAAATACGGCGTGCGCGATCCGCGCGGCGGCGGCCGTTCGTCGGCCCGCTTGACGGCGCCGGTGGTCGGCGCGGCGGCCATCGCCAAGAAATGGCTGTTGCAGCAGTACGGCACGGTGTTCAGGGGATGCATGAGCCAGCTGGGCGACATCCCGGTGCCGTTCGAGTCGTGGGAGCATGTGCATGGCAATCCGTTCTTCGCCGCCAGCAGCGATAGCGCCTTGATCTTGCGCATGGAACAGGCGATGGACCAGCTGCGCCGCGACGGCGATTCGATCGGCGCACGCATCGACGTGGTCGCGCACAATGTGCCGGTCGGCCTGGGCCAGCCGATCTACGACAAGCTGGACGCCGATATCGCCTACGCGATGATGGGCATCAATGCGGTCAAGGGCGTCGAGATCGGCGCCGGGTTCAACTCGGTGGCGCAAAAGGGCTCCGAGCATGGCGATGAATTGACGCCGGAGGGATTTGTCGGCAATCACTCGGGCGGCATGCTGGGCGGCATTTCAACCGGCCAGGACATTACCGTATCGATCGCCATCAAACCAACCTCGTCGATCCGCACGCCGCGCCGTTCGATCGACAAGGAAGGCAATCCGGTGATGGTGGAAACCTTCGGCCGCCACGATCCGTGCGTCGGCATTCGCGCCACGCCGATCGCCGAAGCGATGCTGGCGCTGGTGCTGATCGACCATGCATTGATGCACCGCGCGCAGTGCGGCGACGTGCGGGTGAACACGCCGAAGTTGTAATCCGGCTTCGGTGATATCGCCTTTACGCGACCTTATGCGCCACCAGCTCCAGCTGGTGGCGCATTTCCACCGATTGCACCAGCAGCGCGCGGATATCGTTGATCAGGCCGAATTCGGTCTGGTTCAGCTGGATAGCCGGGAAGCTGTCGTCCCAGTCGCCATAAATAAACCCGGTAGGGTGGCCGTTCGACGACAGCGGCACGATGACGAAGCTGCGCGCTTCGGGCAGCGTGGCTTTCCACCATTGCGGCAGCTTGGCCGCGAATTTCGGGTCGCGCGCATTGTCGATGAAGATCACCCGGTCGCTATTGAGCGCGGCGTGAAATACATTCGGTTCATAAGCATCGCCAAACACCATCAGCGGCTGCATTTGCTGCATCGCTTCGCCCAGGCTGAGGCGGGCTGAATACGTGCGTTCCTTGTGGTTGCGCACGAACGCCACCGAGCGCGAGAAATCGAAACCCTGGTGCAGCGTTTCCAGCGCCATCGACACCATTTGTCCCGGACTGGCGCTGCTGATCGCGCCGCGCAGGTCGGCCAGGCCGCTGACCAGGATGCGGTTGCCCTCGGCCCGCAGGCGGGTGCTGGCCAGCGCCTTGGCGCGCCGTTCGGCCGGCTTCGACAGCGGCGCGATCGACAGGTCGGCCGCCGCCATCGACTTGGCTTTTTCGACCGCCTCGAACAGGCCGTCCGGCGCTATGCCCAGCATGTCGGAATAATTGTCCACCAGCGCGCGCACTTCGGCCGCGCCGTCGGCGGCGTCGTGCCACAGCAAATCGGCGCAGCGCGCCGCCATCGTGCACAGGCCCGCCATCCAGTCGGCCCGGCTGACCGGCTCGCCCGGCGCGCTCGGCGCCACCGGGCGCATGCCGTTGATCAGGTGCTGCGGCAAGCCCCAGTGCGCCGCCGTCGCGTAGCCGACTTCTTCCAGGCTCAGGCCCAGCACTTCGGCCGCCGCCGCCGGCTCGTTGCCGATACCGGCCTGCGTTTGCATGCGGGCCCAGAAGTCGGTCATGTAAAAGGTCACCATCATGCGGCCCAGCGTGTGCAGCATCGAACAGACCACCGCCTGCTCGGCGTTCAGGCTCCTGGCGCTGGTCGCCACTTGCTGCGCGACCATGCCGGCCAGCACGGCTTTTTCCATTTCGACGTGGGCGCTGACCGAGTCCGGCGTCGCGTGCGACAATTCCTCGATCAGTTTCAAGCCCAGCGCCAGATGGCCGATGGCGTCGATGCCGAGCACCAGTACGGCTTTCGAGACGGTGTTGACGCGCTGGCCAAACGCCGAATACATGCCGCTGTTGGCCAGGCGCAGCACTTTGTGCGTCAAGACCGGGTCCGACAGCACGGTCTTGGTCATGTCGAATTCGTGGTCGTCCTCACCGCGCATGGCGCTCAGGATGGCGCCGATGGCTTTCGCGAAGCCCGGCATGTCGCCTTGCTGGCGGGTGCGCGACCATAACAGTTCGAGGGTGTTCCGGCCCAGGTGGGTGGATGGCGTGAAGGTGCCTGGAGTCATGGATTCCCCGTTCGCAGTTCCGCCGGCACCATCGCCGCGTAGGTTTTCTCGGTCAATGCCGCCAGTGCCGCGTGGGCCGGCATCGGCTTGCCGGTCAGGAAGCCCTGGATGTATTGGCAGCCGCGCGATTCGAGGAAGTGCAACTGCTCTTCGGTTTCGACGCCTTCGGCCACCACCGACAAGTTCAAGTGTTTTGCCAGGTCCAGCACGGTATTGCAGATCGCCGCGTCTTTCAGCGCGGCCGGCAAATCCTTGATGAACGTGCGGTCGATTTTCAGCACCGAAATCGGGAAACGTTTTAAATAGGCCAGCGAGGAATAACCCGTGCCGAAATCGTCGATGGCGATGCGGGCCTTGCGCCCGGCCATTTTTGTCAGGATCGTTTCGGCATGCACTGGATCGATCATCAGCGTGCCTTCTGTAATTTCTAAAACCAATTGCTCACCAAGTAGGCCGGAAAACGCGATGGCATCGTCGAGAATATCGAGGAATTTGTCGTTGCGGAATTGTCTTGGGCTGATATTAACAGAGATGTAAAGCGGCCGTTTGGCAACTTCCTCGAACTGCTTGAGCTGTACGCAAGCCGCTTTCAGCGCCCACGCGCCCAAGAGATTAATCAAGCCGTTGGCTTCGGCGATCGGGATGAAGCGCACCGGCGGCACCATGCCGAGGGTAGGGTGTTTCCAGCGCATCAGCGTTTCAAACCCCTGGATCTGGCGCGTGCGGGCGTCGACGATCGGCTGGTAATACAATAGGAACTCGCCTTCGCGGACGGCCTGGAACATTGCCGCTTCCAGCGAAATATCGTGTTCCGACGGGCCGTTCAGGCGCGGGCTGTAGACCAGGCAGCGCGCCTTGCCGGTTTCCTTGGCGCGCGACATGGCGGCGTCGGCCAGCGCGACCAGGCGCACTTCGTCTTCCGCGTGCTGCGGATAGACCGACACGCCGACCGAGGCGCCGATGTAGATCGTATGGCCGTCGACTTCGAACGGCGCTTGCAGCGTGGCCAGCAGGCGGCCGGTGACCAGCTTGATCTGGGCGTCGGTGGAGCTGCCGGGCAGCACCGCGACAAATTCATCGCCGCCGATGCGCGCCAGCGTGTCGCTGTCGCGCAGGGTCTTGCGCAAACGCGCCGCGGCCATGCGCAGCACCGAATCGCCGACCGGATGGCCGAGGCCGTCGTTGACTTTCTTGAAGCCGTCCAGGCCGATGGTGGCGACCGCGAAACCCTGGCCGGAACGGCTGGCCTGGGCGATCACCATGCGGATCCGGTCCGACAGCAGCAGGCGGTTCGGCAAGCCGGTCAACGCATCGTGGGTGGCCATGTGGCGCAGCCGCTCTTCGGTATTGTGCTGGGCCGACGTGTCGCGCCCGACCACCAGCAATTGCTGCTGGCCGGTCTGGCTCAGGTACGGCGAAATGCGTAATTCGAACCAGATTTCCTGGTCCGGCGTGCGCAGCTTGACCTCCAGCCGGGCCGGTTCCCGGGTGGCGTCTTGTAACGCGGCCTTTAATGCCACTTGGCAGCTTTCACTGGCCAGCGACAGGAACGGCGCGCCGGGCAAGCCATGCGCCGGCGCGGCCAGCATCGCGCTGCGCTTGCTGGCAAACAGGATTTGTCCGTCAGCGTCTAGCCGGAACACAACATCGCCAGCCTCTTCCATGAGGTTATCCAGCTCTTGGCGTGGTTCGCGGTGGGCAGCCGATGGGGTACTGGAAAACATGATGCTGGGTTAAACCTTTAATTTATTTCATGCCACAATTTCTACAAAAATCGTAGGCCGGGTTATTTTCTTTATATCGGCGCAGATGTGTCGGGCCAAATCAAGACGAAATGTATCATTGAACAGGGAACAATTACATGAAATATAGCAACATTGCTTCAGCTTTTAGGAATATCTATTGAGCTAAATGAAATAAATGTGCAGGAAATGGCGGAATCTATTCGCGACACTATCTTTTTAAGCGAACGATAATCATTTCATATAGCGTTACCTTGTTTTCATCATTTATTTATCGTCACGTATCTATCGTTATGCATCAGTCGTCATCCATCAATAAACCAGAGGTGAACCATGAATCCGTTCGATACGCATGAAATACTGAATCAGCCCGCACCATTTTCCGGCGTCAATCTGTTTGCTTGCGATCCCGCCTTGCAAGACGCGCTGATCCGTGAAGGCGGCGCCGCGGCGGCCGGTACGTTGAGTGCGCTGGGCGAGCAGTTTGGCCGCGCGGACCATCAGGAACTGGCGCGGCTGGCCAATCTGCATGGCCCCACGCTGGTCAATTTCGACCGCCATGGCCGGCGCATCGACGAGATCGAATTCCATCCGGCCTGGCATCAACTGATGGCCGTGATGGTCGGCGCCGGCGCGCATAGTTCGGCATGGGAGCAGCCGGGGCCGGGAGCGCAAGTGGCGCGGGCGGCATTATATATCCTGGCCGGCCAGTTGGAAAACGGGGTGCAGTGTCCGCTGACGATGACATACGCGTCGGTGCCGGCGCTGCGCCAGGCGCACAATTTGCCGCAGATCGCGGCGCGCTGGCTGCCGAAGATTTTATCGCGCGAGTACGATCCGCGTTCCTTGCCGGTCGAGCAAAAGCGCGGCGCGCTGATCGGCATGGGCATGACCGAAAAGCAGGGCGGTTCCGACGTGCGCAGCAATACCACCCGCGCCGAGGCGGTGCCGGCCGCGCAGGGCCGGCAACTGTTTGGCGATGAAGCGGAAGGGCTGTACCGGATTGTCGGCCATAAATGGTTTTTCTCGGTGCCGCAAAGCGATGCGCACCTGATCCTGGCGCAAACCGGCGATGAGGGCGGCGCCGGCTTGTCGTGTTTCTTCTTGCCGCGTTACTTGCCGGACGGTAGCCGCAACCAGGTCCGGCTGCAGCGCCTGAAGGATAAGCTGGGCAACCGCTCGAACGCGTCGTCGGAAGTGGAGTTCACCGGCGCCTATGGCTGGCTGATCGGCAAGCCGGGCCGCGGCATCCCGACCATTCTCGAAATGGGCAGCCATACCCGCCTCGATTGCGTGCTGGGCAGCACTGGCATCATGCGCGCGGCGCTGACCCAGGCGCTGCATCACGCGCGCCAGCGTTCGGCCTTCGGCAAGCCGCTGGCCGAACAGCCGCTGATGCAAAACGTGCTGGCCGACCTGGCGCTGGAATCCGAAGCGGCCACCGCGTTTGCGCTGCGCCTGGCGCGCTGCTTCGATGACGGCGCCGACCCGGAGCAGGCGCTGCTGGCGCGGGTGTTGATACCGGCCGGCAAATACTGGATTTGCCGGCGCGGCCCGGGTTTCGGTTTCGAGGCGATGGAGGTGATGGGCGGCAATGGTTATGTCGAGGACGGAGCGCTGGCGCGGCTGTACCGCGAATTGCCGGTCAACTCGATCTGGGAAGGATCGGGCAATGTGATGTGCCTGGACCTGCTGCGCGTGTTCGGCAAGGGGCCGGCGCCGCGCGACGCGCTGGCGCGCGAACTGGCATTGGCGGGCCAGGGCGACGCCGTGTTTGCCGCGTATGCGGCGGCCTTGCTGGCCGACCTGGATGCCGGCGCCGGCGATGAATATGACGCGCGCAAGCTGGCCGAGCGCATCGTGCTGGCCGTGCAGGCGGCATTGCTGCTGCGCCATGCGCCGCCGTTCGTCTCGTCGGCCTTTGTCGCGTCGCGGCTGGAGCAGGGCGTCGGCGGAGCGTATGGCCGCTTGCCTGCCGGTAGCGATTGCCCCGCCATCCTGGCCCGTGCGCTGGTGATTCCGTGATCGATGGCGACAGGATTAAAACGATGTTGTTAAGAAGTAATTGGTCGTAATAGTGCATAGCAATTATTTTCTAAAAAACAGGACAAACGGGCGCGTGGGCTGGGATAATGCCGGCATATACGGGCGCAGCAGGTTTTTCGAGGCGCCCATACCATTGATCGATCAAAAGGCGACCTGGCGGCGCAGTGAGGCCGCGGTCGTTCAAAGATACAAGAAAAGAGCAAAACCATAATGAAACAAGATCCGCGCTTCCCCAATCTGTTCATCACCGATCACCCGCTGATCCAGCACAAACTGAGCCACATGCGCGAACACGATACGTCGACGCGCACCTTCCGCGAATTGCTGAAGGAAATCACCTTGCTGATGGGCTATGAAATCACCCGCGACTTGCCGCTGACCACGCGCCAGATCACCACCCCGCTGGTGACGCTCGACGCGCCTGTGATCGCCGGCAAAAAACTGGCCATCGTGCCGATCCTGCGTGCCGGTATCGGCATGAGCGATGGATTGCTGAACCTGGTGCCGTCGGCCCGCGTCGGCCACATCGGCGTGTACCGCGATCCGGGCACTCATTTGCCGGTCGAATACCTGGTGCGCTTGCCGGACGTTACCGAGCGTACCTTCATCCTGTGCGACCCGATGGTCGCCACCGGCAATTCGGCGGTGTACGCGGTTGATGTGCTGAAAAAACGCGGCGTATCCGATGAGCAAATCATCTTCCTGGCGCTGGTGGCCGCGCCGGAAGGCGTGACGGTATTCCAGAACGCGCATCCGGGCGTCAAAATGTATGCCGCCTCGCTCGATTCGCACTTGAACGAGCACGCCTACATCGTGCCGGGCCTGGGCGATGCCGGCGACCGCATTTTCGGCACCAAGTAAGCGGAGACGAAGCATGGCGACCCCGATCGATCCCGATTTCCGCAGCCGCCTGCAAGCGTTGAGCGACAAGTTCGCGCTCGGCGTGCCGGCGCTGATGTCCGCCATCGGGCAAGCGCTGGCCGCTTGCCGTACCGAAGGCTTGGGCGCGCTGCAGTTGACGGCGCTGCATCGCGCCTTGCACGCGGTAGCCGGTTCGGCCGGCACCTTCGGTTTTGGTGCGCTGGGGCAGGAATGCCGCCGCATCGAGCAATTGCTGCGCCCGTTGATGGACGACGCCGCCGCCGCCGGGCGCGAATGGCCGCTATTGGCGCCGCAAATCGACCAATTGCTGGCCTGGGCGGCGGTTGATCCGAAGGCGACGCCATACGTGCCTTTGCCGGGCTGAAATGCCGATTTATTCGTTTGATATAGCGCAAAGCATAAAGGAGGCTGCTTGAGATATAGTGCACTCCATGCCTCTCGAAACAGGGGCTGCAAGACGGACAAACGACCATCAAAACAGCGAGCGCAAGTTTATTTTGCGTGAAAATGGTTTTTCTCTGTTTTGTTGGTATAATGCGGAATCGTTGGATTCGAGGTGGTAGTGCAGTTTGTCTGTCATTCCTTTCTTGCTTCAAACGATATAACGGGCGCAAGCCCAACTTAACTGAAATAGGAAATTGTAATGGCAACTGGCATCGTAAAATGGTTCAATGATTCGAAGGGTTTCGGCTTTATTACCCCTGACGAAGGCGGCGAAGATCTGTTCGCTCACTTCTCGGCTATCCAGTCGAACGGCTTCAAGTCCCTGCAAGAGAACCAACGCGTTTCTTTTGAAGTGACCGCTGGCCCTAAAGGCAAGCAAGCTTCGAACATTCAGCCAATCTAATACGCTGGATCAAACGAAATAAAGAAATCCTCGGTCTCCGGGGATTTTTTTTCGCCTGGAGGTTTGCGGGGCAAGGGGGACTGGCCAGCAGGTTTGCTGGAAAACGTTGGCTTACGCTGCGCTTAGAGCCTATCCCAGTAGTGAGCGTCTTGTTCTGGCCGCGCATCAGCAGCGCGGACCAGGCGTGAGGAGCAAGCGTGGCGAGCCACGCGACGACGATCAACGCAGTCCCCGCTACTGAGGGGCGCCAGAAGAGGGCGTATTCATCTACTGGGATAGGCTCTAAGCCAATCTAGGCTGATTTGCGCTGCTTATACAGCCCGTTCGCGCCAGTAATCCGGCTGCGCATAACTGTGCCGCAGGAAGTCGACAAAGGCCCGTATCCGCAGCGGCAAATGGCGGCGCTGCGCAAATACCGCGTAGATATCATTGCCTGGCGCCGCATACTGGTCTAGTGCGGTCTGCAATTGTCCCGCCTCGATTTCGGCGCCCACTTCCCACATCGAGCGCCACGCCAGGCCCTTGCCGGCCAGCGCCCAGTCGTGCAGCACTTCGCCATCGTTGCACACCATATTGCCCGACACTTTCAAGGTCACGTTCTTGCCATTGTCGTGGAAGGTCCAGCCGCGCTGGCTGCCTTCGCCGCTGATCACCAGGCAATTGTGCTTCATCAGGTCGTCGAGTATCAACGGCATGCCGTGGCGCTTGAAATAGGCCGGCGAGCCGACCAGCACGCGCTGGTTATCGGCCAGCTTGGTGCTGACCAGGCTGGAATCCGACAGGCTGGCGATGCGGATCGCCACGTCGATGCCTTCGCCGATCAGGTCGACCACGCGGTCGTTCAGGTTCAGCGCCACCGTCACGTCGCGGTGCTCGGCGAGAAACGACGGCAGCAGCGGCGCCACATGCTGGCGTCCGAAACCGGCCGGCGCCGAAATCAGCAAATGACCGCTGGCCTTGATGCTGCGCTCGGCGACCGCGTTTTCAGCGTCCTGCAATTCGCCGAGGATGCGCTGGCAATCCTCGAGGAAAGCCGCGCCCTCATTGGTCAGCGCCAATTTACGGGTGGTGCGTTGCAGCAGCTTGACGCCGAGCCGTTGTTCCAATGCGTCGAGGCGGCGGCCGATCATCGCCGGCGCGATGCCCTCGGCGCGCGCGGCGGCCGACAGGCTGCCCCTGGCGACGACTTCGACGAAGGTGGAAATTTGTCTGAACTGGCCCATGCTCCCGCTTTCACTTGTGATAAAAACGCATGGATGAAGTGATTTTTAATCTCGTTTCCATGCCTAATAGTGAATATACTGTATGAAAGATTAAGCGCCAAGCAAAGCATGCCTCAAGTTACTTAGCCTCAGCAAACCACCCGATTAGCCCGGCTACTATTTACACGGATATATTACTTTTTCTTATGGAGAACTTCATGACACAGTCCACCATCATTACCCCGGCCGGCATGCAGATCAGCGGCGACATCAAGCCCGGCTACGAGCAAGTATTGACGCCGGAAGCGCTGGCCCTGGTCGCCAAGCTGAGCCGTGCGTTCGAGCCGCGCCGCCAGCAATTGCTGGCCCTGCGCGTCGAACGGGCGGCGCGTCTGGATGCGGGCGAGCGTCCTGATTTCTTGCCTGAAACCGCGCACATCCGCAGCGGCGACTGGCGCATCGCGCCGATCCCGAAGGCACTGGAATGCCGCCGCGTCGAAATCACCGGCCCGGTCGAACGCAAGATGGTCATCAACGCCTTCAACTCGGGCGCCGACAGCTATATGACCGACTTCGAGGATTCGAATACACCGAACTGGGATAACCAGATTTCCGGCCAGGTCAATATGATGGATGCGGTGCGCAAAACCATTTCGCTGGAACAAAATGGCAAGTCGTACAAATTGAACGACAAGATCGCCACGCTGGTGGTGCGTCCGCGCGGCTGGCACCTCGATGAAAAACATGTGCTGGTCGATGGCAAGCGCGTGTCCGGCGGCATCTTCGATTTCGCGCTGTTCATGTTTCATAACGCCAAGGAACAATTGGCGCGCGGCGCCGGTCCGTATTTCTATTTGCCGAAAATGGAATCGCACCTGGAAGCGCGCTTGTGGAACGACATCTTCGTGATGACGCAAAACGAACTCGGCTTGCCGCAAGGCACCATCAAAGCGACCGTGCTGATCGAAACCATCCTGGCCGCGTTTGAAATGGATGAAATCCTGTACGAGCTGAAAGAGCATAGCTCGGGCCTGAACGCGGGCCGCTGGGATTACATTTTTTCGTGCATCAAGAAATTCAAGCTGGACAAGGATTTCTGCCTGGCCGACCGCGCCAAGGTGACGATGACGGCGCCATTCATGCGCGCCTACGCCTTGCTGCTGCTGCAAACCTGCCACAAGCGCGGCGCGCCGGCGATCGGCGGCATGGCGGCCTTGATTCCGATCAAGAACGATCCGGAGAAAAACGACATCGCGATGGGCGGCGTGCGCACCGACAAGGCGCGCGATGCGACCGACGGCTACGACGGCGGCTGGGTCGCGCATCCGGGCCTGGTCGAGCTGGCGATGGGCGAGTTCACCAAGGTGCTGGGCGACCAGCCGAACCAGATTGATAAACAGCGTCCCGACGTGGTTGTCAGCGCCGCCGACTTGCTGAACTTCAAGCCGGAAGCGCCGATCACCGAGGCGGGCTTGCGCTACAACATCAACGTCGGCATCCATTACCTGGGCAGCTGGCTGGCCGGCAATGGCTGCGTGCCTATCCATAACTTGATGGAAGATGCGGCCACCGCCGAAATCAGCCGCTCGCAAGTATGGCAATGGATACGTTCCGACAAGGGCGTGCTGGAAGACGGCCGCAAAGTCACGGCCGAGATGGTACGCGGCATGATCAAGGAAGAGCTGGTCAAGGTGCAGCGCGATGCGCCGGGCGGCAACGGTGCTAGCTATGTGCGGGCTGGTCTGATCTTCGAGGAAATGTCGACCTCGGCCTCGTTTGCCGAATTCCTGACCTTGCCGCTGTACGAAGAAATCTGAGTTTTTATGTTAAAACGAGCCCGCAGCGCGCTGTATGTGCGGTGCGGGCTGGTGTACACATTAAAAGGTGTTTTTCCACAGCCGCAGCGCGGCGAAGGCCTCGACCGGCGATGCGCCGCGCGCCAGCTTGCCGGCCGCGCGCAGGCTGGTCACGATTTCCGGCGCCTGATGACGCAGGAAGGGATTGGTGGCCTTTTCCAGGCCGATTGTCGACGGCACGGTCGGCACGCCTTGTTCGCGCTTGGCCGTATCGGCGGCGACGCGGACCTGCAGTTCGGCATTGCCAGGCTCCACCGCGCTGGCAAAACGCAGATTGGACAGCGTATATTCATGCGCGCAATACACGCGGCTAGCATCCGGCAAGCCGCTCAGCTTGCCCAGCGACTCGACCATCTGGGCCGGCGTGCCTTCGAACAGGCGGCCGCAACCGGCGCCGAACAGCGTATCGCCGCAAAACAGCCACGGCTCGACAGCATCGTCGCGTACATAGGCGACATGGCCCAGCGTATGGCCCGGCACATCCAGCACCGACAACGTTAAACCCAGTTGCGGCACGCTGACCGTATCGCCCTGGCCGACCGTGACGCTGACATTGGCGATCGCCTCTTTGCGCGGGCCGAATACCGGCACCGTAAAATGCTGTAACAATTCAGGAACGCCACCGGTGTGGTCAGCGTGGTGGTGGGTGAGTAAAATGGCGCACAAGGTCAATTGATGAGCTTGCAATGCCGCTAGTATCGGCGCCGCGTCGCCCGGATCGACGACGGCGGCATTGACGCCATCGTGGATCAGCCACAAATAATTGTCGGAAAAAGCGGGTACAGCCAGGACTGACAGGGTGTGCCTGGAAGTCGAAGAATTGGATGAAGTGGAAGAGTTGGTCATTAGAGTAGTGAAAGGCTTTGCATGGACAGTGCCGCATCCGAGAAATCCATTATAGCGTTAGACAGCTGGCTGCAAACGCCGGCCGGCCTGTACGTGCGGGCGTGGGAGCAGGCTTGCCTGGACAGTCTGACGGCCGATATCTTCGGCTTTAACGCCTTGCAGATCGGCATGCCGCATATCGACGCGCTGGCCGCCAACCGCATGCCGAATAAATGGGTGGCCGATACGCGGCTGCCGCCGCTGGTGGCTGGTCCAGGCGCGCGGCGCGCCAGCGTGATCCTCAATTTCGACGAGTTGCCATTCGCATCGCAAAGCCTGGACCTGGTGGTCTTGCCGCATGTACTAGAATTCGCCGCCGAACCGCACCAGGTGCTGCGCGAAGTCGAGCGGGTGCTGATCCCGGAAGGACAACTGATCATTTGCGGCTTCAATCCGACCAGCTTGTGGGGCGCGCGCCAGGCGATGGGGCGGGTGACCGGCTCGCGTTTCCTGCCGCAGGCGGGTGAATTCATCTCTATGCCACGCATGAAAGACTGGTTAAAATTGCTCAATCTGGGCGTCAGCCAAAGCCATGTCGGCGGCTACGCGCCGGCATGCAAGACCGATAAATGGCTGCACCGCTATGCGTTCATGGACCGCGCCGGTCCGCGCTGGTGGCCATATTTCGGCGCAGTCTATATAGTGCACGCCATCAAACGCGTCAAAGGGATGCGCCTGATCGGTCCGGCGTGGACCAAAAAACCGGCAAGCGCGTCCGCGGGCGTGCCGGTCACTAATAAAAGTAAAAGTAACAGCCACAAGAGGCGGGAACAACAAGATGGATAAAGTCGAAATTTACGCCGATGGCGCCTGCAAGGGCAATCCCGGCACCGGCGGCTGGGGCGCGCTGCTGGTGGCCGACGGCGCGGAAAAGGAATTGTTTGGCGGTGAATTAAACACCACCAACAACCGCATGGAATTGAAGGCCGTGATCGAAGCGCTGAATGCGCTGAAGCGGCCGTGCGCCGTGTTGCTCTACACCGACAGCCAGTACGTGCAAAAAGGCATTAGCGAATGGATACACGGCTGGAAGGCGCGCGGCTGGAAGACCGCGGCCAAGGAGCCGGTCAAGAACGTCGACCTGTGGCAGGCGCTGGACGCGGCCCAGGCCGTGCATCAAGTCGAATGGCGCTGGGTGCGCGGCCATTCCGGCCATGCCGGCAATGAACGCGCCGACCAGCTGGCCAACCGCGGCGTCGACACGGTGCGCCGCTAACAACCTATCCCAGCAGGGAGCGTCGCCGGATGGCTGGTCATCAGCAGGGTGGGCAAGGCGTGAGGAGGACGCATGGCGAGCCATGCTACGAGGAACAACGCAGATCCACGCTGCTGAGGGGCTGTCAGCAGACGATGTATTCTCTACTGGGATAGGTTCTAAGCCCGGTCAGCCGGCAAGGCGGGTGCGCTATACTGCGCGCCTGCCGAATTTTTACAATGAGTGATAGATGAGTACCGCGATGCGACAAATTGTTCTGGATACCGAAACCACCGGCTTGAACCCGAGGACGGGCGACCGTGTGATTGAAATCGGCTGCGTCGAGTTGAACAATCGTATGTTGACCGGCAATAACTTCCACCGCTACATCAATCCCGAGCGCGACTCGGAAGAGGGCGCGCTGGCGGTGCACGGATTGACCACCGAATTCCTTAGCGACAAGCCGAAATTCGCCGAAATCGTCGAAGAATTGCAGGCGTATATCGCCGGCGCCGAAGTCATCATCCACAACGCGCCGTTCGACCTGGGTTTCCTGAACGCCGAATTCAAGCGCCTGAACTTGCCGAGCTTTAACGATCACATCAACGGTGTCATCGATACGCTGGTGCAAGCCAAGGAAATGCATCCTGGTAAGCGCAACTCGCTGGATGCCTTGTGCGACCGCTACGGCGTTTCGAACTCGCACCGCAAGCTGCACGGCGCGTTGCTCGATGCCGAGTTGCTGGCCGACGTCTATTTGTCGATGACGCGCGGCCAGAACAGCCTCAGCATGGAAGAGGAAGTCGAAGTGGCGGTCGAAGGCGAGCCGCTGGAAATCGTGCCGCTGGCCGACGTCATTTTCCTGCCGGCCGCCGCCGACGAGCTGGCCGAACACCAAGCCACGCTGGCCGGGCTGGACAAGGCGGTCAAGGGGCAGTGCATCTGGAATGCGGTCAGCGCGCCCACGGCGTAAATCCAAGGCGTAAGTCCCCGACGTAAGTCCCCGACGTAAGTCCCCGGCGTAAGTCCACGGCATAGCCCGCGCCCTGGGTAAATTAGCCTGGCGGCATTAATTTTGCCACGGGCTTGCGGAAGCGCCGAACTTCATGCGATAATTCGCCCCGCTTCGGGAGGTTAGCTCAGGGGTAGAGCACTGCATTCACACTGCAGGGGTCGCAAGTTCGAAACTTGCACTTCCCACCAAAAATACATACAAAATAAAGGGTCGGCGAGAAATTGCCGGCCCTTTTTTGTTTTGCTCGCGCAGGCAAGAGCCGGCCAAGATAGCGGGATGATTCAGCTTTAAAACAAAGCATCCTGGACATGGATGCGCTAATATATGAACGTCTGTATAGACGTGATTCGGATCACGGTATAATCATCTTTATTCAATGGGGCATCAATTTCTCATTCACCCTTCTTATTCACCCTATGTGTGAGCAAAGGAGCCAGTATGACTAAATCTACCTTTTCTCGTAGCGATGTGGCCAAGATCAGTAGCAGGATGTCGCAGAATTTGGTGTACGCCGATGATACCGCGCCAATCTCGCGCGGACCGGCATCTTCTGTGGCGGCGAAGGTGATGCGGGATGTCGGCGTGTCGCGTGAAAAAATGCAACAAGCCTATACTGCGGCAAAGAAGACCGTCATCGCAAAGTAGTTTGCTGTCTCCATGGCACATAACACGATCTATGAGAAGTTGACGGCGAATCCGAACGACCCGGTTGGAGCATTTGCTTATATTATCTATAAGCAACAGAAGGTTGATTTTTGTAAATCCTTCGGGGGGCGCGATCCCACTCGGGAAGAGCTCGATAGTTTTCATTCCATTGCCAGACTCGATACCTCAATCGCGGCCTACCGCGCGCAAGGCGAGGCGATGGCCCAGGCTTTTCTCAATGCGGGCCTTGACGACTTGGTTGATCGTACCGAAGCCGCTACACGGCAAGACGTTCTTTACAGGCAGATCGAGGTAGTTCATGCCGGACTGGGCACCAAGATTGCTACCATCGATAACGCATTGCAGGCAAAACGCACTTTTGCGGGTTGGTTGCGCGATGTTATGGGGAATCTGCTGGTCAATCTGGTCACGATAGGCGTGCTTGGTGCACTCGTCTTGGGCTACCAGTTTAATGCAAGGCTACAGCAAAGTACCGAGAGCAAGGTTGGGCTGGCGCCTGTCGCGCCGCCAACAGAGGGGGGCGCACAAAATCGCGCGTCCATTCCGCCCGATTCCAGGTAATTCCATATTTCATCCCCCCGCATGGCCTGCAGTTTTCAGTGTGGCTAATCCTGCAAGACGTTGATCTGGCTCCGCCTCAAATGGCGTGGACACAGCCCGCCCGTGAAATAAACCAGGGCATTTTTTCTTGTCCGAATGTCGGAATAACAGGAAATGCAGGGCAGGTATCTGGCGATCATGTATTTTCTATTATTAATACTTCTAATCCTGCAATACCCATCCCTGGTACGGTGGAGTTTACACAAATAGTGCCGGGACAGTCTAAAATAGACAATTTGGCGAAGGAAGGCGTGCGCGCCTATACGTTAGCCGTCCAGGGCAAGGCCAACGCCATGTGTTGGAATGAAGTAAGCTATCTACCTTAATCACCCGGCATCACCGCATACGAGGAAATGAAATGGCAACACAAAAATCAAAAATCATCTACACGCTGACTGACGAAGCGCCAATGCTGGCGACGTATTCGCTGCTGCCTATCATCAAGAAGTTTACCGCGCCAGCCGGCGTCGACGTGGTTGCCAGCGACATTTCGGTCGCTTCGCGGGTGTTGGCCGAATTTCCTGAATTCCTGACTGACGAACAAAAAGTACCGAACACGCTGGCTGAACTGGGCAAGCTGACCCAGAACGCCGACACCAACATCATCAAGTTGCCGAACATCAGCGCATCGGTTGCGCAGCTGATGGCTTGCGTACGCGAACTGCAAGGCCGCGGCTACAAGCTGCCGGACTATCCTGAAGATCCGAAGACCGACGAAGACAAGGCACTGAAGGCACGCTACGGCAAATGCATTGGCAGCGCCGTCAATCCTGTGCTGCGCGAAGGTAACTCCGACCGCCGCGCGCCGAAGGCAGTCAAAGAGTTTGCACGCAAGCATCCGCATTCGATGGGCGAGTGGAGCCAGGCTTCGCGTACCCACGTTTCACACATGCATCACGGCGACTTTTATCATGGCGAGAAATCGCTGACGCTGGACAGCGCCCGCGATGTCAAGATGGAACTGATCACCGCTTCGGGCAAGACCATCGTGCTGAAACCGAAGGTGTCGCTGAAAGCCGGCGAAATCATCGACAGCATGTTCATGAGCAAGAAGGCGCTGCTGGAGTTCTACGAGAAGGAACTGGACGACGCGTACAAGACCGGCGTGATGTTCTCGCTGCACGTCAAGGCGACCATGATGAAGGTATCGCACCCGATCGTGTTCGGCCATTGCGTGCGCATTTTCTACAAGGATGCGTTCACCAAGCACGCCGCGCTGTTCGAACAACTGGGCGTGAACGTCAACAACGGCATGGTCAATCTGTACGACAAGATCGAAACGTTGCCAGCATCCCAAAAAGATGAAATCCTGAAAGACTTGCACGCCTGCCACGCCAACCGCCCGGAACTGGCGATGGTCGATTCGGCCAAGGGCATCACCAACTTCCATTCGCCAAACGACGTCATCGTCGATGCATCGATGCCAGCCATGATCCGTATCGGCGGCAAGATGTGGGGCGCCGATGGCCGTCCGAAAGATGCCAAGGCAGTGATGCCGGAGAGCACCTTCGCGCGCATCTATCAGGAAATGATCAATTTCTGCAAATGGCATGGCAATTTCGACCCGCGCACCATGGGCACCGTGCCTAACGTCGGCCTGATGGCGCAGCAAGCCGAGGAATACGGTTCGCACGACAAGACGTTCGAAGTCGCGGAAGCCGGCGTCGCCAACATCACCGACCTGGCCACCGGCGAAGTGCTGTTGTCGCAAAACGTGGAAGAGGGCGATATCTGGCGCATGTGCCAGGTCAAGGATGCGCCTATCCGCGACTGGGTCAAGCTGGCCGTCACCCGCGCCCGCAACTCCGGCATGCCTGCGGTGTTCTGGCTGGACCCGTACCGTCCGCACGAAAACGAAGTGATCAAGAAGGTCCAGACTTACCTGAAGGATCACGATACCAATGGCCTGGACATCCAGATCATGTCGCAAGTGCGCGCCATGCGCTACACGCTGGAACGCGTGGCGCGCGGCCTGGACACCATTTCGGTGACCGGCAACATCTTGCGCGATTACCTGACCGACTTGTTCCCGATCATGGAACTGGGCACCAGCGCCAAGATGCTGTCGATCGTGCCGCTGATGGCCGGTGGTGGCATGTACGAAACCGGCGCCGGCGGTTCGGCGCCCAAGCACGTCAAGCAACTGGTGGAAGAGAACCACTTGCGCTGGGATTCGCTGGGCGAGTTCCTGGCGCTGGCCGTGTCGCTGGAAGACATGGGCATCAAGACCGGCAACGCCAAGGCCAAGCTGCTGGCCAGGACGCTGGATGAAGCTACTGGTAAATTGCTCGACAACAACCGCTCGCCATCGTCGCGCACCGGTGAACTCGACAACCGCGGCAGCCATTTCTACCTGGCGCTGTATTGGGCGCAGGCATTGGCGGCACAATCCGATGATGCTGAACTGAAGGCGCATTTCGCGCCGCTGGCGAAAGTCCTGGCGGAAAATGAGGCGAAGATCGTCGAAGAACTGAAAGCCGTACAAGGCAATGCGATGGATATCGGCGGTTATTATTTCCCGGATCCGGCGAAAGCCGATGCGGTCATGCGTCCAAGCGCAAGCCTGAACGCGGCATTGGCGACCATCTGATGCAGCGGTAATCATGGGGCGGTTTATGCCGCGCTGTTTCTGGAATAGCGGTTTAAAAAGCCAGGCGGCGACGCCTGGCTTTTTTCGTTAACGTCGGCGCATGAATTTTCCTGTTCATTCCTCATGATTTGGTATTTTTGGACGTTATAGGTATATCTGTTGCAAGATCGGCTATCTTGAATGTACCACCTATTCTTCTTGAAAAAATTGATTATCAACTTCCATTACCTATTTCTCCCGTTTTCATCTGACAAGGAGGTACGGCCATGAGCGCCACTGTCTCGGCCATTCCAAGCTGGACGCCGCCGCCTCCTCTGCGTTCGTCCCCCGCGGCGAAGCAGGCGGGTTCGTCCCCGCCAGATCCGGCGGCGCCTTCCACCATCGTCACGCTGAGTCCTGAAAGCCTGGCCGTGGCGATGCAGAGCTCGCAAGGCAGCTCCTTGAGTTGGGAAAACAAGTCGCAGGACAAGGTCACGGCTATGATGGCCGGTAATTTTCCGTCGCTGTCGACGGCCGGCCGTTTTGGCGGCCTGGGCGCGCTGTTGCTGAATCAATTGAAGGACGGTGACGTTAATGTGTCGCAAACGGTGCGCCGTTTGCCGCAGGATGGCGCGGCGGCTTTGTACGGCGTGTCGGGCGTGGCGCCGCCGTCGGCGCTGCACGGGCGGGGCGACAACCAGGTCAGCTTTACCGTCACCACCGCAAGCGGGGTGAAGGTCAAGCTGGCGCTCGATAGCCAGAGCGACGGCCTGGCCGTCCAGATGAGCAGTAGCGGCGAATTGAGCGATGCAGAGCGCAGCGCGCTGGCCGGCCTGGCCGACGCATTTCAAGGGGCGATTGACGGCATGGCGCAAGGCAAGCCCCAGCTCAAGCTGGCGGGCTTGATGCAATTCGATCCGAAAGTGCTGGCGTCGGTGGATTTGCGCGTGGCGGTGCAATTGCCAGGCCAGGCCGATACCCCGCAAACGCTGGACTTTCATGCCGATAGCACACAGCGCAAGGTCAGCTTTGACGGGCCGTCCGGCAAGCTCGATGTCAGCGTCGACATGAGCAAGCTGGCCGGCGTTGGCGGCAAGGAGCAGCAAGCCAAGGCCATGGCCAGCTATATGAAACAATTTGACCAGGCCGCTTCGCGCGGACATGGCGACGCCGCCCTCGTATCGTTGTTCAAGGATGCGTTTTCTGCCGTGAACAGCAATTATGGCGCCGCCGCGTCGGGAGCCGCTTCGGGAGCCGCGTCGGAAACCACCTCCGGACGCTGGCCGCTGGTTGCCGAAGACCGCGCCGTGCTGACCGGTCTGGCCGATTTCAGCGCCTCGGTCAGCCAGGCATCGCAGTGGAGCAACCCGATGCGGCCGACGGAATCGGACAGTTTTTCCTATGAGGTATCGCAGAGCACGACGATGGCCGGCCCGAGCCAGAAAGACCGTTCCATTTCGCAGCAGCAGAAGTCGCAATTGACCGCCAGCTACCATATGCCGATCAAGCCAGGCGCCAAGCTGAAGCTGGATAGCACGGCCGAATCGCAAAACTACGATTATTTCCAGATCCGCGACTCGGCCAGCAGCGATGCGCGGGTGGCGTACAAGGATGGGCGGCTGGTCAAGGCCACGCTGGCGCAGTCGGCCAGCCTGTCTTCGCGCGCGATGCGCTATGAAATGGGCAAGCTGACTTCCGATGTCACCACGCCCGGGACATCGTCGGTGCAGCGCGACCTGATCGGCGCGCTGGCGCCTTACCAGAGCGGCGCGCCTGGCGACAGTCCGCAGCAAGTGGCCGAATGGCGCAAGCAAACGTTGTCGACTTTGAACGACCAGATCTTGCTGCAGGCTTATCCAGGCCAGGTAATGAATCTTTGGGCAGCCGATGCGCCCGGTAGTGCTGCGGAGTAAGTAAATCGGAGCAGCAGCGTGCGCACGCATCTGCGTCGATAGCCGAGGCCGGCAAGGACGCGAGGCTTGCAATCGGCGCCGCGTCCCGGCAGATTGCTCGCCTGATAACAGGTGCACTATTTTCCGATGCCTTGCCCGGCAGACTCAGCCTATCCATGGTACTGTCTACCTTGCGGCCGCAGTAATCACGCGCATGAATGAACTATTCCGGCCGTGCTAACAATAAAATATCTTCAGCGCTGCCAGCGGCGACATTGAAGATGCGGCATGGTTTTTCGTATCGGATAGAGAATGTTCAAGCAGCAAAATAGAACGCAGCCAGTCCTGGTCGGCGAGGATGGTTTGCCGCCAGGCGCGCGTGGCTGGGCCATGTTGTCGCTGGCTATCGGCGTCGGCATGGCGTCGCTGGACACTGCGATCGCCAATACCGCGTTGCCGGCGATCGCCAGCGAGTTGCACACCACGCCGGCGGCGTCGGTCTGGATCGTCAATGTGTATCAACTGGCCATGGTCGCCACCTTGCTGCCGTTATCAAAGCTGGGCGAGATCGTCGGCTACCGCCGTGTATTCATTGCCGGCATGTTTTTATTCACCGCCGCTTCGCTGGCGTGCGCGCTGGCCTGGTCGCTGCCGTCGCTGGTGGTGGCGCGCTTGTTCCAGGGCGTCGGCGCCAGCGCCATGATGGGCGTCAATACCGCGCTGTTGCGCTCCTTGTATCCGAAGCATTTGCTGGGCCGGGCGTTCGGCAATAATTCGCTGGTGGTGGCGGTCGCGTTCGCGGTCGGGCCGACGGCCGCCTCGCTGATCCTGGCCACGTCGTCGTGGCCGTGGCTGTTCGCCATCAACGTGCCGCTGGGCGTGATCGGCTTTTTCCTGGCGCGCCGGGTGCTGCCGGCGACCAAGCTGTCCGCGCACAAGCTCGATACCCGCACCGCGCTGTACAACGTCGGTGCGTTCGGCTTGCTGATCCTGCTGTTCGGCGATGCCGCGCATCACGCCGCCGCTTCCACGCTGGCGCCGGAACTGGCCGCGGTGGTGATGTTCTTTGTCTTGCTGCTGCGCCGCCAGGCCGGACATGCAGCGCCGATGCTGCCGGTCGACTTGTTGCGCCGTCCTCTCTTCCTGCTGTCGTCGCTGACCGCCATCTGCACTTTTGCCGCGCAAGGGCTGGCGTTTGTATCGCTGCCATTTTATTTCGAGGTTACGCTGGGCCGCTCGCCGGTTGAAACGGGTTTCTTGATGACGCCATGGGCGGCGCTGGTGGCGGTGATGGCGCCGGTGGCCGGCCGTCTCAGCGACCGTTATTCGCCCGGCGTGCTGGGCGGCATCGGGCTGGCGGCGCTGGCGTCCGGCTTGCTGACGCTGATCTGGATCCCGGTCCATCCGAGCGTGTTCGATATCTGCTGGCGCATGGCGCTGTGCGGCATCGGCTTCGGTTTCTTCCAGGCGCCGAACCTGAAGGCGATCATGGGCAGCGCGCCGCCGGAACGGGCCGGCGGCGCCAGCGGCGTGGTCGCCACTTCGCGCCTGATCGGCCAGGCCAGCGGCGCCGCGCTGGTGGCGTATTGCTTTACGGTGTCGGCGCTCAGGGGCACCACCTATGCGCTGTGCCTGGCGGCAGGCTTCGCGGCGCTGGCCAGCATCGCCAGTTTTTCGCGGCTGGTGGTGGCCCAGGCGCCATCGGCAAATAGCGGCCTGGCCGGCAAGCGCAACTGACCGTCATGCCGGTCGTGGCGGTTTAATCCTGTTTAGGTTGATCAGGCGGTGTCTTGTCCGGTCGCTTGAGTGGGTACAGCAACGCCGCCAACGGCACCAGTGCCGCTCCAACGGCGGTGATCGCGTCGATCCAGTCCATATTCGCCTCCATCAGCTGGTTTTATTGTGCCGCTTTCCATGATGGGACGGCGCCCGCATCGACTTTTTTCGGCAGCAGGTCGGCCCCGAAGAACGCAGCGGCAGAGGGCGAGTGATGGTCATGCGATGTGCACGCTTGCTGGATGAGTGGATGGCGTGACGATTGCAGGACGCCGGTGCGGCCGGCTGAACGAATCATTTCGTCTTTGAATATCGGTTTTTCGCGCATGACGCAGTCATACCGCGGGGTAATAGGCGGGCTCGGCTTTGCGCGCCACGCAAAGACTTGCCGGCCTTTGGCATGCGGCTGAAAAATGGAGGGATTTCATGAGCAATTTCAATTAAGTCCAATATTAGCCTTGGCATAATTGGTGCAAAGAAATTAATTGAGATTGATTTAACCATCACGCCATGGAAGGATGGTTTCATGAGCGCTGTCCTGTCTTCCCTGCAGGAATTGTCTGGCAGTCGCCAGCATCAACGCATCTTGCGGCTGTCGTTTCCCAATGACGACGGCCCTGACGCCGTTTTGCTGGCCAACCGGCTGGAAGCGGATGAGGGCTTGTCGCGCGACTTCGAATTCGTGGTTGAAGTGCTGGCCGACAATGCCGCCATTCCATTGAAAGCACTGCAAGGCAAGATGGTGGCGATCGAGCTGGTGCGCGGCGATGGCAGTCTGCGCTATTTCAACGGCATTGTGTTTGAATTCAGCCTGGTCAAGACCGATGGCGGGCTGGTGTTTTATTCGATGGTGCTCAGGCCCTGGCTAGCCTACCTGGCGCTGCGCAAAAACAACCGTTTGTTCCACGGCCGCAGTTTGCGGCAGCAGGCCGCCGATATCTTCGGCGATTATGGCACGCTGGCCGACTGGGACTTCAAGGTGAGCGGTGACGAAGCACTGACGATGGTCACCCAGTTCGATGAAAGCGACCATAATTTCCTGAGCCGGCGCTGGGAAGCCGCCGGCCTGTTTTACCATTACGAGCATGGTGCCAGCGGGCACCGGCTGGTGGTCGGCGACGATTCCGGCGCCGCCGCCGCGATCGACGGCGCCAGTCCGGTGATTCGTTTCCAGCGCCATGGCGGCGCGCGCGAAGAAGAGGCGATCGGCGAATGGATGGCGGCGCGCCGCTTGCTTGCCTCACAGATCGGATTGTCCAGCTTTAATTTCAAGCAGCCGATGCCGCTCCATGCGAATAGTCGATCGATTAATCAACAAGGGGATGTGCTGCCGGTCGAATCGTATGAATATACCGGTGCGCACGGTATCAAGAGCAGGCAGGATGGCGAAGATCAAGCCCGGCGGCGCATGGAAGAAATCGAAGTCGACGGCAAACACTACGCGGCCCGAGGCAACAATCGTTTTAGCATGCCCGGCCGTTGGTTCCGGCTGACCGATCATTTTAATGGCGCTGATGAAACATCAGGACAGCCCGATGGTGACGATGAATTCCTGATCGTCAGCGTGCATCACAGTGTCAGCAATAATTATCTGCAGAATGCGGAATTACCAGCCAGCTACGACAACCGTTTGCTATGCCTGCGCAAAAGCATCCCCTGGCGGCCGGGACGCGGTTTTAACAGTCAGCGCACAAAAATCCTGGCCCCGCAGACCGCCACCGTCGTCACGCCGCAAGGCGAAAACATATTGGTTGATGCGTTCGGCAGGATCAAGGTACAGTTTCATTGGGACCGGATCGGCCAGAACGATGAAAAAAGCTCGGCCTGGGTCCGGGTGGCGAGCGCCTGGGCCGGCGCCGAACTGGGCTGGAACGCGATACCCCGACATGGCATGGAAGTGGTGGTGCAATGGCTGGATGGCGAGCCGGATCATCCGCTGGTCACCGGGTGTGTGTATAACCAGCAAAACATGCCGCCCTGGAAATTGCCGGGCCAGCAAACGCTGACCGGCTTGCGCAGCCGCGAGCTGAGCCCCGATCATGGCAATGCACCGGGCGGCCGTGGTAATGCGCTGGTGCTGGACGATACCAACGGCAAGATCCAGGCACAGCTCAAAAGCGATCATCAGCATAGCCAGTTGTCGTTGGGCCATATCGCACGCATCGACGATACCACTGGGCGCAAGGATGAACGCGGTCAGGGATTTGCACTGGAAACCGGCGGCGCCGGCGCCTTGCGTGCGGCCAAGGGGTTGCTGCTTAGCACCGATGGGCGTGCTCGTGCCCAAGGCGGCGTACTGAGTCGCGACGAACTGCTGAGCTGCCTGGAGCAGGCGCTCGATATTGCCAGGGGATTGGGCAAGGCCGCGTCCAGTCAGCAAGGCGGCAAACGCGAAACCGGGGCCCAGCAAGGTTTGTTCGAGGCGGTCGCGAGCCTGGGCCATGGTGTCGGCAATGAAGCCGATGCCAGCGGACCGGCTGCAGCCGGACAAGCGGTGATCGCGCTCAGCGCCGTGGCCGGCATCGCCAGCGCCACGCCGAAGGATCAAACCCACTACGCCGGCCATAACATCGACACGGTGGCCGGGAAAAATCAGCAACACTATGCGATGGGCGACATTTTGCATACGGCCGCCAACAATATCGAACAATTCGCCGTCGATGGCGATGTGCGCCTGATCGCGCACAAAGGCAAGCTGATCCAGCAAGCCCAGCACAACAGCATGGAGTTGACGGCGGACAAATCGCTGACGCTCACCTCGGTCAATGACGGCATCTTGATTCGTGCCGAGAAATACTTGCTGTTGCAAGTCGGCAGCAGCTTTTTGCGCATGACGCCGGACCAGATCACGATTGACGCCAAGACGCTGAATCTGCAAAGCGACGCACCCAGCATCAGCCCGGCGCGCGGGGCCGCCACTGAAATGCCGACGTTCGAGGTGGGCGATGCGCAACGCAAGTTCGTGGCGCATTTCGACGGCGATCAAAGTGCGCGGGCCGCTGACTACCACTACAAAATAAAGTTGAAAGACGGAAAAGTCATCGAAGGTATCACCGATGCGGATGGACAGACCGAACTGGCGCAAACCGATGCGATCCATATCGCGGAACTCTCATTCTGGAAGCCGGCAACATGAGCGAAACCGAAGCCAACAAGGTTGTTCCCGGCAAACAGGCGCAGTGGCTATTGCCTGGCGGCGGCCTGGCGTATATTCCTCTGGTGCGTCCGGCGCCGTGCATCGTGATCCTGGTGCATGGCGTGAACGATATCGGCGAAGCTTTTCCTTTCCAGGAGCAAGGCATTTGCGCCGGCCTGAATCAGCGCCTGGACCGCAAGGATCATCTGCAACCGGCCAACTACACCTTGCCGCTCCAGCTGAAGGAAGGGGAGGCATTCACGGCACACGATATCAGCGCCGATCCGGATAAAGTGTACTTTTCGCGCTCGTCGGATAGCGTCACATCGCCGGTGATTCCGTTTTTGTGGGGCTTTCGGGAAGACACGCTGAAGGCGGATAGCAATCAGAAGCATGGCGAATACCTGGATCAATACGGCAATCGCATCGATAAGCGCTATGCGAAAAATGGCGGCCCGTTCGCCAACGCCACCAGCAACGTGCCGGACATGTTCGGGCCGGGATTCAGGCGTAACTGGGGCGTCAGGCGGGCCGACCCGGAAAGTCCGACCCACGCCTTGCTCGATGCGCCGCCTCGCAGCTATATGGTACTGGCGGCGCAGCGGTTGGCATCGTTGATACGCATCATCCGTAAAAAATCGAAAAACGAGCCGATTAACATCGTTGCCCATAGCCAGGGCTGTTTTGTCAGTTTGCTGGCGCATGCGATGCTGGCCAGGG
>NZ_HG322949.1:2477532-2549988 GCF_000723165.1 Janthinobacterium agaricidamnosum NBRC 102515 = DSM 9628
GGACCTGGCCAGATGCTCAATTCGCCGATCGATGCGGCGATTGCCGTCGCCAATCCGTACAAAGGCAAAGGCAAGGACGGCATGTTGGCCGATGAATCGCCTGAGCAAGCCAAGGCCCGCTGGCTGGGAACCTTCGACAAAAACTCTTACCACTCCAGTATCGTCAGTAATCCGATGCACTCCGAAAAAGCCACCGCCTATGATCTGTGCATAGGCGTCAGCGATATTTTGAAAGATGGCGATTTGACCTGGATCCGGTTTTTGCGGGCGGTTGCGGATTGGCGGACGAATTGGTTTGGGAAGGCCGCATCTGACCCTTCCAGTAACAAAAAAGATCCTTCATTTTCTCCACCGGCCGAGGATCTATTGATATTGTTGAATGATTCGAGTGAAATTGATACCGCTGAGCGCATCATTATTGAGGAAAACTACAACTATTATGCTATTTCTGGAAAAAATCCGGGAAGTCTGCCAGATATGGTCAAAGAGTGCACATTAAAAAATTTGGAACCGCATGTCAAATCAGAGACTACACGGGAAGCAAGTGCAAGAAAAGAAAAATATGTCTATGGAGATAATTAAAATGATGGAAATGTGTGTTTTTAAAAATGTGCAGTTAAAGAAATTTATTGCGAGGCAGCATTCAAGAAATTTTCATAGAATAATGTGGCATATTATTTGCACGGTGCTTAGTTTTCCCTTCTTGGCCTGTGCTATGCCGATATCAATATTTACGGAGAATGATAATTTCATGTCATCCATAAAGAAAAGTGGTAATACAGGAATTGAATCGTTGGAAATTGTCGGTGTTGGCATCAGTGTCGAGACATGGAGGAATCATCCAGGCTACCCGAAACTCAATTTGTGGAAGGCCGTTGATGAGGGAAATGGTGCTTACATCATTTCACAAGATCCACAGCAATACCCTCATAATATTGAATCGTCAGGAATGATGAGTGCGAAACGCAAGGAGGACGCTGTAGAGACCGCGATGCGCGATTTTATGGATTGCTATCCACTTCCGATAGCGATTGTAGGGCCCGCTTTGCAGGGTTCGAATAAAGAAAGCGACAAACACAAAGTGCGCGAATCAAACGCCGATAGCTTTGTCGTGACGAAAGATTCTGAACCCTACACATCTGAAGGCGAGTTTGCCGGTCTCCTGACCCAGAGCGGTCAAGTGATGAATTCCTATTTGAACGACAATCCCGACAAGCTCTGGAATACCATTTTCATGACGTTTGACGAGCATGGCGATCTGCCTGCCGTCGGTGTGGCGGCCAAGGATGGTGCGTTTCAACGGACTGGGCGTTATTACTTTAACGACCGGCCTAAATTTAACGACATGGCCGAATTGGCCTACCACCCCAAAAATGTCCGTACGCCCACCGATAGCTGGACCTTCCTGACCCTGATACGGCGTGGCCGCATCGACTGGCTGCGGTCGTTCGCGCCCTTGGTGGAAGACAATATGACCATAAAAAACTGGCCTGCCGGACCTTCCCGCAACCGGTCCGAGTTTGTCGGCTGGAACAAGGAGCCGGATCAGCCTTTCGTGCCGACGCCTTTTATCCCCAAGCCATGGACACGATTCCAGATCGATCAGTACGATCATCTGGAAAACCTGGGTACTTTATACCGGCCGCAAGTGGTGTCTTATCTGGACGATCATGGGCAGCCGGTCAAACCGGCCGAACGACGGATGCGCATGGAAGCGGCCTTGCGCGCTGCGCTGGCGCCGTTGGGCGGCAAATCTCCGGCGCGGATCTTTTTCGATTACGGCAGTGTGCTGGATGACCGTAACGGCGCGGCGCGTTTCTTGCCGCTGGTACAGAGCTTGCAAGCGATAGACGACAATTTCAATCTGCTCGATCCCAGGCAGGGCTACGACCTGGCACGCATCCTCGGCGATATCGGCGCCGGCAGTCCTTTTATCGCGGTGGCGCTGGCGACGATGGCTGGCCGGCAGTCGGGCGGGGCGACGCTGGTGGCCAATATGCGGCGCGACGATGGCGCGACCTTGCTGCTGGTGACGCCGCCGAGCGCCGCACAGATCAAGAAGGACGCCGCCATCCAGCGTCCGTTCTGGCCGCGCCCGGGTTTCGGGAAGCTGCGCGTTTCAGAGGATAACTGAGATGGCGCGCCCGGTTTGCCGTGAAGGCGATGCGACCACCCACGGTGGCAAGGTGATCAAGGTCAGCGGCAATTTCCCGGTCAATGGCAAGCGTGCGGCGCGGGTTGGCGATATGGTCAGTTGCCCCTTGCATGGCGATAACCCTATCATCGAAGGAGGCGGCGCCACATTGGAGGGGGGAATTGCCGTGATCTTGCATGGTTGCCATACCGCTTGTGGCAGTGCCGTGATCGCCAATGCAAGCACCGTGGTCTCCGTATAAACTTTCCACCTTTGAGGCGATGATGATGCCATCTCAATCGGAAGTTCTCGTCGAGCAGGATATTTTCTCCGCTCCCCTGGATGTGCCTGCCGGTGCCGAACACATCGCACCGGTTCCCGCCCGGGACCTGGCGTCTTCAGCGCTGGCGCCTGCACCGTTAGTCGCTCATCTGACGCAACTGACTTCAGCGCCGGCCAAGGCCGGTGCTGCTGAGACCGGCACTTTTACGAAAATATGCGTATCGTCGGTATCGGCCATCTTCGCCATGCTGATATTATTTGCCTGGCTTGACTAAGCTCCCTGCAATACCATCAAGGCTAAGTTTTTACGATTATCAATCAATCTGTTAAACATTTCGCGGCCTGTTTCGTCATGCTTTTGCAATCTTGCGATGTGGATTATCGGCTTGGGCCGCCTGATCGTTTATGAAAGTTAATGTTCTTATGAAGCACGATATCTTTGGCTCCTCGGTGGCGCGCGCCTTTCCATGGTAGTGACCGTTATCGCCGCTGCATGGCTGGCTGCGTCATGCTTCTATCTTGCTTCGCAACATCAGTCACTGTGGGTACGCGCGCGCCAGTGGCCGCGCCTGTTGCGGGCCGGCGCCGGGGTGTTTGCCGTCGTGTCGGTCTGGCTGGCGGTCCTGGCCAGCGGTTTTTTCTGTGGCGTCTTTATCGCCTTGTCGGCATGGATGCCGGCCCTGGTCGCGCTGCCGTATGTTGATGCCTGGCGGCGGGTGACGCATGTGGCTTAAATCATTGGCCGCGCTGGTGCTTGGCCTGCCGTTGGCGGTCGCCGTGATCGGCCTTGCAGTCTTGCTCAGCGGCGATCATGTCCGTTATACCTTGCCGTGGCTGCTGATGTTTTTCCCGGCCTGGGTAGGTGCGATGAGCATGGCCTTCCTGTTCCAGAGCGGCGCACGGGCCTGCTTATGGATGGGCGGCGCCAATCTGCTGGCCTACGCGGTGCTGTATGGCGTGAAGGCTGGCGGCCTGGTCACTATTGGCGCATGAGGTATCCACTGCGCACTGCCTGATGCCGGACGACGCACCGCTGCAAGGCGGTGCCGGCGATCGATGGCAAGGCGACCAGCAAGTTTTTTCGTCGTCATCGGCTATCTGTCTCGTATCGTCAAGAAACGAGCAGGTTGATAGCGCAAACTTGCCGGCGCCTTGCGGGGCGCGCTTATGCGGCTTCGGCCGGATAACCGGCCTGGTTCAGTACCGTCAGTAATTGCAGCTGTGAAGCGCGCTGTTCGTCGAAGCAGACGCTGGCGGCTTGCTGTATCAGCGATACGCTGACGGTGCTGACGCCATCGACCGCTTCCAATACCTGGTTGACTTCATCGGCGCAGCCTTCATGATCCATGCCGATAATACTTAATTGTGCTGTTTGCATCGTAGTATCTTTTCCGAATCAAAATGAAGAGCTTATGTGATATTAATAATATCGTCCAGCCCCGCACGATGCAGCGGAAAGAAATATTGATAATTTTTGATGTAAATTAAAATAGTTATCTGGTTTTCACTTTCATCGGCCGGATTATTGAGAGCGCCTAACAAAACGTTTTAAGGCTAGTGCTGGCGCAAGATGCGGCGAATTTCCAAAATCGCTTGCGGATTTTCCTGCACGCTGTGCCACGAAGGAATCACTTTTTCCGATAGCGCGCCATCCAGGTGCGCGCTGGTATACGGCACCACGCCGTCGCTCGATGCTTGCAGCGGCAGCGCAGGGGTATCGTTGCCCATGATCGAGTAATAACGCACCCGCGGGCTGATCGGCAGATCGGCCGCCAGCCGCACGAAGCCATCCTTGTCGCTCAGGTTGTCGATGCTGTTTGGTATGCGCAGCGGTTCATGGCTGGTTTGACCCGGCCCCAGTTGCGCCAGCGTGCGGCTGACGTCGCTCAACTGGTCCAGCATCGACAGCGGCAACGTGACCAGGTTGGCGATCCAGCGCGCCACCCGGTGGTTGGCGAACGAGGTGCCGCGGTGCGGTGCGGCGATAAAGATGGCGCTGGACACTTGCGGCATCGGCTCGAATTGCAGATACGGCGCCAGGCTGGTCCGCGCCTTGGCCGCCTGCTTGCCGCTGAGCTTGTATTCGGCGCCGACCGCGTCGAGCAATTGCTGGTCCGAACGCGACACCAGCAGGCGCGACAACACACCGCCCATGCTGTGGCCGATCAGCACCATGTCGTGCGACGCGCGCGCCTTGCCGGATGGATCGACGCTGTGCAGCGTCGCTTCGAGCGCCTGGCGAATGGCCAGGTTGTTGACCGCCAGCGGCGCATTGGTCGGATAATACACTTGCCAGATTTGATAGCGGCGCCGCAATTGTTCGTCGCCCAACACTTCATTCGCCACATTGATCCACGCCTCCGGGCTGCTGGCCAGGCCATGCAGCATGACGATGGTGCGCCGTTCGGGATCGTAGGGCTGCATCAGCAATACTTGCGGCCGGTTCAAGCCATCGGCGCGGCCAAACAGCGTGCGCAGCGCCTGGCCGGCAAAACCGGAGCGCGCCAGCCACAAGCCGTAACCGGCGGTGAAATTGGCCGCCACCGGCAATTGCTGGCCGGCCATCTTGACCGACGCCGTGCGGTAGGGATCGACCAGCAACACCATCAATGCGCGCGTCGCCAGTACTTGCTCCAGCGTGTCGCCGCTGAAGCGGATCAGCGCGGTAATCACCGGAAACTGGTTTTCCAGGTAAGGCTGCGGCGTCTCGTCGTCCTGGGCGGGGCGCGGCATCACGGCCACCAGTTCGGCGCCAAAACCGTCGCGCCGGTACACATTGCGCAAGCCGGAGAATTTCAGCGACGCGGCCGCCACCAGTTCTTGCGGAACGCCGCCGTCCTGCGGCAGGCGCAGCGCCGACAGTTCGCTGTCGACCGACCAGCCTGCCACGTGGCTGACCGCGCCGTCCGGCTTGCGTCCGCCGGCGCGGCGGAACATATTGCCGACCGCTTTTTGCACCGCGTAATTGTAATAATCGCGGATCTGGGTCTGGCGCTCCTCGAACGCCCGTTGACCCGGCGTGCGCGCGGTGAAAAACAGGTAGGCATACGCGTGGCGCGCCGTTTCCAGCCAGGCGTTCAGCGTCGCATCGCTGTCCGGCGCGCTATCGCGCTCGGCGGCCAGCGCGCTGCCCAGCCACAATTCGGCCAGCGCGGACAGGCGCTGTTCATCCGACAAACCGTCCGACCTGGCCAGCTCGCCACGGCAGGCTGGCGCATTGCCGGCGCACGCTTCCGGTTCGCTGCCGATCACGCGCAATACCTCCTGCGCCGAAGAGCTGAGCTTGCCAGTGGTCAAGATGTCGCCGCGGCGCTGCTGCAGATAGTCGGCCGGCGAAATCGATTCGACCTTGACGGCGGCGCAGCCGCTCAACAGTAGCAAGGCCAGCATCAGCAGGTAAGGACGCAGGTAAGGACGGCGCAATATTTTCATGGGGTGGACAGAATGGCGATGCGGCGATTATTGGCGGCAGGTGGTGTTTCTTGCAAGCATAATCTATCCAGTGCGCCAGCCATCTTGCCATCGCTGCCGGCGGCATGGCACGCTCGGGTATACTTGTCGATTGGATTAACAGTAATTATCGACAGGCATCGTATCGGAATGGATCAACAGAATAAGAATAACAAGGCGGCCGGCCGCTGGCGTCTGCCGGAATGGGCGCGTGCCGCCGCAACGCGCTGCCAGGCGCTGTATGTCCGTGGCCATGCACATTTGATGCGCCGCCCGCCGGCCCGCCGTGCCTTGCTGCTGCTGGTGTGGGGTGGCGGCGCTCTGTGCGGCTTGCTGCTGATCTATCTGCTCATCCTGATTCCATTGACACCCGGCATTGCCGACTTGCGCCAGGCGCGCATTGCGCAAGCGAGCACGGTAGTGTCGGCGGACGGCAAGTTGCTGGCCAGTTTCGATGAAGGATTGCAAGAGCGGGTGACGCTGAAACAGATTGCGCCGCAAGTGGTCAGCGCATTGATCGCGACCGAAGACCGGCGCTTTTATGACCATCACGGCATCGATTTTCACCGCATCGGCGGCGCCATGCTGGCCAGCGCCAAGGGCGATGCGCAGGGCGGTTCGACGATTACGCAGCAATTGGCGCGCAATATGTTTCCAGAGGAAATAGGCCGTTCGCGCAACCTGAACCGCAAGCTGAAGGAGTTGATTACCGCGCTGAAGATCGAAGCGACGTACAGCAAGACGGAAATCCTGGAAGCGTACCTGAACACCGTGCCCTTCCTGTACAACACGTTCGGCATCGAAATGGCGGCGCGTACGTATTTCGACAAGCCGGCCGCCAGGCTCGACATCCTGGAAAGCGCGACGCTGGTCGGCATGCTGAAGGGCACCAATTACTACAATCCGGTGAATAATCCGGAACGCTCGGTGCAGCGCCGCAATGTGGTGCTGGGCCAGATGCGCAAGCAGGATGTGATCACCGAAGCGCGTTACCGCGAATTGCTGAAACGCCCGCTGCGGCTGCACTTTGCGCGGCAAACCGAGCGCAGCCAGACCGACACCCATTTCACCGCCTATGTACGCAAATGGCTGCTGGACTGGGCCGATGAAAACGACTACAACTTGCAACTCGATGGCCTGGTGGTGCACACCACGCTCGATTTCGCGCTGCAAACGGCGGCGATGAAGGCGGTCGAACGGCAAGGCAATGCGCTGCAAATGATCGCCGACGTGGAATGGAGCCGGCCCGGACTGACCGGTTCGACCTCGACCGGCACGTTTGCAGAAATGCATGGCGGCATCAAGCCCTTCGATTATTTCTGGCAATCGCATGGCGCGCTGGCCGATGCCGTGGTGCGCGAATCGGCGTCCTACCGCAAGGCGGTCGAGGGCGGCGAAGCGCCGGCCGAGGTATTAAAGCGCTTGAAGGCCGACCGCAATTTCATTAGCCAATTGCATGAAGCCAAGTCGCGGCTGGAAGCGGGTTTTGTCGCGATGGACCCGGCCAGCGGCGAGTTGAAGGCGTGGGTCGGCAGCCGCAATTTCCAGCGCGAACAGTTCGATCACGTATCGCAAGCGGCGCGCCAGCCCGGCTCGACCTTCAAACCCATCGTGTATGGCGCGGCGCTGGAAAAAGGCTTGTTGCCGGACCATTTGTACCGCGACGCCGTGCTCGACATCAAGGCGGCCGACGGCACGATCTGGCGGCCGACCGACATGAGCGGCACCAGCGGTCAGCAGATCCCGATGCGCGACGGCTTGATCTACTCGAAAAACACCATTACCGCGCAAGTGATGCAAGACACCGGCTTGCCGGGCATCATCAAGCTGGCGCGCGGGCTTGGCATCCGCGACAGTAAATTACAGGCGGTGCCGTCGCTGGCGCTGGGTACCAGTCCGGTGACCTTGCTGGAAATGGTCAACGCCTATGCCAGCATCGCCGCGCAGGGCGCATACCGCAAGCCGGTGTTCGTCACGCATATTACCGACCGCAGCGGCAAGACCATCGCCAGCTTTAGCAGCGACAAGACCGAGCGCGCGCTGTCGGAAACGTCCGCCGTCGAATTGATCGACATGATGCGCGGCGTCATCAATCGCGGTACCGGCACCGGCATCCGCTACCGCTTCGGCATCAATAGCGACGTGGCCGGCAAGACCGGCACCACGCAAAATAATGCCGACGGCTGGTTCATCCTGATGCACCCGAACCTGGTGGCGGGCGCGTGGGTCGGCTTCAACGATGCGCGAGTGACCATGCGCAGCAATTATTGGGGGCAGGGCGGCCACAATGCGGTGTTGCTGGTCGGCGATTTCTTCAAGACCGCGATCGATAGCGGCAAGCTGGACCGCAACGCCATCTTCCCGGGCGGACACCGTCCGGCGCCGCTCAAGCCGGAAGAACCGCCGGAAGAGGCTGTTGAAGAGCCGGGCGACTTGCAGCCGGAAGGGGGCGTCCCGGCCGTGCCCGCCGCAACTGCTGCGCCGACGGCGCCGTTCCCGTCCGACGCCGAGCAAGTCATGCCGGGTCCCGACCGCACGGCGCCAGCGGCTCCGGCCACGCCGCCGCCGGACGATGCGGTCCGGCCGGAATCGCCATGATGTGCGGATGCGCCTTGCACAGTTCCGCCAGCCATTCGGTAAATACCCGCACGCGCGGCCGCGGATGCTGTTCAGCGATATGCTGCGCCCTTATACTTTTTTAGGCGGCGATGGCGGCGCTAGGGAGCATGCCGATTAATGAGACTGGCCGCGTGCGATTTCCTTGGGGGCGTCAAGATCCTATAGTTCGTCAAGATCCTATAGTTCGTCAAGATCCTATAGTTCCTCAAGATCCTATAGTTCCTCAAGATCCTATATCATGCGACTTATGCCTGCCTCTCCTGCTCCCGCCCCTATTTCGCCCGAACCGCCATCGGAACCATCGGTGCGCGTGTTGCGCCAGTTCCGCATGCTGTTCAACGCGGTCAAGGATCACTTTCGCCAGATCGAGCGCGATGCCGGCATCGGTGGCGCGCAATTGTGGGCGTTGAGCAAGATCAGCGCGAGCCCCGGCATCGGCATCAACGACCTGGCCGCCGCGCTCGATATCCAGCAATCGACCGCCAGCAACCTGGTCAAATCGCTGATCGAACGGCAATTGATCGCCACCGAACGGCGCGAAGACGACCGCCGCGCGGTGGCCTTGTTGGCCTTGCCCGCCGGGCAGAGCGTGCTGGACAGCGCGCCGGCGCCGTTCAGCGGCGTGTTGCCGGCCGCGCTCGATAGCCTGGACCAAGCCACGCTGGGCCGTCTGGAGCAAGACTTGGCCAGCCTGATCGTGTTATTGCGCGCCGACGAGCGCAACGCCAAGACCCCGCTGGCGGATCTTTAATCCGCTGGCGCTTGCGGCAAGCGCCGCAATTGCAGTTGCGCCAGCGCGCCATACAGCGGCGGGCCGAGCACCTTCGACAAGGTGCTGGCCACCACTGCGCACGCCATCAGGCTGAGCACCATGCCGTGGCCGTCGACCATTTCCATGACGATGATGAAGGCGGTCAGCGGCGCTTGCGTGGTGGCCGCCAGGAAACCGACCATGCCCAGCGCGATCAGCGCCGGCGCATGCGGGTAATGGGTCAGCAGCGCGATGTCGTGGCCGAGCGCGGCGCCGATCGACAGCGCCGGCGCAAAGATACCGGCCGGCACGCCCGACCAGACCGTCAGCCAGGTCGCCGCATATTTGAACAGCACGAACGCGCCGGGCATGGCGCCGTCTTCCAGCATGGTACGGGTGGCTTCGTTGCCGCTGCCGTAGGTGGCGCCGCCGCTGGCCACGCCGATGATTGCCACCAGCAAGCCGCACAGGCCGGCGAACAGCAGCGGATGGGCGGCGCGCCAGCGGCTGACCCGGCCGGCCGGAGCGCCGCCCAGCGAGGCCAGCAGCAAACGGGCGAACAAGCCGCCCGCCACGCCGCAGCACAAGGTCAGCAGTAAGCCGGGCCACAGCAACGCCAGGCCGATCGGGCCGGCATGGATCACGCCGAAGTGGGTGGCGTTGCCGTAGAACGATACCGCGATCAAGCCGGCCAGCACGATGCCGGCCACGATCAAGCCGCTGTTGCGCTGCTCCGGCGCGCGCGACAATTCCTCGATGGCGAACATGACGCCGGCCAGCGGTGTATTAAACGCGGCGGCGATGCCGGCCGCGCCGCCAGCCACCAGCAGCGCGTGGGCGCTGACCAGTGCATTTTGCGGCAAGAAGCGGCGCATCGCCAGCATGACGCCGGCGGCGATTTGCACCGACGGGCCTTCGCGGCCCAGCGACAAGCCGCCCAGCAAGCCGGACGCGGTCAGTACGATCTTGGCACAACTCAATTTCAATGAAACGAACAGCCGACGCTGGCCCGGCTCCAGCGCCGGGTCGAGCGCGGCCATTACTTGCGGAATGCCGGACCCGGCGGCGCCGGCCGCATAACGCCGCGTCAGCCAGACGATCGCCGCGCAGCACAGCGGTGTCCAACACAGCGGCATCCACCATGCCTGTCTGGCAAAGTGCATGAAGCAAGCCAGCGCCCCTTCCGCCAGCCAGGTAAACCCGACCACGGTCAGGCCGGCCAGGGCCGCCGCGCCGACCACCACGATGCGTGCCTGCCAGAGGCCGGGCGTGGCGAATTCGCGTTTGAAGGCGGAACGGATGTCGTGCGAGTGTTGCATGTGGGGGTGGGGGGATGAGGGTGGAAAGTACTTCCTATTATAAATACATTTGGACAAATGTATTTGTTGGCGATGAAAATAAGGCCGTTTTTCTGTTGATTGTTGCCAGTCGAACTATTCCGTGTGGAAAATTGTTTCTATATGATGGTATCGATGTGAGCCGGTTCGACCATGCTGTCGCGGCATCGCCGTGGGCGCTGGCTGTATCCGTTTTCAGGCTGGCGCCGTAGCTTGACTTTACAAACAATGGAGTTGAATTGATGCGTTTTATATCGAAAGCAGGAACGACTGTATCCCTTGGTATCTCCGGCTTGCTGTTGCTTGGCGCTGTGCAGGCAAAAGATGCCGCGCCAGCCGTGAAGGTGGAAACCATCTCGAAGAGCAGCGCCGCCTGGGATGGCCAGCAGTACCAGGCCTATCCCGCCGGCACGCCTGAAATCACGGTATTGCGAATCAGCATTCCGGCGCACTCGCAATTGCCTTGGCATACCCATCCGATGCCGAATACCGGTTACATCCTGTCCGGTGAGCTGACGCTCGAGAAAAAGGACACCGGCCAGAAGGAGGTTTTCAAGGCGGGGCAGGCGGTCAATGAAACAATCGGCGAAGTCCATCGTGGCGTGACCGGCGACCAGCCGGTGGAATTGATCGTGTTTTATGCCGGTCAGAAGGGCATGCCGCTCTCTGAAAAAACGCTGCCTTAATATAATGCTTCCTTGATATAACATTAAGGAAGCAGATCCGGGCCGGTCTGGGTGAGCGCAAGACATGCATGCGCTGATGGACGCCTTCCTGCCCGGCATCGGCGACTGGACGAATGTCTGGCTGATGTGCGACCTGTGGCATTTCCATTTCTATGGCAAGACGCCGGAAGCGCTGGTGCAGGGCCGCGAACGGATTTACCTGGAACATTTCTGGAACGACTTTGCGGCCGATCCATCGAAATCGCTGCCGGAAGCCGACCGCCGCTTTTACGCCGCGCAATACGCCAAGCCCGGCCATATGCACGCCGGCATGGAATATTTCCGCAATTTCGAGCAAGACGCCAAGGAGTTTGCCGCCTTTGCCCGGACGCCGCTGACGATGCCGATGCTGCTGCTGAGCGGCGACAAGGCGTCCGGCCGCTTCCTGATCGAACAAGCACGGCTGATGGCCGGCAATCTCGACGGCGTGCTGGTGCAAGATTCCGGCCATTGGCTGATGGAAGAGGCGCCGGGCCAGGTGATACCGAAACTGGTGGCGTTTTTCAGCCGCGAATGAAAGCCGGATAACGTTCATGTTCCGGCAGCGCTTCCTTCAGCATGTGATACAGTTCTTGCGCGCCTGGCGATAATATGCGTCCGGTGCGCCGGATAATGCCCAGCGTGCGGGTGATTTCCGGATCGACCAGCGGTACCGCCCTCAGCGCGCTCGGATTATCGTGCGGCAGCGCCAGTTGCGGCACCACCGCGATGCCCAGTCGCGCCTTGACCATTTCCAGCAGCGACGTCACGTGGCGCACTTCGATAAACGACGGCGGCCGCCGTTCCGCCGGCGCCATGGCCTGGTCCAGCATCATGCGGTTGCCGCTGGACTTGCCGACTGTCATATACGGATATTGCGCGATATCGTCCCAGGTCACCGCGTCGCGGCTGGACAGCGGGTGGTCGGACAGGCAGGCCAGCACAAAACGCTCCAGTACGATGGCTTCGAAATCGATGCCTTTTTCGTGCTCCCCCAGAAAGTTCACGCCAAAATCGGCGTCGCCGCGCGCCACATGGTTCAGCACTTCGTGGGCGCCCTCGTCGACGATGCGGATGCGGATGCGCGGGTAGTGCTGGTGGAAACGCTGCAAGATCGGCGGCAGGAAATTATGCGCCACCGACGGCACGCAGGCGACGGTGACCTGGCTGTAATGGCTGCGTGAAATATCGCTGATGTTGTGCAGCGAACGCTGCACGCCGTCGAGAATTTCCTGCGCCTTGTTAAAAAACTCGCGGCCGACCAGCGTCAGCGCGACGCGCCGCGTGGTGCGCTCGAATAATTGCACATTGAGCGCTTGTTCCAGCTTGGCGATCCGGCGCGACAGCGCTGGCTGCGAAATATTCAAGGCCAGCGCGGCGCTGCGGAAGCCGCCCTGGTCGACTACCGCCACCATCGCCTGCAAATCATTCAAATCGAACAGCAGCTGGTCCATCGGGCCTCACAAGTTGATTGGTTGATGCCTTGCAGGTATCAATTGCAAGGAATTATGCATTTTACTTTATAAATTTCGTTTGTAATAATGCGCCCGCAAGCTCAGCAATTTGAGCGAGCAAAAAGCCGGCTCAATCTAGTCATAAAATAAACAGCAAGAGACAGTGGAATGAAAAAGAATACAGCAGTGTCGCGCCTGCTTGCCGCCGCTGCGGCCAGCCTGGTGCTGTGTTTCGGCACAGCGCAAGCGGAACAAATCAAGGTCATGAATTCCGGCGGTTTTTCCGCCGCCTATAAAGCCCTGGCGCCCAAATTCGAAGCCGCCAGCGGCGATACCCTCGATATCATCTGGGGGCCGTCGATGGGCAAATCCCCCGAATCCATTCCGAATCGTTTGCAACGCGGCGAAGAAGCCGATGTCGTCATCATGGTCGGCTACGCGCTGGACGATTTGATCAGGCAGGGCAAGGTCTTGCCGGACAGCCGGGTCGACCTGGCCGAATCGCGTATCGGCCTGTCGGTCAAGGCCGGCAGCGCCAGGCCGGATATTTCCAGCGCCGAAGCGTTCAAGGCGGCATTGTTGAACGCCCAGTCGATCGCGTATTCCGACAGTGCCAGCGGGGTCTATATCGAAAGCACGCTGTTCAAGAAGCTCGGCATCGAAGACCAGGTCAAGGCCAAGGCGCGCATGGTGGCGCGGATACCGGTGGCGTCGGTGGTGGCCGACGGCCAGTTCGAGATCGGCTTGCAGCAAGTCAGTGAATTGCTGCCGGTGGCCGGCGCCGAGTTTGTCGGCCGCATCCCGGAGCCATTGCAAAGCGTGACGACCTTTTCGGCCGGCATTCCGGTCGGATCGAAACATCCCGAGGCGGCGCGCACGCTGATACGTTATCTGGCGTCGCCGGCGGCGCAGGCCGACGTGCTGCACAGCGGACTGGATATCAAGCAGTAATCAATAAAAGGGCGGCCATCAACGCCATCGGCTGCCGGAAAAACACGATCGAGACCCTACATGACCACACTCTCTACCCCTGTCCAGTCGAAATTCGGCACGGTTTTACGTGTCACCAGCGGCAACTTCATGGAAATGTTCGACTTTTTCCTGTTCGGTTTTTACGCCACCCATATTTCGAAGACGTTCTTCCCGGCCGGCGATGAATTCGCGTCGCTGATGCTGACTTTCATGACCTTCGGCGCCGGCTTCCTGATGCGTCCGCTAGGCGCGATCTTGCTCGGCGCTTATGTCGACCGGGTCGGCCGCCGCCAGGGCTTGATCGTCACGCTGGCGCTGATGGCCACCGGCACCGTGCTGATCGCCTGCGTGCCGGGCTTTGCCACCATCGGTTATCTGGCGCCGTTGCTGGTATTGACTGGCCGCTTGCTGCAAGGCTTTTCGGCCGGCGTCGAACTGGGCGGCGTTTCGGTGTACCTGGCTGAAATGGCGACGCCGGGCCGCAAGGGCTTTTATGTCAGCTGGCAATCGGCCAGCCAGCAAGTGGCGATCATCGTCGCCGCCGCGCTCGGTTATGCCTTGAACCTGTGGCTGAGTCCCCAGCAAGTGGGCGACTGGGGCTGGCGCGTGCCGTTCTTCATCGGTTGCCTGATCGTGCCGGTGCTGTTCATGATACGCCGCTCGCTGCAGGAGACCGAGGAATTCAAGCAACGCAAGCACCGTCCTGAATTGAAGGCGATTTTTCGCTCGATGGTCGACAATTGGCGCCTGGTGATTGCCGGCATGATGCTGGTGTCGATGACGACGGTATCGTTTTACCTGATCACCGTCTACACGCCAACTTTTGGCAAGAGCGTGCTGAAATTGAGCACCAGCGACAGCTTGATCGTGACCTTGTGCATCGGTGTCTCGAACTTCATCTGGCTGCCGCTGATGGGCGCGTTGTCCGACCGCATCGGCCGCAAGCCTTTGCTGCTGTGCTTTACCCTGCTGACCATCGTCAGCGCCTATCCGGCGATGAGCTGGCTGGTGCATGCAGCCAGCTTCGAGAAAATGCTGATCGTCGAACTGTGGCTGTCGTTCCTGTACGCCAGCTACAACGGCGCGATGGTGGTGGCGCTGACCGAAGTGATGCCGGTCGACGTGCGCACCGTCGGCTTTTCGCTGGCTTACAGCCTGGCGACGGCGATCTTCGGCGGCTTTACGCCGGCGATTGCGACCGGCCTGATCGAAGCGACCGGCGACAAGGCCGCGCCGGGATTATGGATGACCTTCGCCGCGATCTGCGGCCTGGCCGCTACCGTGCTGCTGTACCGCAAGGGCAGGACGGCGCCGGTGGTGCGTGCCAGCGAGGCCGGGCAGGATACACGGCGCAGCGCATAATTTGCCGTATAAAAAAAAATCCCCGCGCTCGAGAGCTGAGCGCGGGGATTTTTTTATTGTCGGCTGAAATCACATCAATCGCGGATTTCCAGCGCCCGGTTCAAGCTCAGCGCCGCCAGCGAGCAAGCCGCGCCGGACAGCAGATAGACGCTGACATAGGCCAGCCCGAAATGGGCCGACAAGCCCAGCGCCACCAGCGGTGCGAAACCGGCGCCGACCAGCCACGCCAGGTCGGACGTCAGCGCCGCGCCGGTGTAGCGGAATTTCGATGGGAAATTGGCGGTCACGGCGCCGGCGGCCTGGCCGTAGGACAAGCCCAGCAAGGCAAAGCCCAGCAAGATAAAGATATCCTGGCCCAGGTCGCCGCCATCCATCAGCGTCGGCACGAAGCCGCTGAACACGGCAATCGTCACCGCCAGCGTACCCAGCGTGGTGCGGCGGCCGACCTTGTCGGCGATCAGGCCGGAAATGATGATGCCGCCCGCCAATAAGGCCGCGCCTATCATCTGGATAGCTAAAAAGTCGCTGATCGAGCGTTTGGAGTAGATTGAAATCCACGACAGCGGGAACACCGTGACCAGGTGAAACAAGGCATAACTGGCCAGTGCGGCGAGGGCGCCGATGATCAGGTTGCGCCCTTGGGAGCGGGCCATTTCGAAGATTTTGGTCGGCTGCAATTCGCGTTCTTCAAGCAGGCGCGAGTATTCATCGGTGGACACCAGCCGCAAGCGTGCAAACAAGGCCACTACATTGATGGCGAATGCCACGTAGAATGGGTAGCGCCAGCCCCAGTCGAGGAAGTCGGCGTTGCTCAGGTTGCCGGTCAGGTAGCAGAACAGGCCGGCGGCAATGAAGAAGCCGACCGGCGCGCCCAGCTGGCCCAGCATCGCATACCAGCCGCGCTTGTTTTGCGGGGCGTTCAGGGCCAGCAGCGACGGCAAGCCGTCCCACGAGCCGCCCAGCGCCAGGCCCTGGCCGATGCGCAGCAGCGACAGCAGCACGATGGAAGCGAAGCCCAGATGGGAGTAAGTCGGCAGGAAGGCGATGCCGGCGGTGGAAATGCCGAGCAGGAACAGGGCCAGCGTCAGCTTGGCTTCGCGTCCGAAACGGCGCTGCACCGCCATTGAAATCACGGTGCCGATCGGGCGGGCCAGGAAGGCGAATGAAAAGATGACGAACGCATATAAAGTGCCTTCCAGCCGGTTTTCAAACGGAAAGAATACCGAGGGAAACACTAATACAGAGGCGATGGCGTAGACGAAAAAGTCGAAGTATTCCGAGGCGCGGCCGATCACCACGCCGATGGCGATTTCTCCGGGGGAAATCTGGCCGTCATGGTCGGCGTTGATCTGCCTGGCGTCGTTGCCGATGGTGGTGGGGGAAAAGTCTGCCGAGGAATTGACTGCGGGGGTATTGATGGTTGACATAGTAGGCGTCTCTCAAATTGTTTTCGTCTGTCAATACATTCCGCCGCTCCAGGCGCAGGGTAGGACAAAACGTCCAATGTGCAACCTGACGCGGTCAATGTACATTAACATATTCCTACTCCTATGTATTGCACACACCGCATGATTATTTCAATAATTCGTCGCGGATTGATGTTATTACCACTCGGATTGCTGGCAGCTTGCAATACGGTGGTGATGAATCCTTCCGGAGACATTGCCGTTCAGCAGGGAAACCTCATCGTTGTTTCGACGCTGTTGATGCTGCTGATCATTATTCCGGTGATCGCCCTGATCGTTATTTTTGCCTGGCGTTATCGCAAAGGCAACACGGAAGCGAAATATACCCCCGACTGGGATCATTCGACCGGTCTTGAGCTGGTGATCTGGGGCGCGCCGCTGCTGATCATCATCGCCTTGGGCCTGATCACCTGGATCAGCACCCACACGCTCGATCCCTACCGTCCGCTGGCGCGCATCGACGAACACCGTCCGCTGGCGGCCGGCCACAAGCCGTTGACCGTGCAAGTGGTGGCGCTGGACTGGAAATGGCTGTTCATCTATCCGGACCTGGGCATCGCGACGGTGAATGAATTGGCGGCGCCCGTGGATGTGCCGGTACGCTTCAAGATCACCGCATCGACCGTGATGAACTCGTTCTACATTCCAGCACTGGCCGGCCAGATCTACGCCATGCCGGGCATGGAAACGACGTTGAACGCGGTCATCAACAAACCTGGCGTGTACGACGGCTTCTCGGCCAACTACAGCGGCGCCGGTTTTTCGGACATGCGTTTCAAGTTCCACGGCATGAGTTCGGCCGACTTCGATGCCTGGGTCGCCCAGACCAAGGCTGGCGGCGAACTGAAGCGCGCGGAATATGTGGAACTGGAAAAACCTAGCCAGCGCGATCCGGTGCGTCATTACGGTGCGGTCGAAGCGCAATTGTTCGACGCCATCGTCAACCGTTGCGTCGACCTGAATGCGACTTGCATGAAGGATATGATGACCACCGATGCCAATCGCATCAAGGATAGCAACATGAGCAAGATGGCCCAGCAAAAATCGGGACTGCCTGCCGTTGCCGACGCCGGCGCTGAAATTTGCGTCACGCCCCCAATTACAATGAAGAAACAATAATGCTAGACCATATTGACTTGACGAAGCTTATCTTCGGCCGTCTGAGCTGGGACGCGATTCCATTCCATGAGCCGATCCTGCTGGTGACATTCGCCATGGTGGCGCTGGGCGGCCTGGTGGTGCTCGGCCTGATGACTTACTACCGCCTGTGGGGCCCGTTGTGGCGCGACTGGATCACCAGTATCGACCATAAGAAAATCGGCATCATGTATATCGTGTTCGGCCTGATCATGTTGCTGCGCGGCTTTGCCGACGCGCTGATGATGCGCGCCCAGCAGGCGTTCGCCTTCGGCGGTTCGGAAGGCTTCCTGCCGCCGCACCATTACGACCAGATCTTCACCGCCCACGGCGTGATCATGATCTTCTTTGTCGCGATGCCGCTGGTGACCGGTTTGATGAACTACGTGGTGCCGCTGCAAATCGGCGCGCGCGACGTGGCTTTCCCATTCCTCAATAACTTCAGCTTCTGGATGAGTGCATTCGGCGGCGTGCTGGTGATGGCGTCGCTGTTCGTCGGCGAATTCGCCCGCACCGGCTGGCTGGCGTATCCGCCGCTGTCGGGCATCCTGGCCAGTCCGGATGTCGGGGTCGACTATTACATCTGGTCGCTGCAGATCGCCGGGGTAGGTACCTTGCTGTCCGGCGTCAACCTGATCGCCACCATCGTCAAGATGCGCGCGCCAGGCATGACCATGATGAAAATGCCGGTCTTCACCTGGACCGCACTGTGCACCAACGTGCTGATCGTTGCCGCTTTCCCGGTCCTGACCGCGGTATTGGGCATGTTGTCGCTGGACCGTCTGGCCGGCACCAACTTCTTCACCAATGAACTGGGCGGCAACGCCATGATGTACGTCAACCTGATCTGGATCTGGGGCCACCCTGAGGTCTACATCCTGGTGTTGCCGGCCTTCGGTATTTTCTCGGAAGTCGTGTCGACTTTCTGCAGCAAGCGCCTGTTCGGCTACACCTCGATGGTGTATGCGACCGTCGTGATCACCATCCTGTCCTACCTGGTCTGGCTGCATCACTTCTTCACCATGGGTTCCGGCGCCAGCGTCAACTCGTTCTTCGGCATTACCACGATGATTATCTCGATCCCGACCGGCGCGAAGATTTTCAACTGGCTGTTCACCATGTACCGCGGCCGCATCCGTTTCGAGCTGCCGATGATGTGGACCATCGCGTTCATGATCACCTTCGTGATCGGTGGCATGACCGGCGTGCTGCTGGCGGTGCCGCCAGCCGACTTCGTGCTGCATAACAGCCTGTTCCTGATCGCCCACTTTCATAACGTGATTATCGGCGGCGTGGTGTTCGGCATGTTCGCCGGTATTAACTACTGGTTCCCGAAAGCCTTCGGCTTCAAGCTCGACGAATTCTGGGGCAAATGCTCGTTCTGGTTCTGGGTCATCGGTTTCTACGTTGCCTTCATGCCGCTGTACGTGCTGGGCTTGATGGGCGTGACCCGCCGCATGGGCCACTTCGCCGATCCTTCGCTGCAAATCTGGTTCCAGATCGCCGCGTTCGGCGCCGTCCTGATCGCCCTGGGCATCGCGTCGATGATCATGCAGTTCGCTGTCAGTATCAAGAACCGCAAGGCACTGCGCGACGTGACCGGCGACCCATGGGATGGCCGTACGCTGGAGTGGTCGACGTCGTCGCCTCCGCCAGACTATAATTTTGCCTTTACGCCAAAAGTGTATGACAACGATACCTGGGCGGATATGAAGAAAAACAACTATGTGCGTCCTGTGAAAGACTTCATGGCGATCCACATGCCGAAGAACACCGGCGCCGGTTTCATCATTTCCGCGCTGAGCGCCGCGGTCGGCTTCGCGCTGATCTGGCAAATGTGGCTGCCGGTAATCGCTGGTTTCATCGTCTTGATGGCGGCGATCATCATCCACACCTTTAATTACAAACGCGATTATTACATCTCTGCGGAAGACGTTACCCGCACGGAAAATGAGCGCACTCGCTTGCTGGAAAGCCATGTCTGAGATCACCGCTAATAAAGCCGGCGCCCTGAGCGCCGACCCGAGCTCGCGTTTTTATGTACGCGAGCATCATCCGGAAAACGGCACCTTGCTGGGTTTCTGGCTGTACCTGATGAGCGATTGCCTGATCTTCGCCTGTCTGTTCGCCGTCTACGCCGTGCTGGGCCGCAACTATGCGGGCGGCCCGTCCGGCGCCGAACTGTTCGACCTGCCGCTGGTGGCGCTCAATACCGCGTTCCTGCTGGTATCGTCGATCACCTACGGTTTTGCGATGTTGTCGATGCAAGCGAAACACTTGCGCAGCACCATGGTCTGGCTGGCCATCACCGGCATCCTCGGCGCCTGCTTCCTGGGCCTGGAACTGTATGAGTTCAGCCACCTGATCCATGAAGGCGCGGGTCCGCAACGCAGCGGTTTCCTGACCTCGTTCTTCGCGCTGGTCGGCACCCACGGCCTGCACGTGACGTTCGGTATCGTATGGCTGATCACCTTGATGGTGCAGTTGGGCAAGCATGGCTTGACCCCTGAAAACGGCCGCCGCCTGATGTGCCTGTCGATGTTCTGGCATTTCCTGGACGTGATCTGGATCGGCGTGTTCACCTTTGTTTACCTGATGGGAGTCTTGCCATGAGCGAGCATCATAATCATTCCGCTCATGATGGCCATGACCATCATGAGCACCACGAAACCCATGCCGACCATGGCAGCCTGAAGACGTACGCGATCGGTTTCGTCCTGTCGGTGATCTTGACGGCGATCCCGTTCTGGATGGTGATGGGCAATGTGTTCAGCAAGTCGAGCACGGCCGGCCTGGTGTTGCTGGGTTTTGCCGCGGTGCAAATCGTGGTGCACATGGTGTACTTCCTGCACATGAACACCAAGTCGGAAGGCGGCTGGTCGATGCTGGCCCTGATCTTCACGATCATGGTGGTGGTGATCAGCTTGTCCGGTTCGATCTGGGTCATGTATCACCTGAATCACAACATGATGCCTGGCATGATGCATGACGCTGCTCAGCAAATGCAAGACATGCGCACCATGCCATGATGAAGGCGCCGCGTAGCGAGGCGGGGGCGGGAAGCGAGTCTCGGCCGCGCCGACGCTCCGCGGCGCTGTCGTATACCCTGGTGATGTTGGCGGGGCTGGTGTTTGCCGGCTTCGTCGCACTGGGTTCCTGGCAAGTCAAGCGTCTGTTCTGGAAGCTTGACTTGATAGCACGGGTCGACCAGCGCGTGCATGCCGCACCGGTGGCCGTACCCGGTCCCGGGCGTTGGGCGGCAGTGACCGCCGACAGCGATGAATACCGCCATGTCAGCCTGGCCGGACATTTCCTCTACCAATTAACCACCCGGGTACAAGCCACCACCGAGCTGGGCGGCGGCTTTTGGCTGCTGACGCCGTTGTGCATGGCTGACGGTTATACGGTGCTGGTCAACCGCGGTTTTGTGCCGGGCGATATCGGCGCGCCGCCGAATGTTCCCCATCCGGTGGCAGGCAGCTGCGCGCAAGCGGCCGGGACCTTGGTATCTGCGCCGTTATCGACGATTTCCGGATTGCTGCGCATCAGCGAGCCGGGCGGCGCCTATCTGCGCCATAACGACCCGGCCAACAACCGCTGGTATTCGCGCGACGTGGCCGCCATCGCCAGCGCGCATCAGTTGACGCACGTGGCGCCGTATTTTGTCGACGCCGATGCGAAACAGGTGTCTGCCGGCGCGCCGGATGCGCCGACCGGCGGCCTGACCGTCATTTCTTTTCATAATAATCACTTGGTGTATGCTTTGACTTGGTATGCTCTTGCCTTGATGATCGCCGGCGCCGTTTTTTGGGTGGTGCGCCAGGAGCGGCGGTCGCGACTTTCCGGCAAAGAGTAATCAAGAAAGCAACGATGGCGCGTTTTAAAGAAACACCCGCCACGCCGTCAGGCGGGCGGGAAAAGCCGGGGGCGGTGCTGGAGCACGCCGCCGGCCACAAGAATATGCTGCAACTGATACAGTTGCGCTGGATCGCCGTACTCGGCCAGGTCAGCACGATCTTTGGCGTCAGCATCGGTTTCGGCGTGCCGTTGCCGCTGCCGCACATGCTGGAAGTGCTGGCGTGCCTGATCGCCTTCAATATCGCCAGCCAGCTGCGCTGGCACGAACGGCGCGTGGTCGCCAACCGCGAACTGTTCTTTGCGCTGCTGGTCGACGTGGCCAGCCTGACCGCGCAACTGTATTTGAGCGGCGGCACCACCAATCCATTTGCTTTCCTGTACCTGCTGCAAGTGATCCTCAGCGCGGTGCTGCTGGAAGCGTGGTCGACCTGGACCATCGTCGCCATCACCAGCGTGTGCCTGGGCGGACTGGCGCTGTTTTCCAAGCCGCTGGCCTTGCCGTTCGACCATGAGCGGGGATTTTCCAGCCTGTATGTGCAGGGCATGCTGATCTGTTTCATCTTGAACGCCTTGTTGCTGGTCACTTTTATTACCCGTATTTCCAGCAATTTGAAGGCGGGCGCCGCCAAGCTGGCGGGCTTGCGCCAGCGCGCCGCCGAAGAGGAACATATCGTCCGCATGGGTTTGCTCGCTTCGGGCGCCGCGCATGAACTGGGCACGCCGCTGGCGACGCTGGCGGTGATCCTCGGCGACTGGCGCCGCATGCCGGAATTCGCCAGCAATGCCGAATTGCTGGAAGAAATCAGCGAAATGCAAACTCAGTTGCAACGCTGCAAAAGCATCGTCAGCGGCATCTTGCTGTCGGCCGGCGAGGCGCGCGGCGAATCGTCGGTCAAGACCACCATCCATACCTTCCTCGACGAACTGGCCGACGAATGGCGCGCCAGCCGGCCGGTCGGGGCATTCAGCTACGACAATTTGATCGAGCAAGACTTGCCGGTGGTATTCGATTCGGCGCTGAAGCAAATGATTTGCAATGTGCTCGACAATGCGCTGGAAGCGTCGCCTGAATGGCTGAGCATGGAAGCCCGCTGCGCCGGCGATGCGCTGCACCTGGTGATTACCGACGCCGGTCCCGGCTTTTCGTCCGATATATTGGAACATTTCGGCAAACCCTATAATTCCAGCAAGGGCCGTCCCGGCGGCGGACTGGGACTATTTCTGGTCGTCAATGTTGCACGCACCCTGGGCGGCAACGTCCACGTGCGCAACCGGCCGCAGGGCGGGGCGGTGGTCGAACTGAGTTTGCCGCTGTCGGCCATTATCATCGAAGAGGAAGTACCGCATGCCATCTGATCGTTTGCTGTTGATCATCGAAGACGACGCCGCATTCGCGCGCACCCTCGGCCGCTCGTTCGAGCGGCGCGACTACCACGTATTGCTGGCCTCTAACCAGGAAGAGGCCAGCGCGATGCTGTTGCAGCATGCGCCGAAATATGCGGTGGTGGATTTGAAATTGAATGGCAATACTTCCGGGCTGGCTTGCGTGCAAATGCTGCACCAGTACGATCCGGAAATGCTGATCGTCGTGCTGACCGGTTTCGCCAGCATCAATACCGCGGTCGAGGCAATCAAGCTGGGCGCTTGCCAGTACCTGGCGAAACCGTCGAATACCGACGATATCGAGGCCGCCTTCAAGCACGTGGCCGGCAGCAGCGAGATCGAACTGACCAACCGGGCCACGTCGATCAAGACGCTGGAGTGGGAACGGATCCACGCGACGCTGGCGGAAACCGATTTTAATATTTCAGAAACCGCGCGCCGGCTCGGCATGCATCGCCGCACCCTGGCGCGCAAGCTGGAGAAGCAGCGCGTTAAATAAGAGCTCAAGCGTGCTGTGCTGTGGCCTTGGCGTCGATACGCCAGCTACTCATCAAGATGCGGTCGGCCAGCGCCAGGCTATTGTTGTACTGGCTATGGTTCATGTGACAGGCTTTCTTGCTTGCTTGGATTAAATGTTCAGGTCGCTGCGTATGTGTTCGATCCGCGCTTCGCCCTGGCGCAAGGCCGCGGCGCTGCTGTGCACCGAGTAGTAGCCCATCACCAGCTCATGCGGATGCCTGGCCGCCGAGCCAAGCACAAAGTCGGTGTCGCCGCTGGCGCTGAAGTGGAGCGGCGCGCTTGACTCTTCAAAGACGGCGATTTCTTCTTGTAAGGTAACGCCGGACACCTGCAAGGCGCCTTGCGCCAGCGCGACCCAGGCCACGTCATGGCCGGCCGGCGGCTGGTAGCTCCAGCGTTCGCCATCCTTCAGCGTCACATGCAGGTAATTGAGCGATGCGCGGGTGGCGATCAGGCTGTCCGCCGCGCCGTAGCTGCCGAGGATCACCCGCGCCGGACCGGCCGAGGGAATCTCGGCCGGGGCCAGGTAGCGGCTGTGGGCCGGGCCGTTTTCATCTTCCGGCGGCAAGGCCAGCCATAACTGGAAACCGCGCACGCGCTGGCCCGGCTTGACGCTGCCGCCATGCCACACGCCGCCGCCGGCCTGCATCCATTCGACGTCGCCGGCCGCCAGGCTGCCGCGGCCGCCGCTGGTATCGAGATAATCCATTTGCCCTGAGCGCACCAGCGTGACGGTGGCGATGCCGGAATGCGGATGCAAGCCATCGCCGCGCGCCGCATCGCCGGCCATGTCGAAATCGTCGAGGAAGATGAAAGGTTTGATATGCTGGCCCAGGTCGGACGGGCTCATCAAGCGGTTGAACCAGCCGTGGCGCCGGCCGCGCGAGCGGTACAGCACTTGCCGGACCGGGATGTTGGGGACTGCGCTCATCAAAGACTCCTGTTCGGAAAACGATGCAGTCATGGTAGCGGCTGGACTTCCATCGGGGAAGCCTATATATTTAGATGGAATATATCTAAAGGATCGATAGATGTTGGACGCCATGTCGATGGACCAGTTGCGTACCTTCATCGCCGCAGCCGATGAAGGCAGTTTTTCCGCCGCCGGGCGCAAGCTGGGGCGGGCCCAGTCGGTGGTCAGCCAGACGCTGGCCAACCTGGAGCAGCAGATCGGCCTGGCGCTGTTTTGCCGCAAGGGCCGCTATCCGGCATTGACCGAGGCCGGCAAGGCGTTGTTGAGCGACGCCCGCGCGGCGGCCTCGGCTGGGGTTATATGCCGCGCCATATGGTGGCCGACGACCTGGAGCGCGGCGCGCTGGTGCAACTCGACGTCGAAGCGCATCCCGGTATCGGCGCGGCGTTTTCGATGCATGCGATTCACCGCAAGGATGCGCCGCCGGGGCCGGCGGGGCGCTGGTTTATCCAGTAATTGATACGGACCGATCAATATTCCAGCAAGTTTCCGTTGCAGGGAAAAGTGTAGCATATAGTCATTTATGCTACACATCGAATTGCGAATGAGAATGATTCGTGTTAAAGTGTTGCGCATACGCCAGCAATCTTCCCTGTAGCACTGTGTGCCAAAACGGGTTCAAGAGCCAGCCCCTCACTCTTAACCCGGATTATCATGACTACAGTGCATTTGCAGCCGCTGGTTGCGTCCTCGTTTGCTTCTTTTATTCCACGCCGTCTCAACCTGGCCGTCAAGGCCGCCTTGCTGGGCTTGTTCGCGGCGCCGTTGCCGGGGCATGCCGACGAACCGTCGAAACAGGCGGTATTCCCGGAAATCCTGGTACAGGCCAGGCAGGACGATGTGCGCAAGCCCGGCACGCGCACCGTCATCACCAGCGAGGAACTGGAACGCCGCAACGTCACCGGCCTGGCCGGCCTGGTGCGTTATGAACCGTTGATCAGCGCGCCGATTTCGGCCAGCGGCAGCGGGTCGGTGTGGGACAGCTCGGGCAATAGCGGCTACAACATCCGTGGCATCGAAGGTAACCGGGTCAGCCTCGACATCGATGGCATTTCCTTGCCGGACGCCGCGCCGAAACCGGACGCGACCAGCTTGAACAGCTTCGGCATCGGCCGCGAATACTTCGATCCTGAAACTTTCCATGAAGTGCGTATCGGTTCCGGCACCTCGCCGGCCGGCGCGGCCACGCCGGGCCTGGGCGGCAGCGTGGCGTTTATCACCAAGTCGCCGGAAGATTTCCTGGGCAACGGACGCGACAGCTATGTCAGCTACAAGCTCGGTTATACCGCGGCCGACCGCGCCGCCGCCAATACGCTGACCGGCGCGGCGCGGGTCGGCAATCTGCAGGCGCTGGCCGTGCTGGTGCACCGCAAGGGCAGTGAAACCAAGAGTCTCGGCGACTCTCCGCTGAACCCGGACAACTGGAGCTCGAACGCGATCTTGACCAAGCTGGTGTGGGCCTTGCCGGGCGACCAGAAAATCGACTTCACCATTGACGCCTACGAGCGCGACAACAAGCGCGTCTACCTGAACAAGCAGAGCGCCGCGTATCCGGACGGCGCCAGCCAGGATTCGACCACCCGCCGCAACCGCTTCAGCCTCGGGCATACCATCGCCGTCAAGGATGTGGCGCTGTTCGATACGCTGACGTCGAAGATTTACATGCAGAACTCCAGGGTCGAAGACCAGACCACCGCGCATTACATCACCGGCCGGGTGCGGTACGACCGGCTGATCAATACCGGCTATTTCAACAACAGCTACGGTGTCACCAGCGAAGCGTTCAAGCAAGTCAACGCCGGCAATGCGCTGACCTATGGCGTCAGCGCGGAACAGACCTCGACCCGCCGGCCATGGCTGGAAGACCGCACCGTGATCAGCACCGGCGCGCACCAGATCACGATGAAGAACCGCATGGCCGACATGGACACCACCAAGGTGGCGGTCTTTGTGCGCGATGAACTGGGTTTTGGCCTGGGCGGCTACAAGGCCACGCTGACGCCGGGCTTGCGCGCCGAATACCGCAGCCTGAAACCGAAGAACCTGGATCAATACCTGATCGCGGTGCCAGGCGCGGCCAAGGAAATCAAGGAAGAAAGCGATACTTACCTGACGCCTGGCCTGGGCCTGTCGGTGGAAGTGGCGCCCAACCTGGACCTGTATGGCCAATATAGCCGCGGCACCCGTTTGCCGACCGCGGCCGAACGCACCGGCACCTACGATTCCTTCAGTTACACCGGCGCCGGCAACGGTTATGCGGTACTCGGCAATCCGAACTTGCAGAAGGAAACCAGCAACGCTTTTGAACTCGGTCTGAAGGGCACGGCGACCAAGGGCTTGACCTTCCGCAGCGCGCTGTTCTACACCAAATACAACAACTTCATCGACTATCAGGCGCAGCCGGCCGATCCGGTGAATTACCCGACGATTACGTTTGGTTTGTTCCGTCCTGAAAATATCGGCAATGCCCGCACCTGGGGCGGCGAAGTGTCGGCGCGGGCCGAGCTGGGCAGCTGGTCGCCGGCCATGCAAGGCTGGTATGTCGACGCCGCCGCCGGCCTGACGCGCGGTTCGTCGCAAGACAAGCTGACCGGCATCAGCACGCCGCTGGCGTCGGTGGCGCCTTACAAGGGCACGTTCAGCATCGGTTACGACCATGCGTCGCAACTGTTCGGCATCGACCTGACCGCCGTCAAGGTTGGCGCCAAGCAGGCGCCTGACCAGTCGGTCAATGGCGTCGTCACGCCGAATTTCGCGGTGCCGGGCTACACCTTGTTCGACTTGTCGACCTATTGGAATGTGCATAAAAACGCCAAGCTGGTATTCGGCGTGTACAACCTGGGCAACCGCAAATACTGGGACTATGCCTCGTCGCGCAGCCTGGTGGCGGACACCGGCGGCGCGTCGCACAGCGATATCCAGCGCCAGGCGATGGCCGGGCGCAATGTGGCGGCCAGCCTGACCGTCAGCTTTTAATCCCGATTAGTTAACCTGACTAATTATTGTCATGCGGTTCGCGGGAGGCGTGCATCGTCTCCTGTTTTTCTTTGTTTTTTAACGGAATGTCCATGAAGCTTACAAAACTTGTTGTCGCCCTGCTGGGCAGCCTGCTGATCGCCCAGGCCCACGCGGCCCCGGCCAACCTGGCCGAGCGCTGGAGCACCTTGCGCAGCGAACAGCCGAAGTTGCAAATCCGCGATGCGGCCCGTACCCTGGGCGTGTCCGAAGCCGACTTGCTGGCGACCAAGCTCGGTAGCGGCGTGACGCGCCTGCTGGCCGACGGCAACAATCCGCGTGAAATCATGCGCCGCGCGCTGGACCTGGGCCTGGTACTGGCCACCACCCGCAACGAAAACGGCGTCATCGAGCGCACCGGCACCGCCAGCCGCCTGAAACAGCCGGAACCAGCGCCGACCGGCGACAAGGACAAGGATGCCGAACGCGAAGCGCGCATGCGCAATATCGCCGGCGGCTACCTGGGCGGCGAGATCGACTTGCGTTTCCATTTTGCCGACTGGACGTATGCGTTTGCCGTCACGCAAGCCGGTCGCGACGGCAAGCCGGCGCGCAGCCTGCAATTTTTCGACAGCCACGGCACCTCGGTGCATAAAGTATTCCTGCGCAACGATGCCGGCATTGCGCCATTCGACAAGCTGGTGGCCGACTTCCGCGCGCCGCAACAGGAGGCCGACCTGAAGGTGGCCGCCGCCGCGCCGGCCGTGCCTGAAAAGGCCGACGCCCAGGTCGACCTGAAGGAATTTCAGTTGGCATGGACCGAGATGACCGACGTGCATCAATTCGCCCGCATCCTGCGCGAGTTCGGCCTGTCGCGCGAACAGGCGCTGCGCTTGGCGCCGGCCGGCGCGGCCGAACGCATCGCGCCGCAAGCGGTGCGCAAGCTGCTCGACGATGCCGCCAAGCAGCAAGTGGCGATCATGGTATTCCTCGGCAATGAAGGATTGACGCAGATTTTCAGCGGCAAGATCAACAAGACGGCGGAAGGGGGCGGCTTTTACAATGTGCTCGATCCCGAATTCAACCTGCATCTGCGCGACTCGGCCTTCACCAGCGGCTGGGTAGTCAAGCGCGGCGGCGTCACCTCGGTCGAATTCTTCGACAAGACAGGTGAGCAAGTGGTGTCGTTCTTCGGCGTGCGCGAGCGTGGACAGCCGCAACCGCAAGCGTGGGACGACCTGGCGGCCAGCCTGCCGCGCGCGGCAAAATAGTCAGTGATCAGCTTTCTTGAAACCCGCAGCCTTGCCTGGCTGCGGGTTTTTTGCATTTTGGACACACGATTGAACGCACCACAGCGTAGCAGGGCGCCGGCCTGAAAAATGGTATGCTCAATCCATATTGATTGTCGTATGGATAGAACGTTATTGCTGTTTGGACTGTAAGGAAACGATATCGTGGCGACCCTTAGCGCAAACGGCATGACCATCGCCTATGACACCCATGGCGATCCGCGCGATCCGGCGGTATTGCTGATCATGGGCCTGGGCATGCAATTGATTTCCTGGCCGATCGACCTGGTCGACGGCCTGGTGGAACAGGGTTTGTATGTGATCCGCTACGATCACCGCGATGCCGGCCTGTCGACCAAGCTGGACCAGTTCGGTACGCCGAACTTGCCGCTGCTCTATATCAAGAATGTGCTGGGCTGGAAGGTGCGCAGCGCTTACACGCTGTACGACATGGCCGACGACGCGCTGGGCTTGCTGGATGGGCTGAAGATCCGGCAGGCGCACCTGATCGGCGTATCGATGGGCGGCATGATCGCCCAGGTGATGGCGGCGCGCTTTCCGCGGCGTACATTGAGCCTGACGTCGATCATGTCCAGCAGCGGCCGGCGCGGTTTGCCGGGACCGGCAAAAACGGCGCGCAAGGCGCTGCTGAGCCGGCCGAAAAATCCGCTGGACCGGGAGCAGGTGATCGCCCACATGGCGCGCAGCGCGCACCTGATCGGCAGCCCGGCGTATCCGACGCCGGACAGGGTGATGCGCCAGCACGTGGAACAGTTTTTGACGCGCGGCAGTTGCCCGGCCGGCATGGCGCGCCAGATGGCGGCGATTGCCGCCTCGGGCCAGCGTACCGGATTGCTGAAAACCATCACTTGTCCCAGCATGGTGATTCACGGCATGGCCGATCCGCTGATACCGGCCGCTTGCGGCATCGATACGGCGGCGCTGATTCCAGGTGCCGATCTGCATCTGATCGAAGGCATGGGCCACGATTTGCCGGCGCAATTGATCGAACGCCTGCTCGCCTTGATCGATGGGCATCTGCACGGTAAGATGGCAGCGCAGTCGAGTTCGCAAATCGCCCAAAGCTGAGACGAACGCTGAGCCACCATCTGATCGAGATATCTTGAAAACACCCCAAATCGGCATCGCGATTGCCGCCCCCGGCGGTTACGCGCTGGACCCGGATGCGCTGCAGCGCGGCATCGAGCGCCTGCGCGAGCAGGGCTGCCTGGTCCATAATTACTACGACCCGGCGCAAAAATTCCAGCGCTTCGGCGGCACCGAGGCGGGCCGGCTGGCGCAGCTGCACGCCGCCGCCGCCGACCCCGAAGTGCAGGTGGTGATGGCGCTGCGCGGCAGCTACGGCATCAGCCGCATCTTGCCGGACATCGATTTTGATGCGATGGCGGCCAGCGGCAAACTGTTCGTCGGCTACAGCGATTTCACCGCCTTCCACATGGGCTTGATGGCCAGGACCGGCCGGGGCAGCTTTGCCGGACCGATGTTTTGCGACGATTTCATCCGCGATGAGCCGGTCGATTTCACCTTGCAGCAATTATGGGATTGCCTGCAAGGCCCGAGCCACACGATCACCGCCAGGGCCAGCGGCAATCCGCAGGTCGATCTGTCCGGCAAATTATGGGGCGGCAACCTGGCGATGCTGGTGCATTTGCTGGGCACGCCGTATTTCCCGCACATCGATGGCGGCATCCTGTTCGTCGAAGACGTCAACGAACATCCGTACCGGGTCGAACGCATGTTGCTGCAACTATTCCATGCCGGCGTGATCGGCCGCCAGCAAGCGGTGCTGCTGGGCGATTTTTCGCTGTACCGGCTCGGCGAGCAAGACAATGGCTACGACTTCGACGCGATGCTGGCCTATCTGCGCCAGCGCCTGCCGGTGCCGCTGCTGACCGGGCTGGAATTCGGCCACATCAAGCGCCGCGTCACATTGCCGTTCGGCGGCCAGGCGCGGCTGCGTTCCGATGCCGACGGTTTTGAGCTCAGCGTCACCGATTATCCGACCTTGCCGGCCGGCTGAATGGCGCGACGATGACCGCGCCGCGCCTGCTGCATGTGGATGTCTTGCGCGGACTGGCGGTGTTCGGCATCTTGCTGGTGAATATCTGGAGCTTTGCGTGGGGCACGTCGTCGCTGCGTTATGGCGTGTTGCCGCCAGATGCGTCGGTGCTCGATGGCCTGGCCGTGTTCGGCGTCGCCTTGCTGGCGGAACTGAAGTTTTATCCGATCTTCGCCTTCCTGTTCGGCGCCGGTTTCGCCTTGCAAACCCGCAGCCTGAAGCGCCAACTGGGCAACTGGCAGGCGGCGCAAGCCCGTTACTGGCGCCGCCTGATGTGGCTGCTCGGCTGCGGCATATTGCATGGCATGCTGGTGTGGAGCGGCGACGTGCTGACCTCGTATGCCTTCAGCGGCTTGCTGATCCTGCGCCTGTCGACCGCGCCGGTGCACCGCATTTGCCGCGCGGTATTGACGGCAGCCTTGGCCTTCGCCGCGGTCATCCTGGCCTTGTACCTGTTGCTGGGCGTGGTGATTTCCTACCGCGAAGTGAACGATATCTGGCTGGCCGCCGAGAACTTGCGCGCCGTCTACAGTCAAGGTTCCTTGCCGGACATCGCCTGGCAACGGGCCGGCGATTATGTGACCGCGCAACTGGCCGGTGTGCTGATGCTGCCGCATACCATCGCCCTGTTTTTGCTGGGCATGCTGGCGGTGCGCCTCGGCTGGCTGACCCGGCCCGAACGGCATCGTGCCGCATGGCGCCGGGTGCGCCTGCTCGGCCTCGGCCTGGGCTTGCCGCTGAATCTGCTGTGGGCTTGTGCCGCGTTGCTGCAAGCGCTCAACCCGCATCAAGCGACCATCAATGTGCCGCTGCTGGAATACCTGATGTATTTCACCGGCCCCTTGCTGGCCGCCGCCTATGTCGCCGCGCTGGTGCTGGCGCGGAAAACGGTGCTGGCGTTGCTGGCCCGCTGGCTGGAGCCGGTTGGCCGCATGGCGCTGAGCAATTATTTGCTGCAATCGCTGGCAGGCACCTTGCTGCTGCAAGGTAGCGGCCTGGGCTGGGCCGCCACGATCACGCCGTCGCAACTGATGTTGCTGGCGTTAGCCATGATGCTGTTCCAGGCCGGATTGAGCCGCTGGTGGATGGCGCGCTACCAGCAGGGGCCGGCCGAGGCGCTGTGGCGGCACTATGTGCTGGGCGGACGACAGGCATGAGTGGTGCAGCTCGTTTTGTCGATTAATATCAAACGGGTAACGTGGTACGGTTACTATAATAAATAAAATGTGAAGATATTAAAAAAAGAAGAAGGAGAGTGTTGTTTCATTTCTTTATTAGGTTGCCAACTAAATTGAGTATTGCCAGCGCCGCTTAAACAACTTGCTCCGAGCAGCATGCGAGGAGCCGGGCTTGATAAAGGATCGGAGGAGCTATTATGGAATCGATGGAACATCGTGTCGAAAAGCTCGAAGAGTTGGCCGTGGATGCCAAGCAACGCTTGGTGCGCATGGAGACGCGTTTGGGTGGCATCGATCATCGTCTCGACACGACGATGGCAAGCAAGGCCGATATAGCGAGTATGCTGGCGGCGATGGTGACCAAAGCCGATATGGCAAAAGTTGAAGAAAAAATGGCACGGATGGAAACTCGTGCAGATGCTACCGATCACTTACTGGCAATAACCGTTGCGACCAAGGCCGATCTTGCGCACCTTGAGTCGAATTTGATTCGCTTATTCATTGGCATAACGATATCACTTGCCGGAGTTGCTTTCGCCGCTGCAAGATTGGTGCATTAAAATTGCTAAATACTTCACTCTCGGCCATTGCCAGAGTGAAGCAATACTCAGGGCCGGGCGGGTCTTCACGATAAATCCTTACGCATGAATACCCGGCTGCTGCCCGACGGCTGGCAGGGGATTTCGCCAAATACCGACCAGCCCTGGCGCTGGTAAAAGCCGGGGGCCTGGAAACTGATGGTGTATAGCACCGCTGAACGGCAGCCGCGGCGGCGGGCTTCATCTTCCGCCATTTTCAGCAGGGTGCTGCCAAAACCGCCGCCGCGCAAGGTTTCCGGTAAATAGAACAGGTCGATGAACAGCAAGCCGAGCGAGGTGCGTCCGCTGATGCCGCCCAGTACCGCCTGGGTGTCCGGATCGGTCAGCAAGACCGCCAGCGGGCGGTGATCGTCGATGCCGCTGATATCGATATTGAACTGGCTTAAGCCTTGCGCCAGTTGGGACATGGCCGCCGCATGTGGCGCTTCCGTCATGACGATCCTGGGTTGTTTCACCGGCGACTCCACATGGTTGTTTTTAAATGGCTGTATAAATATACAGTACTTCGGCCATGTGGTGAAGTCCGGCTTATGCCGTCAGCTGGATCTTGAAACCTTCATGGCTGGCGCTAAATCCCAGCCGCGCATAAAAGCGGTGCGCTTCGGTGCGGGTCTTGTCGCTGGTCAGTTGAGCAACATTGCAGCCCCGTTCACGCGCCAGTCGCAAGGCCTGGGCGATGATCCAGTGGCCAATGCCCTGGCCGCGCAAGCTGCTGTCGACGCGCACCGTTTCGATATTGGCGCGCAAGGCGCCGCGCCGGCTCAGGCCGGGGATATAGCTCAGTTGCAGCATGCCGATCACGCGGCCATCGAGTTCGCCCAGCAACAGGTATTGGTTGGCGTCGGTATCGATCGCCTCGAATGCCTGGACATACACACTGTCGTCGCTGCCGGCCGCGTCGCGGGCCTGGCCCAGCACATCGTCGGCCAGCAATTCCAGCAGGCGCGGCAAGTCGGCGCGCACGGCGCGGCGTGTCGTCAGGTTTTTATGGTGAATCGTCTGTGTCATATCAGCTTGCTCCAAGGCTCGTTGGTGATGGACCAGACAGTATATGCCTCGCCACACAATCCCGCCGCCAGCCCTTGCCGGCCGGCGGTTTATAGAATAGCGGCCAGTCGGTGCTGTATAATAAAGAGAAAGTATCTAACTACCTGATTTAACTGAATAAAGAATAATCACCTTACATGTTATCCACCGCAAATATTACGATGCAATTTGGCGCAAAGCCATTGTTTGAAAATATCTCCGTCAAGTTCGGCGACGGCAACCGCTATGGTTTGATCGGCGCCAACGGCTGCGGCAAATCGACTTTCATGAAGATTCTCGGCGGCGACCTGGAGCCGTCGGCAGGCAATGTGATGCTCGACACCAACGAGCGGCTCGGTAAATTGCGCCAGGATCAATTTGCCTATGAAGACATGCGCGTACTCGACGTGGTCATGATGGGCCACACCGAGATGTGGGCCGCGATCCAGCAGCGCGACGCGATCTATGCCAATCCGGAAGCCACCGACGACGACTACATGCTGGCCGCCGAACTGGAAGGCAAAGTCTCCGAATACGACGGTTATACCGCTGAATCGCGCGCCGGCGAACTGTTGCTGGGCGCCGGCGTGGCGATCGATTTGCACCACGGCCCGATGAGCAATGTGTCGCCCGGCTGGAAACTGCGGGTGTTGCTGGCGCAGGCGCTGTTCTCGAATCCGGATATCCTGTTGCTCGACGAACCGACCAACAACCTGGACATCAACACCATCCGCTGGCTGGAAGACGTGCTGAACGAGCGCAATTCGACGATGATCATCATTTCCCATGATCGCCACTTCCTGAACCAGGTCTGCACCCACGTGGCCGACATGGATTACGGCACGCTGAAGATTTATCCGGGCAATTACGACGAATACATGTTCGCCTCGACCCAGGCGCGCAACCAGCAACTGGCCAACAATGCCAAAGCGAAAGACAAGGTCGCCGAATTGCAGGAATTCGTGCGCCGTTTCGCCGCCAATAAATCGAAAGCCCGCCAGGCGACGTCGCGCGCCAAGCAAATCGAAAAGATCAAGGTCGACGATATCAAGCCATCGTCGCGCGCCTATCCCTTCGTGCGTTTCGACGGCGAAAAGAAATTGCACCGCCTGGCGGTGGAAGTCGAGAATATCTCGAAAGGTTTCGACCGCCAGCTGTTCAAGAACTTCAGCATCATGGTCGAAGCGGGCGAGCGCATCGCCATCATCGGCGCCAACGGCGCCGGCAAGACCACCATGCTGCGTTGCATCGCGGGCGATATGGCCGGCTTGCAGCCGGATCAAGGCCGCGTCAAGTGGGCCGAAAACGCCAACGTCGGCTACATGCCGCAAGATCCGACCGAAGATTTCGCCAAGGATACCAACTTGACCGACTGGATGGGCAAGTGGACCAAGGAAGGCGACGACGACCAGGCCGTGCGTTCTATCCTGGGCCGTTTGCTGTTCGGCGGCGACGATGTCAAGAAGGCCGTCAAGGTACTGTCCGGCGGTGAAAAGGGCCGCATGATGTACGGCAAGCTGATGCTGGGCCGCCACAACGTGCTGTTGCTCGATGAACCGACCAACCACATGGACATGGAATCGATCGAATCGTTGAACATCGCGCTGGAAAAATACGCCGGCACGCTGATTTTCGTGTCGCATGACCGCGAATTCGTGTCGTCGCTGGCCAACCGCATCATCGAGATCAAGGAAAACGAGATCGTCGATTACAGCGGCAATTACGAAGAGTACCTGAAGAGCCAGGGTATCGACTGATTGTGCGGGGGAGGGGCGGATGACGCGCCAGGCGCTGATCCTTCCCGCCGTGCGGAGCCAGCCGGCTCCGGCGAAAATCCCGCCGATATGCGATAGTGTCGATCTACCCAGCTTTTGTTTGACGAATCACCATGCAAACCTTATCGATCAAATCCGTCGAGTATGAACATCCTCAAGACGGTGCCAGCTGCACAGCCCACGCCTGGGCACGCACGCCAGCCACGCCTTCCCCGGCCGAAAAAGCCGAACTCATCACGCGCATCAAGCGTTTGCTGAAGGAACGCGAAGCAGTACTGGTTGCGCATTATTACGTTGATGCGGACTTGCAAGACCTGGCCGAAGAAACCGGCGGCTGCGTCTCCGACTCGCTGGAAATGGCCCGTTTCGGGCGCGACCATCCGGCCCAGACCCTGGTGGTCGCCGGCGTCCGCTTCATGGGCGAAACCGCGAAAATCCTGAGCCCCGAAAAAACCGTGCTGATGCCCGACCTCGACGCGACTTGCTCGCTCGACCTGGGTTGCCCGGCCGATGAATTCACCGCCTTTTGCGACGCCCATCCGGACCGCACCGTGGTGGTGTACGCCAACACCAGCGCCGCCGTCAAGGCGCGCGCCGACTGGATGGTGACATCGTCGATCGGCCTCGACATCGTGGCCCACCTGCATGCGCAGGGCAAGAAAATCCTGTGGGCGCCGGACAAGCACCTGGGTTCCTACATACAAAAGGAAACCGGCGCCGACATGCTGTTGTGGCAAGGCTCCTGCCTGGTGCACGATGAATTCAAGGGCATCGAGCTGGACTTGCTGAAGGAAGAATATCCCGGCGCCAAGGTGCTGGTGCACCCGGAATCGCCGGCCAATGTGGTGGCGCTGGCGGACGTGGTCGGCTCGACGTCGCAAATGATCGCGGCCGCGCAAACCATGGACGCCGACACCTTCATCGTCGCCACCGACAATGGCATCTTGCACAAGATGCGCGCCGCCGCGCCGGGCAAGCGTTTCATCGAAGCGCCGACCGCCGGCAATAGCGCCACCTGTAAAAGCTGCGCGCATTGCCCGTGGATGGCGATGAATGGCTTGCTGAACCTGGCCCAGGTATTGGAAAACATGGACCATCCAATCCACGTCGATCCCGCCGTCGGCCAGTTGGCGGTGCGCTCGATCAATCGCATGCTCGATTTCGCCGCCGCGAAGAAAGCGGGGATCGCGCCGGGCGCCGATCTGGCGCAAGAAAGTAAATTGTTTGCAGGAATAGGACCGGCATGAGTACCTTGAAGAATTCTTTTGCGCCGTTCGATGCGGCGCTGGCGCGCGCTTTCGAAGGCAATTTGCTGGCGGCGCTGCTGGAAGATGTCGGCACGCTGGACTTGACCGGCGAACTGGTGCCGCCGGACCATATCGTCAGCGCGCGCGTGATCGTGCGCGAACTGGCGGTGCTGTGCGGCGCGCCCTGGTTTGAAGGCATCATGAAGAGCCTCGACCGCGGCATCCGGATCGACTGGCATTATGCCGAGGGCGCGCTGATGGCGGCCGACAGCGTGGTGTGCACCATCGAAGCGCCGGCGCGCGCCTTGCTGACGGCGGAACGCAGCGCCTTGAATTTCCTGCAATTGCTGTCGGCGGTCGCCACCGCGACGCGGCGCTATGTCGATGTGGTGGCCGGCACGTCGGCGGTAATCCTCGACACCCGCAAGACCTTGCCGGGTTTGCGCCTGGCGCAGAAATACGCGGTGCGTGTCGGCGGCGGGCAAAACCAGCGCCTGGCCTTGTACGACGGCATCCTGATCAAGGAAAACCATATCGCGGCCGCCGGCGGCGTCACGCAAGCGCTGGAAAACGCCCGCAAGCTCGACGCCGGCGTGCCGGTGCAAATCGAGGTGGAAACGCTGGAACAATTGCACGAAGCGCTGGGCGCCGGCGCCACCTCGGTCTTGCTGGATAACTTCAGCAACGAGCGGATGCGCGAAGCCGTCAAGATCACGGCCGGCAGGGCGCTGCTGGAAGCGTCCGGCGGCATCAATTTCGATACCGTGCGCGCCATCGCCGAAACCGGCGTCGACCGTATTTCGATCGGCAGCCTGACCAAGGATATCCGGGCCACCGATTATTCCTTGCGGATTATTGGCTGAAATGCTGTTTGAGGTGCAACACCAACACGGGCCGCGACATGCGGCCCGTTTGCATTACAACTGCCGCGCCTCGAAGGTATTGCACTGGGCGATTTCGCCCTGGTCCAGCCCCTTGCTGAACCAGCGCACCCGTTGCTCCGACGTGCCATGGGTAAACGAATCCGGCACCACTTCACCGCGCGCCTGGCGCTGCAACGCGTCGTCGCCGATCGCGCTGGCGGTCTTCAGCGCCGCTTCCACGTCGCCCTGTTCCAGTATCTTGCGGGTCTGGTTGGCGTGGTAAGCCCAGACGCCGGCGAAGCAGTCGGCCTGCAATTCCAGCCGCACCGACAAGGCGTTGGCCTGGCGCTCCGATGCGCTGCGGCGGGCATGGTCGACCTTGGCCGTCAGCCCCATCAGGTTTTGCACATGGTGGCCGACTTCATGCGCGATCACATACGCTTCGGCAAATTCGCTGGAGACTTTGAAACGTTGCCGCATCAAATTGAAGAAATCCAGGTCCAGGTACACTTTCTGGTCGCCGGGGCAATAGAATGGCCCGGTGGCGGACTGGCCGGTGCCGCAGGCGGTCGGCGTGCTGCCCGAGTATAAGACCAGTTTCGGCCTGGCGTAATTGGCGCCTTGCTCGCGGAACAGGGCGCTCCAGGTATCTTCGGTATCGGCCAGCACCACGCTGGCGAATTTCGCGGTACGGTCGTCGGCCGGCGGCGCATGGGCCGGTCCCTGGCTGGTGTGCACCGGGCCGCCGGCGCCGCTCAGCAGGTTCAGGATGGTGACCGGGCTGACGCCGAAGACATACGAACCGAGCAGCGCCACGACGATGGTGCCGATGCCGATCGAGCGTCCGCCGAATCCGAACCCGCCGCCGCCGCCATCGTCTTCACCGCGCCGGTCTTCCACATTGTCGCTTTCGCGATTACCTTCCCATTTCATGATGTACTCCTGATGTCGCTGATTGCTTGTTGATTGTTGGTTTGCCTATTATTCCATGGATTCCATGGTATATCGCCCCCATCGTCTGCCGTGCAGCTAGCGTCAGTGTGTTCTTTCCACCCCACATGCACCCGGCGCATTTCTTGCGCTGGCAACAGGGGATTCGGTATGATGTTCCTTGATGGAAATATATCCTGCATGTGAAAACATGCTTGCCGAACGTGTCCAGGATTTGCCAGCGGGAGGGGTTTTGCGCATCACACCATATCGGCGCGGCAATGTTTTCCCGCTCAAGCTGCGCTGCCTGCTGGCCGCGCTGTCGCTGGCGGCCTGCTGGCCGCTGCAGGCGCGCGAATGGCAGGTGGCCGGCACCCATTTCGAACGTATCTATCAGTTGGACAAGGACGGCGATTATACCGGAATGGGGCCGGACATCATCCGCCAGGTGGCCGCGCAACTGGGCGATACAGTAAGTTTCAAGATCTATCCGTGGGCGCGGGCGCAGGCGCTGGTGGCCCAGGGCAAGGCCGACATCCTGGTCGGCCCGTACAAATCGGCGCGGCGCCAGGCCAGAATGGCGTTTTCCGAACGGCCGTTTTATCAAGACCAGATGGTGCTGTATGCCCGTGCCGATAGCGGTTTCGCGTGGAATGGCGACTATGCCAGCCTGGCCGGCAAACGTATCGTGGTGTTGAACGGCTGGTTATATGGCGAGGCGTTTGAACACGCCACAAGCAGCAACGGCGCGCGCATCAGCATCGCCAATACGGTCGAAAATGGCTTGAAAATGTTGATGTACAACCACGTCGATGTGTTTGCCAGCAACCACCGCAATACCGAACCAGTGATCGCGCACCTCGGATACGGCGCCAGAATCGCGCCGCTGGCGGGTGTCATCGAGGTGCAAAACGGCTATTTCGCTTTTCCGAAACGGCCATCGTCGGATGCCTTGCGCTTGCGTTTCGACCAAGCCTTCAATGCGCTGGCCGATAGCGGAGAACTGAAAAAGCTGGGCAGGCGCTACGAAGTCACCGTGCCGTGACACGGCGCCGGCGACCTGGCAGCATTAACGGTGACCCGGCGTCAGCACGCTCGGCAGCGCTTTCGGCAAGGTTTCCGGATAGTCGCGGCTGAAGTGCAAGCCGCGGCTTTCACGGCGCGACAAGGCGCTGTTGACGATCAGCGACGCGACATCGACCAGGTTGCGCAATTCCAGCAAATCATGCGTGATGCGGAAGTTGCGGTAATACTCGTCGATTTCTTCCTTCAGCAGCGCGATGCGGTGCTGGGCCCGTTCCAATCGCTTGGTGGTGCGCACGATGCCGACATAATTCCACATGAAGCGGCGTAATTCGTCCCAATTGTGCGAAATGACCACTTCTTCGTCGGCGTCGCTGACCCGGCTTTCATCCCAGTCGGGCAAGTAGGGCGCGCCATTGATTTCCTGGCTTTCGATGTCTTGCGCACAAGCGCGGCCGATCACCACGCATTCCAGCAGGGAATTGCTGGCCAGCCGGTTGGCGCCGTGCAAGCCGGTGCAGGCGGTTTCGCCGACCGCGTACAGGCCGGGCAAGTCGGTGCGGCCGAACAAGTCGGTGACCACGCCGCCGCAAGTGTAGTGGGCCGCCGGCACGATCGGAATCGGCTCCTTGGTGATGTCGATGCCCAGTTCCAGGCAGCGCGCGTAGATCGTCGGGAAGTGTTCGATCAGGAAGTCGGCCGGCTTGTGGCTGATATCCAGGTGCACATAATCGAGGCCGCGTTTCTTGATCTCGAAGTCGATGGCGCGCGCCACCACGTCGCGCGGCGCCAGTTCGGCCCGTTCGTCGTGGGCCAGCATGAAGCGCGTGCCGGCCGCCGCCCCGGCTTCCGGCGGCAATTTCAGCAAGCCGCCTTCGCCGCGGATCGCCTCGGTGATCAGGAAGGACTTGGCGTACGGGTGATACAGGCAGGTCGGGTGGAACTGGATGAATTCCATGTTCGACACGCGGCAGCCGGCGCGCCAGGCCATCGCGATGCCGTCGCCGCTGGCGGTGTCCGGGTTGGTGGTGTACAAATACACCTTGCCGGCGCCGCCGGTGGCCATCACCGTGTGCTGGGCGGCAAAGGTCAATACCTTGCCGGTTTGCTCATCTTGCACGTACAGGCCGTGGCATTTCGGCTGGGCGTTGCGCTGGCCCGGTTTCGGTCCCAGCTTGTCGGAGGTGATCAGGTCGATCGCGCAATGGTGTTCGAACAGCGTGATATTCGGATGGGCGCGGACTTTTTCTTCCAGCGTGGTTTGCACCGCGTGGCCGGTGGCGTCGGCCGCATGGATGATGCGGCGCTGGCTGTGGCCGCCTTCGCGGGTCAGGTGGAAACCCAGCTCGGCGTTCGCGTCGCGGGTGAAGGGCACGCCTTGTTCGATCAGCCACTCGATCGCTTCGCGGCCGTGTTCGACGATGTAGCGGGTCGCGCTTTCGTCGCACAGGCCGGCGCCGGCCACCAGCGTGTCGTCGATATGCTCCTCGTAGCTGTCGCCCGAGTCGAGCACTGCGGCGATGCCGCCCTGGGCCCAGTTGCTGGCGCCGTCCAGCAGCGCACGTTTGGAAATGATCGCGACAGTGCGCGTTTCAGCCAGATGCAGCGCGACCGATAAACCCGCCAGTCCGCTGCCGACAATCGCTACATCAAATTTCATGACTTATTTTATTTTGTTTTTTGGGAAGCATACTATAGAGCATTTAGCCTCAGTGCGTCTGCATTGATCTAGATTTTGCCAGCCTCATATAGCTGCGCCTGCCGCTTGTGGAGTCTCAACATGTTAGCAAGATAGACAGCCCATCATGATTAAGAGCGACTAACAAAACGTTCAAGGCAAGGCGCATTGCCGTAGGCAGTACGAATGTACGACAAGGCAATGTAACGCCGCCATGGATGTTTTGTTAGACGCTCTAAACCGTTTATCCGCGTGCGCCGCCGGCCGCTACGCAACAGGGGGGCGATCATGATTCGTATCTTCAGTCATTATGTGTCGAAAACAGCCTTCATTTTATTGTTGCTGGAAGTGCTGATCTTGCTGGTGTCGGCGCTGTTGACGTCGATGATCTGGCTGGTCGACAATCACCGGCCCGAGCATGCCGCCGAGATTTACCTGTCGGCGCTGGTATTCGCGGTGGTGGTGGTATTTAGCATGAGCGCGCTGGGCATGTACCAGCACAGCTCGCGCGAGGATATCCGCAATACCTTGCTGCGCATCATGCCGTCCTTCGCGCTCGGCTTTGCCTTGCTCAGCTTGCTGGTCTACATGGTGCCGGCGATTCATTTCGGGCGCGGCGCCGGCGTGGTGTTCGGACTGGGAGGCATCGGCGTGGTGCTGGCGCGGCTGGTGGTGTTCAAGTCGGCCCAGTCGACGATGATGGAAGCGCGCCTGATCCTGGTCGGCAGCGGCGCGCTGGCGCGTGAATGCATCGATTTGGCGAGCAGCAAGATCGGCTTCCACCAGTTCACCGTGGTCGGCTGCATCGATGTGGCAGGCGAAGAACGTTGCGTCCCTGTATCTAAATTGTTACCGGAAGGAAGCTCTTTGCTGGTCATGGCGCAGCGCTACGATGTGCATGAAATCGTGGTATCGGTGACCGACCGGCGCAATGGTGCATTTCCCGTACGGCAATTGCTGGAATGTGCGCTGGGCGGCGTCAAGGTGATCGACGCGGCCACTTTTTTCGAGCGCGAATCGTGCCAGATCCGCATCGATTCATTGCAACCCAGCTATCTGATCTATGGCGGCGGTTTCGACCAGAGTTTCGTGCGCGCCACCTCCAAGCGGCTGTTCGATCTGGTCGCCAGCGCCTTGATTTGCGTCGCCGCCTTGCCGGTGATGCTGCTCACTTCGCTGGCGATCTGGCTGGAAGATGGCGGGCCGGTGTTTTACCAGCAAGAACGGGTGGGGCGCGACGGCAGCATCTTTAATGTCTTGAAATTTCGCAGCATGCGTTGCGACGCGGAACAGGATGGCAAGCCGCAATGGGCCAGTGCCGACGATCCGCGCGTGACGCGGGTCGGCCATATCATCCGCAAGCTGCGCATCGATGAGTTGCCGCAAATGCTGAACGTGTTCAAGGGAGAAATGAGCTTTGTCGGGCCGCGCCCGGAGCGCGCGTATTTCGTCGACCAGCTGAAGACGCAGGTGCCGTATTACGATATCCGCCACAGCATCAAGCCTGGCGTGACCGGATTGGCGCAAGTGCGTTATCAATATGGCGCGTCGGTCGACGACGCCGTGCATAAACTGCAATACGATTTATATTATGTCAAAAATAACAGCCTGTTCCTGGATCTGCTGATCTTGCTCGATACGGTACAGGTGGTGTTGTTCGGCAAGGGCGGCAGATGATCATGCGGGCCGGACTGTCGTCGGACGATATGACCGCGCTCAGTTACGGCCTGGCTTCGCTGGCATTTTTTGCCTTGTCGCTATTATTGTTGGGTAATTGGCGGGCTCGGCGCAATGCCCGCGCGCTATGCCTCGCCTGCCTGTGCACGGCGCTGTGGGCCACCGGCACGCTGGTCCTGGCGCTGGGCGGCCAGCCACCATGGAGCGTGGCTGGCGACTTGCTGGAAATCTTGCGTTCCGGTGCCTGGATGGTGTTTTTGCTATTATTGCTGGAGTCGCCAGGCTTGCGCCGCAATGTGCTGATCGGCCTGCTTGCCGGCCTCGCCGCGGTGCAGTTGCTGGCCGGTATGATGGCGCCGCTCTCGACGCTGGCGCTGATGGTCCTGATCGTCGGCCGGCTGTTGCTGGCCGTGCTGGGCATGTTGCTGGTGGAGCAGTGGTACCGCAACACGCCGGCGCCGCAGCGCTGGGGCATCAAGTTTGCTTGCCTGGGTGTCGGCGGCTTGTTCACCTACGATTTTTACCTGTATAGCGACGCCTTGCTGTTTCGCAGCATTAACGGCGAAATCTGGGCCGCGCGCGGCATCGTCAACGCGCTGTGCGCGCCGCTGCTGGCCTTGTCGGCCGCGCGCAATCCGGCCTGGGCGCTGGGTTTGTCGATTTCGCGCCAGATGATGTTCCGTTCGGCCGCGTTGCTGGGCGCGGCCATGTATCTGCTGGCGATGGCGTCGAGTGCGTACTACCTGCGTTATTTCGGCGGCAAGTGGGGCGCCGTGATGCAAGTGGCTTACCTGGGCGGCGCCGGCCTGCTGCTGGCCGGCGTGCTGTTTTCCGGCGCGCTGCGCGCCAAGTTGAAAGTCTTCATCAACAAGCATTTTTACAAGGCAATCTTTGATTACCGCGAGGAATGGCTGCGATTTACGCGGGCGCTGTCCGAAGACGGCCCGGCGCTCGGCGAACGCACCATACAGGCGGTCGGGCAATTGGTGGAAAGTCCGGCCGGCGCCTTGTGGATCGTCCGCGAGCAAGGCTGTTGCGAACCGGCCGCCAGCTGGAACATGCCGCCGCAAAGCGCGTCGCTGCCGGTGGCCAGCCAGTGTTGCCAATTCATGGAGAGCCGGTCATGGGTCATCGATGTCGCCGATTGCCAGCGCCATCCGCAGCATTATGACGGCCTGGCGCTGCCGGATTTCTTGCTGGCCTTGCCGCAACTGTGGCTGCTGGTGCCGCTGATGCTGCATGGCCGGCTATTCGGTTTTGTCGCGCTGGCGCGGCCGCGCACCCGCATCGGCTTGAACTGGGAAATCCGCGACGTGCTGAAAATTGCCGCCAGCCAGGCCGCCAGCTATCTGGCGCACCGCGAATCGGCCGATTCGCTGACGGTGGCGCGCCAGTTCGAGTCGTTCAACCGCATGTCCACCTTCATCGTGCACGACTTGAAAAACCTGGTATTCCAATTGTCGCTGCTGCTCAGCAATGCCGAAAAGCACAAGGCCAATCCCGCATTCCAGCAAGACATGCTGGGCACGCTGGACCATTCGGTCAAGAAAATGACCTTGCTGCTGCAAAAACTGAGCCGCGGCGAGGCGCCGGATATGGCTGCACCGTTGCAGATCGAACAATTGCTGCGCCAGGCGGTGCTGGCCAAGGCCAATGCCGAACCGGCGCCGCGGCTGGAAATCGGCGCCGCCGGCCTGACCGTGCTGGCCCATCCGGCGCGGCTGGAACGGGTGCTGGGGCATATTATCCAGAATGCGATCGAAGCGACCGCCAAGGATGGCAAGGTGCTGGTGCGGCTGCTGCGCGAACAATGTTATGCGGTGGTCGAACTGAACGATACCGGGCAGGGCATGAGCGAACAATTCATCCGCGAGCGCTTGTTCAAGCCATTCGAATCGACCAAGACCGCCGGCATGGGCATCGGCGTGTTTGAAAGCCGGGAATATATCCGCGAAGTGGGCGGCCAATTGGAAGTATCCAGCGTGCCGGCGGTCGGCACCACTTTCCGCGTGATCCTGCCGTTGCATGTGAGTTAGCGAGGAACATCATGGGCAAGCAAAAACTGCTGGTCATCGAAGACGATTGCGGCCTGCAAAAGCAGTTGCGCTGGAGTTTCGATGCCTATGACGTGCTGGTGGCCGGCGAGCGCGACACGGCGCTGGCCCAGGTGCGCCGCCACCAGCCGGCGGTGGTGACGATGGACCTGGGCTTGCCGCCCGACCCGGATGGCGCCAGCGAGGGCCTGGCGACCTTGCAGCAAATCCTGGCGCTGGCGCCGGATACCAAGGTGATCATCCTGTCCGGCAACCAGGAGCGGAGCAACGCCTTGAAAGCGATCGGCATGGGCGCCTACGATTTCCATCAAAAACCGTTCGACGCCGACATGCTGGGGCTGGTGATCGCGCGTGCGTTTTATTTGCACGCGATGCAGCAGGAAAACCGCCGCATGCTGCAAACCCAGGCCGATTCGCCGCTGGCCGGCATCGTCAGCCGCGATCCCGGCATGCTGAAACTGTGCCGCAGCGTTGAAAAAGTGGCGCCGTCGTCGGCCAGCGTGATGTTGCTGGGCGATTCGGGCAGCGGCAAGGAATTGATCGCGCGGGGTTTGCATACGCTCAGCGCGCGGCATGACAAGCGTTTTGTCGCCATCAATTGCGCGGCGATCCCGGAAACCTTGCTGGAAAGCGAGTTGTTCGGTTATGAAAAGGGCGCGTTCACCGGCGCCGCCAAGCAAACCCTGGGCAAGATCGAACTGGCCCATGGCGGCACTTTTTTTCTGGATGAAATCGGCGACATGGCGCTGGGTTTGCAAGCCAAGCTGCTGCGTTTCTTGCAGGAACGAGTCATCGAGCGCATCGGCGGACGCGGCGAAATCGCGGTCGATGTGCGGATTGTTTGCGCCACGCACCAGAACCTGAAGGCGCTGGCCGAGGCTGGCCGTTTTCGCGAAGACCTGTTTTACCGGCTCAGCGAAATCGTGCTGACGATACCGCCGCTGCGCGCGCGCGACGGCGACAGCGCCTTGCTGGCCCACCATTTCAAGAATAAATTCAGCGCCAGCGAAGGGCGCCCGGCGCTCAATTTCAGTCCCGACGCGCTGGCCGCGATCGAATCGTATGGCTGGCCGGGCAATGTGCGCGAAATGGAAAATTGCATCAAGCGGGCGGTGATCATGTCGGATGGACCGCAGATCGGCGTCGACGACCTGGGCTTGCCGCAAGGGCCGCTGGCGGCGTGCGACGAAACCGTCAACCTGCGCCAGGCACGCGACGCGGCCGAATACAGGGTGATGGTCAAGGCGCTGGCGCGGGCCGACGGCAATATCGTCAAGGCCGCCGAATTGCTGGGCGTTAGCAGGCCGACTTTATACGACTTGATGAATCACCACGGCATCAAAAGCACCTGAAAAAACGCCGATGGCGGTATTGCATCGACTTGCCTTGACGGTTTTGCCAGGCGCGCCAGCATGGTATTAATTTAAGTGCAAGTTTATGTTTGGTGCCGCACATACTGGCATCGCCGCGCGGCGCATCCTAGGAACACCTCAATCAGGTAACCATCCCAAGGAGCATCCATGCAAACTTACAATGTCACATCCGACGCTCACACTTCCGGCGTGTCGTGGGGCGCGGTCTTTGCCGGCGCGGCGGCGGCGGCCGCGCTGTCGTTCATCCTGCTGATCCTCGGCGTCGGCCTGGGCCTGTCGTCGGTATCGCCATGGTCGTACAACGCCGGCGCCATCGGCGTGTCGACCATCGTCTGGCTGGCCTTCATGCAATTGGCGGCGTCCGGCATCGGCGGCTACATCGCCGGCCGGCTGCGCGTCAAATGGACCGCCGTGCATGGCGATGAAGTGCATTTTCGCGATACCGCCCACGGCTTGCTGGCATGGGCGGTGGCAACCTTGCTGACGGTAATCCTGCTGGCCAGCGGCGTGCGCGCCATCCTCGGCGGCGCGATCGACGCCGGCGCCGCCGCTGGCGCCGCGGTGGCGCCGGTCGCCGCCACCGCGCTGGCCAAGGGGAGCGATGGTGCGGTCTCCAGTCCGGTCGATTATTTCTCCGATATGTTGCTGCGCACCGATCCGTCCGCGGCTGACAGCGGCAATCCGGGACAGCGCGCCGAAATCAACAAGATATTGGCCACCGATTTGCTGCAAGGCCAATTGTCGCCGGAAGACCGTACTTATCTGGCGCAAGTGGTCGCCAAGCGCACCGGCTTGAGCCAGCCGGACGCCGAACGCCGGGTCGACGATATCTATGCGCGCGCCGCCAAGGCGGTCAGCGATGCGAAAGTGGCGGCGCAGCAAGCGGCCGACACCGCGCGCAAGGCTGCCGCCCATGCGGCGCTGTGGATGTTCGTCGCCTTGCTGCTGGGTGCCTTTGTCGCGAGCCTGGCCGCGACGCTGGGCGGACGCCAGCGTGACAATGAGCGCGTACAACTGCGCAATCCCGTCTGAACCATCGAGGAGATCACCATGCGTTCGATTTTATTACTGTTACTGGGCATTCCATTGCCGATCGTGATCCTGATCGCCTTGTTTGTCCATTAAGCAAGGTCGCTTTTTCCACCCCGGAGTGAAGTAGCCCATGCTGACCGCTGGCGGCCCGGGCCGCCAGCGGTGTAAGATAGCGGCGCTCTTACACACTGGACCCATCATGTTATTGAATGCTTCCGGCAAGGCTCTGCCGCTGCTGAAAAATGCCGCCCTGGTGGCGGCCTGTGTCTTGCTGGCGTCGTGCTCGACGCTGATCGGTCCGCGCCAGGTCGACGTGCCGCTGGCCAGGATGCAGCAGGGCTTGGATAAACGCTTTCCGCTGCACAAGCGCATGTTGTCGATACTCGACGTGCAATTGACCCATCCGCAGTTGAGTGTGTTGCCGGAACGCGAGCGCGTCGCGATTTCGCTTGACGCCAGCGTGGCGCCGCCCTTCATCCGCCAAAGCTGGAGCGGCAGCCTGGCCTTGTCCGGCCACCTGGTGATCGACACCCAGCGCAACGCGGTATTGCTCAGCGATGCGACGCTCGACAAGGTACTCATCGACGGTCTCGACGCGTCGCAGCAAAAGCAATTCGCCAAGGTCGCCAACCTGGTGACCGAGCAGTTGATGCGCGACACGCCGATTTACAGTTTCAAACCGGAAGATTTGCGCTATGCGGGCGTACAATTCGTGCCGACCCAGATCAATACCACGGCAAATGGTATCGTTGTGACATTTGAACCGGTAAAATAGAAGATTCACCGATTACTTGTCCTACATGACCATGACCGAATTAAAACGCCCCGTACTGGATTTGCCGCCTGGCCGTAAAAAAGTATTGATGCATTCCTGCTGCGCGCCGTGTTCCGGCGAAGTGATGGAAGCGATGCAGGCGTCCGGCATCGATTACGCGATTTATTTTTATAATCCGAATATTCATCCAGTCAAGGAATATGAAATCCGCAAACAGGAAAATATCCGGTTCGCGGAAAAGCACGGCATCACGTTCATCGACGCCGACTACGACATGGACAATTGGTTCGACCGGGTCAAGGGCCTGGAACATACGCCGGAGCGCGGCGAGCGCTGCACCGAGTGTTTCGACATGCGTTTCGAGCGCACCGCGCTGTATGCGCATGAACATGGCTACGACACCATCACCAGTTCGCTCGGTATTTCACGCTGGAAAGACATGAACCAGATTAATGGCTGCGGCGAACGGGCCGCGGCGCGTTATGGCGACCTGGTGTACTGGACCTATAACTGGCGCAAGGGCGGCGGTTCGGCGCGCATGATTGAAATCAGCAAGCGCGAGAATTTCTATCAGCAAGAATATTGCGGTTGTGTTTATTCCTTGCGCGACACCAATAAACACCGTCGCGAAATGGGGCGCGAACGCATCCATATCGGGGTCAAGTTTTACGGCAAAGAAGAAATCGATTTCGGTAATGAACCGGACTGATCCGCCGCTCTTTCCCCCCGCATTTCCAGCCGCATCGGCAGCTTGCTGATTGCGCACCGGAAACTTTGATCCGCCACAAGTCCGGCACTCACCGTGCTGCCACAATGGAATTGTCCGTGCTGGATCGCAAGGAATTCAGCCAGGCCCGCGGCGACATGCCGTGCCTGGCTGAAAATGCCTTGGTGAATGCCGACTGGCTGCCATAACCCACCTTGATCGCTACCGCCTTGACGGTATTGTTGTCCTTGAGCAGAGCCTGTGCCAGCAGCATGCGCTGTTCGGATAAATAATCGGCTGGCGTGGTGCCGATCAGTTGATGGAACAGTTGCGCAAATTTGCTGCGCGACATGCCGCCAAGGTCGGCCAGTTGCTGCAAGGTCCATGGTTTGTCGGCTTCCTTGTGCATCAGGTCAAGCACGCGCGACATGCCCGTGTCGGCATGGCCCGCCAGGAGGCCGGTTTGCAAGTTGCCGCTGGCATGCAAATGACATAGCAATTGCGCCAGCACCACGTCGCACAGGCGGTCCAGCACCAGTTGCTGGCCGGGGCAGCAGTGGGCAGCGTTGCTGTATAGCAGTTCCAGGGTGGCCGGCAAGCCATCGACTTGTTGTGTTTGTACATGTACCAGCTCGGGCAGCGCCAGCGCCAACGTATTGTGCTTGCCGTGTTGAAGCTGTATCCGGGCGCACAAAAGCAGGGCGCTTTCATGCGCTTCGACATGCAAGCGGTGCTGCATGCCGCTCGGATAAAACACCAGGTGATTGCCGGTCATTTCGAGTGCCGGATGGTGCTGGTGATGCATCACGGCGCGGCCGGCCCGCACGATGTGCAAGTAGCCGTATTGCTGGTCTTCGTCAAAGTTGTTTGAACCGCAAAATTCGGCGTGATGAAACACTTGCGCTTGGTAAGGATGACGCTGTAATAGCGTCGATAAGTTGTCCATTTGGCACCTAAATAGACGTTGAGACATTAAAAATGGACTTGCGGAACTGTTTTTTTGTTGCCCAGTGGATATAGTACGTGCCGCGCCGATAACATGCGTCGCACGCTCAAGTGTATTGCAAAGTATTGACAAGCTGACTGCCTAAACAATGCAAGTTAGTGCGCCGGCAACGTGCGCATTCGCAAACGACTTCCATTTCGCCGCCTACCGGCGAGTTTCTTTACAGCAGCCATAGGATATACGATGAAATCACTTAGCAGTTTGAAAATTGGCACCCGTTTGATGCTCGGCTTCGGCACACTGGTGCTGTTAATGCTGGGGCTGGCCGCAATCGCGTTGTTGCGCATCGGCGCCATCGCGGACGCGGTCGAATACCAGCAAAAAATACGCGCCGACAAGCTCGAACCATTATATGTGGCGCGCGAGGCGCTTGACCAGACCGGCCTAGCGGCGCGCAACGCCTTTATCTTTCATAACGAAACCGATGCGCGCCGGGAACTCGATATCGTCGATACCCAGAAAGCCCGCTACCTGGAAGCGTTGGCGACGCTGGAGCCGGTCTATGGCGCCCATCCGGATTTCCAGAAAGTCAGTAGCGGCTTGAAAGCCATGGCCGATGAATTGAAGCGTCCGCGCCAGTTCCGCGAATCGGGCCAGATGGATGCGTACGGCACCTTCCTGGTCGATGAATGCAGTCCGCTGCGGCGCCGCATCGTCGCCGACATCGAGGTGGTACTGAAGGCGGCGCAGCAGGAAACCGATGCCGCCGGTTTTAATGCGCACGATATTTACAGCCAGGCGATCCGCTGGATCCTGGTCCTCGCCATCTTCATCAGCGTTATCTGTATCGTCATCGCCGCATTTATCACCCGCGGCTTGCTGAAGCAATTGGGCGGCGAACCGGCGTATGCGGCTGAAATCGCCGGCCGGATCGCCCAGGGCGAACTGGCGGTCGAGGTGCACACCGCGGCACACGATAGCTCCAGCCTGCTGTTCGCGATCAAGACCATGCGCGACAACCTGGCCGCCATCGTCGGCAAGGTGCGTATCGGCACCGACACCATCGCCACCGCGTCGACTGAAATTGCCAGCGGCAACCGCGACTTGTCGGTGCGTACCGAACAGCAAGCCGGCTCGCTGGAAGAGGTGGCGTCGTCGATGGAAGAATTGATTTCCACAGTGCGTCAAAATGCCGAAAATGCCTTGCAGGCCAACCAGCTGGCGCAAGCCGCAGCCGATATTTCCCAGCGCGGCGGACAAGCCGTCGGCCAGGTGGTCACCACCATGGACATGATCCACGCGTCGTCGAACAAGATCGTCGACATCATCGGCGTGATCGACAGCATCGCTTTCCAGACCAATATCCTGGCGCTGAACGCCGCCGTCGAAGCGGCCCGGGCCGGCGAGCAGGGCCGCGGTTTCGCGGTGGTGGCGACCGAAGTGCGCAGCCTGGCGCAACGCTCGGCCGCCGCCGCCAAGGAAATCAAGGTCTTGATCGACGATTCCGTCAGCAAGGTCGGCACCGGCACCAAGCTGGTGCAGCAGGCCGGCGCCACCATGCACGACGTGGTGTCCGGCATCAAGCGGGTGACCGACATCATGGCCGAGATCAGCCACGCGACGCGCGAACAAAGCAGCGGCATCGAACAAGTCAACCGCGCCATCATCGAAATGGATCATGTCACCCAGCAAAACTCGGCACTGGTCGAGCAAGCGGCGGCCGCCGCGCAAGAATTGCAAAACCAGGCAGGCGGCCTGGCGCAAGTGGTCGGCGTGTTCAAGCTCGGCCTCGATGCCGTACCGCGCAAACGCCTCGCCTTGCGCGCCTGATCGTTTCCTCTCCCGGCGCCGCCGCGCCCTTGCTTTTCTGTCCTCTCCTTGATTGGATGCCGGTAGTCTCTACCGGCATCCTGCAGTAATGCCCCTCCGATAACTTGTTTGATACACTGCAAGTGCTAAGAAAAATATAATAATTTCCCCTTTGCGGAGAATTCCACGGCGCAGGCAGGTGGCACGCGGTGTATCGCCAAGGGCAACTTCACTTGAAACGGATTAAACATGCTGGGTTTCGACATTCGGACAGGGAAAATAGTGTGGACGACGGCATTGCTTTTGTTGCTGTTTTATATGGTTTATCTGGCGTCGGTGACGATCGTCGTGATGGTGTTCGCGGTATTTTTCAGTTACCTGGTGTATCCGCTGGTGGAGCTGGCCGAGCGCCGCGCGTCGAAACGGATTCCGCGCACGGTCTGGATCGCGCTGGTGTTTGTGCTGGTGATCGTGCTGGCCGGCCTGGGCGTGGCGCTGTTCGGCAGCCAGATCCAGGCGGAAGCGATTACCCTGAGCCAAAGGTTGCCGACGCTGATCAATTCGCAAAACGTGGTCGACCGGATTCCGTTGCCGGATGCGATGGAACCGATGCGTGCCCGCATCATGGATTTCGTGCGCTCGCAAATCGCGGCCGGTACCGACCAGGCCATGCCGCTGGCCAAGAATTTCGCCGGCGGCTTGATGCATGCGGCCGGCAACCTGATCTACATCGTGCTGATTCCGGTGCTGAGTTTCCTGATGATCAAGGAAGCGCCGGCCATGCGCGGCGCCTTGCTGGCGTGGCTGGGGCAGGCCAACCGCCGCTTGTGGGGTGGCATCATCGACGACCTCGACGTGCTGCTGTCGAAATACGTACGCGCGCTGCTACTGTTGTCGCTGGCGACCTTCATTGCCTACGGCATTGCTTTCTGGCTGCTGGATGTGCCATACGGCATGTTGCTGGCTGGTTTGTCGGCCTTGCTGGAATTCATACCGTTTGCCGGACCGCTGGGCGCCATCGTGGTCACGCTGGTGGTGGCGGTCTTCAGCGGCCATGAACACATGCTGTGGCTGGTGATCTTTTTCCTGGCCTATCGCATGTTCCAGGATTATGTCGTCAATCCCTACCTGATGAGCGAAGGCGTCGAAGTCAGCCCGCTGCTGGTGATCGTCGGCTTGCTGGCCGGCGACCAGATCGGCGGCGTGGTCGGCATCTTCCTGTCGGTGCCGGTGATGGCCGCGCTCAAAATCGTCGCCGTGCGGCTGGTTGCCGCCAAGGCCAGGAAAGCTGCCGAGGCCGAGCAGCAGGCCGCGCCGCCTGTTGATCTGGAAAAATCCGCCGTTACTTGAGTAGAATAGACCACATACTGACCAGGAGGATGCATGAGCAATGCGATACACCGTGCGGCGGCCGACGGCTACACCATCAATGCCGACAGTTATGTCAAGGGCCGGCCGGATTATCCACCTGAACTCGCCGGCTGGCTGCGCGGCGCGCTGGGCTTGCACGAAGGCAGCACGGTGCTGGACCTGGGCGCCGGCACTGGCAAATTCACGCCGCGCCTGGTGGCCACCGGCGCCCGCGTGATCGCGGTCGAGCCGGTCGGGCAGATGCGCGCCAAATTGTCTGCGGCCTTGCCGCAAGTCGAGGCGCTGGCCGGCAGCGCCGAAGCGATTCCGTTGCCGGATGCGTCGCTCGACGCCGTCATTTGCGCGCAAGCGTTTCACTGGTTCGCCACGCCGGCCGCGCTGGCTGAAATCCGCCGCGTGCTGAAACCGGGCGGCAAGCTCGGGCTGGTGTGGAATATGCGTGATGCGCGGGTCGGCTGGGTGGCCAGCCTGGATGCCATCGTCAACCAGGTCGAAGGCGACACGCCGCGTTATTACACCGGCGCCTGGCGCAAGGTATTCCCGGCGCCGGGTTTTGGACCGTTGCACGCGTCGCATTTTTCACATGGCCACAGCGGCAGCCCGGAAGACGTGGTGCTGAACCGGGTCCGTTCGACCAGTTTTGTCGCCGCATTGCCGCCGGAGCAACGCAGCAGCATCGACCGCCAGGTGGCGGCGCTGATCGCCAGTACCGCCGAACTGGCCGGCAAGGACGTGGTGACAGTGCCTTACGAAACCGCAGCGTTTGTCATCGCCAAGGAAGCTTGACCGGGGGGGGCGATCCGATGCGCGCCGATATGCTGCCGGTATGGAAATCCGGATGACGTCGCCATCCGTCCTGCGTCAGGTGGCGCTTGGCCTGTGCTGGGGCTTGCCGACCTATGGCGTCGGCGTGCTGGCGCTGTTGCTCGGCAAACTGATGCTGCCGCACCATTTGTGGGGCGCGGATGCCGGCGCGGCGATGTTCGAACGCGAAATGCCGGTATTCCAGCTGTTTTTCTGGGGGGTGATATATGCGCCCATCTTTGAAACGTTCGTGGGCCAATTGCTGCCGCTGGAAATACTGCGCCGCTTCGGCGCGCGCAGGGCGCTGTGCATCGCCGCCGGCGCGCTGGTGTGGGGCGCCGGCCATTATCTGTATGGCGGCATGCTGCATGGACTGGTCGCCGCCGCGTCCGGCGCACTGTTGTCGTACATTTACCTGCGCTACCGGGAACCCGGCGTGGCGCTCGCATATTCCACCGCGACCATCGCGCATGCGTGCAGCAATGCGCTGGTGCTGATCGTCAATTACCTGGGGCTGACAATGTGATGCGGACACAGCCTGATGATCAAGGCTGCCCGGTTAACCAGGCAGCCTTTATTCTCAGAACGAATACACCAGCGTCAGCGACGTTTGCGTATCGGTATTCTTCTTATCTTCCGGCACATTGCTATCGTTGCGGGCGACGAAGGCCGCCTTCATTTGCATGGTGCCGTTGATCTTGGCGCTCAGCGCCGATTCCGCGTTGGAATGCATGTTCGACGTACCGCGCTCGACGCTGAGGCTTTGCGTAAAGGTCGCCGATGAGCTGACTTTCCACTTGAACGCGGCCGCGCCGCGCACCGTCATGCCGCTTTCGGACTCGCCGGATTCGCGGATGCCGTTGAAATAACCCGGACCGAGTTCGACATCCAGGCTTTTGTCGTCGGTTTGATACCAGCGCGAGCTGTGACCGACCGCCAGTGTCGAGTATTTGGTATAGGCGCCGAATTTGTCGTTGACATGCGATGCCAGCACGAACAGTTTTGCATTGTCTTCCAGCAGCTTGTAAGCCGCTTTGGCCGACACCGAAAACCGCTCGGCGGAGCGTTCGCGGGTGCGCTGACCTTCATCGTTGGCGATTTCATCTTCCTTGAAATAACCGCTGAAGATGTATTGGTTACTCCAGTCGTCCAATTCCTGGCGCGCATCGATCTTGCCGGTGACCGAGGTGCCCTCGGTATTGCCGGAAGTCGTGATCGCGCCCAGTTCGGCGGAGGTGGCCCAGGTGCCGATCGGGACTTCGTCGAACAGGTAGCGGCTTTTTTTGACTTTGGCGGCTGGCGTGCCGGTGCTGTCTTGCGTGTCTTTGGTGTTCTCGGCGGCAGCGCCGCCGTGGGCGATGGCCAGCGCCAACGCCAGTAGCGAAAATAATTTCATGTGATGTTATCTGCGACTTGCGTTCATGCGGCGAGGCATTGCGCCAGGGCACCGTATGGGCAAGCCTTCTTTCGTCAAAAAAACGCGTCCTTCAAAGATACCCCGCTACGCTGCCATGGCGTGCGGCCCTATGGCTTGATCCTGGCAGCTGAGTCCGTATTGTACCCGAGCGGCACGCTAACGTCCGCCCGGGGGGGCAACTTTTCAATTGACGAAACGGCGCCGTTATTTTTATTGGAAACATCACCGGCGACGATTTTTTTGACAATATTTTCAGGCGGATCAGCTTGCGCCGGCCAGCACCTTCATCCACGGATAGGCCAGCGCATGAGCGGCCTCGAAGTCGCTGATCTGCTGATCCAGCTGCAAGGTCATATCGATCATGTCGATGCCTTCGACGATCATGCGCTTGTCGCGCGGGGCCAGCGTGAATGGCGTCATGCGGCCGTTGGGGCTGCCGATCGTCATGCGTTCCAGGTCGATTTCCAGGCTGGCGCTGCCGGGTGTGGCGACGTCGGCGATCAGGTGATCGATGGCGGCCTGGTCCAGCTTGATCACCAATAAACGGTTGTTCAAGGCATTGCCAAAGAAAATTTCTCCGTAGCTCGGCGCGATCACGGCGGCGATGCCGAATTGCTGCAAGCCCCATACCGCATGTTCGCGGCTGGAACCGCAACCGAAGTTCGAGCCGGCGATCAGGATGCGCGCGCCTTGATAAGCTGGCCGGTTCAGGATGAAGTCCGGCCGCAGCCGGCCATCGCCGTCGAAGCGCAAGTCGTACAGCACGCCCTGGTCCAGGCCTTCCTTGCTAATCGTGCGCAAGAATTGCTTGGGCATGATCTGGTCGGTGTCGAGGTTGTCGATCAAGACCGGCGCGGCGACGCCGGCGATCTTGCCGGGCATGGTTTTGTCAGGCATGCTGTTCTCCCAAAGTGCGCACGTCGGTGATGACACCGGTGATCGCGGCGGCGGCGGCCATGGCCGGGCTCATCAGGTGAGTGCGGCCGGCGCGGCCCTGGCGCCCTTCAAAATTGCGGTTGGTGGTCGAGGCGCAGCGCTCGAACGGGGCCAGCACGTCGTCGTTCATCGCCAGGCACATCGAACAGCCCGGCTGGCGCCATTCAAAACCGGCGTCGATGAAAATTTGCGCCAGCCCTTCCTGTTCGGCCTGGCGCCGCACGGCACCGGAGCCGGGCACCACCATGGCGCGCACTCGCGGCGCTACTTTATGCTTGCCGACAATCGCGGCGGCGGCGCGCAAGTCTTCGATGCGGCTATTGGTGCAGGAACCGATGAAGACGCGGTCGATCGCCAGGCCGGTGATCGGCTGGCCGGCCTGCAAGCCCATGTAATCGAGCGCCTTGACGGTCATCGCCGACGCGTGCGGATCGCCGGACTGGCTGTCGCCCGGGCCGGGCACGGCGCCATTGACCGGCATGCCCTGGTCCGGACTGGTGCCCCAGGTGAGGTACGGCGCCACGTCGGCCGCGTCGAATACGTGTTCGGCGTCGAACACGGCGCCGGGATCGGTATGCAAATCGTCCCACGCGGCGGGCAGGGTGGCGTGGCCGGCTTCATCGGTGAAACCGGCCACATGGCTGGCCAGGTAGGCGCGGGTGGCCTGGTCCGGCGCGATCAGCGCGGCGCGCGCGCCGGCTTCGACCGCCATATTGCACAAGGTCATGCGTGCCTCGACCGACAGGCTATCGATCGCCTTGCCGCAGAATTCGACCGCGTAGCCGCGCGCGCCTTGCGCGCCGATGCGGCCGATCAGGTACAGCGTCAAATCCTTGACCGAGGTGCCGGGTGGCAAGCTGCCATCGATGCGGATGCGCATCGTGCTTGCCAGCCGGTAGACCAGCGTCTGGGTCGCCATGATGTGCTCGACTTCCGAGGTGCCGACGCCGAAACCCAGCGCGCCCAGCGCGCCGTAGGTGGTGGTGTGGCTGTCGCCGCACAAGATCACCATGCCGGGACGCACCAGGCCGCGCTCCGGCGCGATGATGTGCTCGATACCCTGGTCGGGGTCGTTGGTGTCGAACAGGCGGATGCCGAACTGTGCGCAATTACGCCGCAAATTCAGCGCCAGCAACGATGAGGCCGGGTCGAGGATGACGCGCTGCGGCACGGCCACCGGATGGGTCGGAATGATGTGCGACACGACTGCCAGTTGCTGCGCCGGACGGCGCACGCCGTGGCCCTTGTCCTTCAAGCCCGTGAATGCCTGCGGGCTGGTGTATTCATTCATGATATGCAAGTCGGCGTACAGCAGGATGTGCTGTGCGTCCAGCCCGGCGACGGTGTGGGTGGCGACCAGTTTGCCGTACAGTGTCCGAGGACCCTGCGGGCTGCGGTGTTCCATGCGCTGTTCCATCATAGGTGACTCCTTGATTCAGGCTGGCCGGACTTGCGTGGTTTCCAGCCTCAGAAACGGCAAGACTTCGGCGAGCAACGGTTCCGGTGCTTCTTCCGGGATGTAATGGCCGCATGGCAAGGCTTTGCCGCTGACTTGTTCGGCCAGCAAGTCCCATTCGGCCAGCGGGTCGAAACATTGAGCAACCACGCCTTGCGCGCCCCACAGGGCCAGCATCGGGCAAGCGATCTTGTTGCCGGCCGCCAGGTCGGTGCGTTCATGTTCCAGGTCGATGCCGGCGCTGGCGCGGTAATCCTCGCACATGCCGTGGATGGCGGCCGGATCTTGCAGGCAGCGCAGGTATTCGGCGTACGCTTGCGGCGTGAACGGCGCCAGGCCGGCGCTGCGGCCGCCGACGGTGTAGCGCAGATATGCTTCCGGGTTGCCGCCGACCAGGATTTCGGGGAAGGGCGCCGGACGGATCAGGAAAAACCAGTGGAAATACCTGGTGGCGAATTCGCGGTCGGTTTTCTCATACATGGCCAGCGTCGGCGCGATGTCGAGCACCACCAGCCGCTGTATGCGTTCGGGAAAGTCCAGCGCCATGCGGTAGGCGACCCGGCCGCCACGGTCGTGACCCATCAGCAAGAACTTGTCGAAACCCAGCAATTCCATCAATTTGACCTGTTCGGCGCCCATGGCCCGCTTCGAGTAATTGCTGTGGTCCGGCAAGCCTTGCGGTTTGGCGCTGTCGCCGTAACCACGCAAGTCGGCGGCGATCACCGTGAAATGTTGCGCCAGTTGCTGCGCCACCTTGTGCCAGATGACATGGGTTTGCGGATGGCCGTGCAGCAATAACAGCGCCGGACCGTCACCGCCGCGCACATAGCTCACGTCGGAACCGTCGACGGCGACCGTGTGCCTGGTGAAGTGTTCAAACATGCTTGTCTCCAGAAGTATTCTTTCAGCTGCGAATTGTAGGCTGGTTTTTTGCCATATAATTCGTCGAAGAAAAACCAATTCTTTCTTTGAGATAAATAATGAGCGACGTGTCGGATCTGGCGTTTTTCACCATGCTGGTCAAGCATGGCAGCCTGGCGGCGGTGGCGCGCGAAATGGGCGTCACGCCGCCGGTGGTTACCAAGACGCTGGCCAGCCTGGAACACCGGCTCGGCGTGCGCTTGCTGAACCGCACCACGCGGCGCATGAGCGTGACGCACGAGGGTGAAGTGTATTATGCCGAAGCGGCGCGCATCCTGGCCGATATCGAGGAATTGGAAAGCGCGGTGTCGCGCAGCCGGGCCGTGCCGAAGGGCTTGCTGAGGGTGAATGCGACGATCGGTTTCGGCCGCCAGCATGTCGGCCCGGCGATTGCCGAATTCGCGGCGCGGTATCCGGAAGTCGAAGTGCAATTGCATGTCACCGACCGGCCGGTCAACCTGGCCGACCAGGCGTTCGATATCGGCATCCGCGTCGGCGCCTTGCCGGATGCACGGATGTATGCGCGCAAGATCGCATCGAACACGCGGCGCTTGTGCGCCGCGCCGCAGTATCTGAAACGCCATGGGCCGGTCAATACTCCGCGCGACTTGCAGCGCCACCAATGCATCGTGCTGCGCGAAAACGACGCCGCCTATGGCACCTGGAATTTGCAGCAAGGCAAAACCCAGGAAACCGTCAAGGTACGCGGCAGGCTCAGCACCAACCATGGCGAAATCGCGCTCGGCTGGGCGCTGGACGGCCACGGCATCCTGCTGCGTTCGCAATGGGATAGTGCGCCGTACCTGCGCTCCGGGAGGCTGTGCGCCGTGCTGGATGACTGGAACGTGCCGGATGCGGATATCTACGCGGTCTATCCGGAGCGGCTGAACCTGTCGGCCAAGGTGACGGCCTTGCTCGATTTCCTGCAAAAACATTTTGAGCGGCAGTTACAACGCGAGGGACTGGAAAGCGGCTGGTAGTGTAGGCACGCGTTCTATTTGCGCCAGAATTTATCCAGAACTGGCGTCACGCTAGCGCCATGCACCACGATCGACAGCATGATGACCACCACCGTAATCTGGCTCAAGTCCAACGCCAGCGACGGTGGCAAGCCGTGGTTCAGCGCATACATCAGGTAATACACCGAACCGATGCCGCGCACGCCGAACCAGGCGGCGATGCGGCGCATCTTGCGGCTGGCCGCGGCGCCCGATCCCGCCAGACCCAGCATGACGCTGAGCGGGCGGGCGATGAAGAACAGGAATAGCGCGCTGCCCCAGGCGCGCCAGTTCCACGCATCGGCAGTGATCGCGCCGCCGAGCAGCAATACCAGCGTCAATTCCGACAGGCGCTCCAGGTGCTCCTTGAAGATCAGCGATTCGCCGCTGACCGTGCGCGGCGCGTCGTCAAGGGAAGCGCTGGCTGACGGGACATGCAGCGCTTCCGCCTGCAGCAAGCCCTGGCGGTCTTTCGGCGCGCCGGACAGCACCAGCTCCGTATGCCGCAGCGCGACGCCGGCAAAAAACACCGCCAGGAAACCCCATGCCTGCAGCGCCAGCGCCGCGCCGTACACGGTGGCGATCAGGCCCAGCCCGGCCAGGTCGTCCAGCACTTCGTGTTTCGGCTCCTTGCCGCGCAATTGCCAGCTCAGCCTGGCCAGCGCCGCGCCGCCGGCCAGGCCGATGGCGATCGCGCCGCCGGTGGCCCACAGCAAGTCGAGCAGCACCCAGCGCACGCCGAAATCGCCTAATTCGTGCAGCCCCAGCAAGCCCAGCCCCAGCATCACGAAAGGAAACGCGCTGCCATCGTTCATGCCCGCTTCGCAGGTCAGCGCAAAGCGCAATTGATCCTTGTCGCCGGCGTGGCGCACCTGCACGTCGGTGGCCAGCACCGGATCGGTCGGCGCCAGGATCGCGCCGAGCAGGATGCCGGCGCCGAGCGGCAAGCCCAGCATGAAATAAGCGTAAGCGGCCATCAGCGCTACCGACATGCTCATCGACAGCCAGGCCAGCCGGATCGACGGCGCCCAGCGCTGCAGGCTGAACGGCACCGGCATCTTGACGCCGGCCGAAAACAGCGAAATCAGCACGGCGATTTCGGCCAGTACTTCCAGCAATGCCGACTGCCGGTACAGATTGAATGAAAACAGGCCGAGGCAAACCGGGCCGAGCAGCAAGCCGACGCCGAGGTAGACCATCGCCGAACTGGCCGGCAAGCGCGCCAGCGTGGTGGCCGCCAAGCCGCGCGCCAGCATCAGGATGCCGATCAGGATAAACCAGTGGGTGGTGGTCATGATGGGGCGCGGTGGCGCGTAACAGACAGGCGGCCGATTGTAGCGGTCAACTATTGCGGGCGGCGCGCGCGAGGCGGTGCGCGCGAGGCGGGGCGCGCGAGGCGGGGCGCGCCAAGTGGGGCGCGCGAGCGCCGCCCGCCTTCAGGCCGGGCCGGGGCCGGCCAGGATTTTGTCCAGCCGCACTGCCGGATACGGCTGCTGGTCCTTGCCGGCCGCCTGTACCGTCAGCGGATCGAGCGACGAGCGCAGCCGTGGCAAGCCTTCCGGATGATGTTGGGCGATAAAAGCGATGATCGCTTCGCGCACGATGCAGCGCAATTCCAGCACATCGCCCGAATTGCGCGCACTGATCATCAGCCGCAATTGCATCGCGCGCTCGTTCGAATCCGTCACTTGCACCTTGCAGACCCGCTCATCCCATTGCGGCGCTTCCTTGCAGATCCGTTCGAATTCGGCGCGCAGCGGCGCCAGCGGCACCTTGAAATCCATCCACAGGAAAACGGTGCCGAGCAGCGTGGTCGAACTGTGGGTCCAGTTTTCAAACGGATTTTCGATAAACCATTGCAGCGGCACGATCAGGCGGCGCTCATCCCAGATGCGCACCACCACATACGTGCCGGTGATTTCCTCGACCCGGCCCCATTCGCCGTTGACGATCAGCACGTCGTCGATGCGGATCGGTTGCGAAAACGCGATTTGCAGGCCGGCGATGAAGTTGCCCAGCACCGGCCGCGCCGCGATACCGGCCACCAAGCCAGCCACGCCGGCCGACGCCAGCAGGCTGGCGCCGATCTGCCGCGCGCCCGGCAGCGTCAGCAGCACGAACGACAGGCCCAGTATCACCGCGATGGTGTGCGCGCTGCGCGCCAGTACCCGGGTCTGGGTAATCATGCGGCGCGCCTTCAGGTTGTCGGCCACGTCGACCGGATGCAGTTCGGCGATGGTGACGCTGACCGACTCGATGCATTGCATGGCGAACCAGGTCAGCGCCAGGATCAGCGCCACATTGGCGATATGCGACATGCCGAGCAGCCACGGCGTATCGTCCGGCGCGCCGGTCAGCACCAGCCGCAGCGCGAACAGCAGCAGGCACAGCTGACTGGCGCGGAAGGCGATGCGGGTCGCGGCGCTGGTGAACGGACGGTTGCGGGCCAGTCGGCGCAGCAGCGAAATGCTACCGCGGTGCAGCACCAGCGCCAGTATGGCGGCCGTCATCGCGCTGACCAGAACCATCAGGCCGGAGCGCAGCGGCCCCTCGTGCAAGCTGTCCATCAAGCTGAAATCCATAGGCGAAAACTCCTTCTTGTGATTGATCTGGATGTCGGAAGCCCTCCATTCTAAAGGGTGTCGCGGTGACAAGACCGTACTGTAGAGAATTGCTGGCGATGCAGGAACGCCTGGCAAGCCGGCCGTCGGCGGCACGGCATCGCTGTTTGCCGCTGCAACCCAGCCCGGAATTTCAGTGATGGCGACGTTATCGATAACATTGTTTTCAAATCGAGGCCCGAATGACTATTTTGCCTTGGTTCGGGCCAAAATCGAGGATCTTAAACTTCAATAATGTTGTATTTGCGCAATAGTATACACATCCTCATATTTCTTTCTAGAAATTCGTTGCCATAGGAAACCATTGGGATAATAATTCTTCGTGGAAATACTTAGCGCTGCCTTAAAAAGTGTTAAACCTGCTTGACAAGGCGGTTTTTGAAAAGGCGATTGAATGTTCAAATGATCGCCGCCGCCAGATGCAAGCTTCCGATGCCATGCCGCCGACTGCAATCCAGCGGCCGGCGTAGTTATTTTCTTTTTGGTGACTAATGAAAAAAATGAGACCTGCAAAACGGCCTGGCCTGTGGCTGTTTTTTGCGTTATGCCTGTCGGCCGGCGTGTATCCGACGCCGTACGCCCAGGCGCAACAATCCTCGGTGGCGCCGCCATCGGAGCGTTTGAAGATCAATCTGGGCGCCACGCCGTGGAAATATACGAAAGACGAAGCCTATACCGATATCAAGAATGCGGCCGCCATCAGCGCCGCCGATTTCAACGATAGCGGCTGGACCACCGTCGGCGTGCCGCATTCGGTCAACGAATCCGAAATGTTCGTCAACCATGACAGCGGCTTGGGCAAGATTACCGGCGGCACAGTCTGGTATCGCAAAATCTTGCCGCTGTCGAGCAGCTATGCCGGCCGCAAGATCCTGATCGAATTTGAAGGCGTGCATACTGGTGCGCAAGTTTTTATCAATGGCCAACTGGTGAAGGGCACCAGTCAATTTAATAAAGACTTTACCCATGTCATCGGCTTCGTGCCATTCGTGGTCGATATCACCAATCTGGTCACGCTCGGCAGCGATAACGTGCTGGTGGTCAGGGTGACCAAGGATGGCTTCGAGAATCCGCATTTCGCCAACGACTTCCGCTTTGGCCAGGGCGATTCCGGCTTGTTCCGTCCGGTGCACATGTATGTCACGGACAAAGTGCATATCCCGCAAAACGTCTATGCCGGACAAGAAACCTGGGGCACCCATGTGTCCACCTTCAGCATCGCGGACGACAAGTCATCGGCCGAGATCCAGGTCGAGACCAATATCCGCAACGAAGACAGCGTCGCAAAAAATGTCACGCTGACCACCCGCATCGTCGATGCGGCCGGCAATACGGTGGCCGAAGCGAAGGACGTGCGCGTATTGCCGCCGAACGCGGCAGCGCAGCCGGTGGAAAACAAATTTACGCAAAACCTGACGGTCAGGCAGCCGACGCTGTGGTTCCCGAACAATAGCCAGTTCGGCACGCCGTATATGTATCGTGTCGCGCATATCGTCAGCGTCGACGGCGTGGTGGTCGATGCGGTCGAAAGTCCGCTTGGCATCCGTACCATCACCTGGGACAAGGACTTCCCGAGCATTAACGGCCATCCCCACCGTCTGTGGGGCGCTTCCGGTCGCTACGATTATCCGGCGCTCGGCACCGCCGTGCCGGACGAGCAGCAATGGCGCGACCTGAAGCTGCTGGCCGATGCCGGCGGCAGTTTGTACCGTCCCGGCCATTCGTCGTCGAGCACGGAATTCGTCGAGGCAGCCGATGCGCTCGGTATCTTCATCGTCCAGCCTAGCGGCGAAGGCGAGGGGGCTTTTGAAAAATGCTATAACGTGCGGGCGGGTGACGGTTGTGCGCAAGACGAGATCGATAAATTTGACCTGAAAACGGAAATTCATCGGGAAATGATCGTGCGCGACCGTAATAATCCTTCGATTCTGTCGTGGGAGTCGAATAACGGTCCGATGGATACCAATTACGCGCAAGTGTTGATGGCCCTGAACAAACAGTGGGATCCGATCAATACCCGGGTGGCAACCGACCGTACCGCGGATCCGCATAACGGCACCATCCTGGGATGTACCAAAACCGGTTGCGAACTGCTGATCAAAGACCTGTACCCGAATTCGCCGGTGTGGGATGCCGAGTCCTGGGGCAAGGGCGATTACCGCTACAAATACGATAACGAAATTGAGCTGACGGCAGAGTTCCTGGACAACTGGCGCCGCGGCGTCGCGGCGAAAACGTTCGGCATGGTGCAGTGGTATCTGGCTGAAACGCCGGGTGAAAACAATATCTTTGCTTCCTCGCAAGGCCAGTCGAATACGGGCAAGGGCGACGTGCGTTCGCTCGGTTCGGCCATGATGGACGGCAATCGTTTCCCTAAACTGATGTATTACGCGTATCAGGCGGCCTGGGTCGATTTCACGACTCGCCCGGTGGTCAGCCTGGCGCATCACTGGAACCGTTCCGGCAAGGTTCGCGTCAACGCCTTTAGTAATTGCCCGTCCGTGCGTCTGCTGGTCAATGGCGTGCAGCAGGGCGCCGATCAGGCGCCGAATCCGCTGGATATGCCCAACAACGATGTGAGCGAAAACACCACCGGCTTGCCGCATCAGGTGCATTGGGACAATGTCGAGTGGCAAGCAGGCGTTGTCAGCGCGCAATGCATCAGTTCCTTGGGCGAGTTGGTGCAATCGAACGGCCAAGTGGTACAAGACCAGCGGGCCACCGCCGGCAAGGCCGACCACATCGTGCTGAGCACCGAGCCCGGCTTGAAAAAACCGGATGGCACGACCTTCCAGATCACCGCCAACGGCAGCGATGCCGCGTTCATCACCGCCAAAGTGGTCGACGCCAAGGGTATCCTGGTGCCTGAAGACAGCAGCAATATCACCTTCAGCGTCAGCAGCAACGGCAATTACCGCGGCGGCTGGAACCACGCCGTCACCGCTGGCAAGGACGAGCGCTATCACTCGCCTGACGATCCGGAACTGGCCGCCGAGGGCGGCCTGGCCCGCATCGCGGTGCGCAGCCGCTTCGAACCGGGCACGGTGACGGTAAGCGCGGTCGCTTCGGATGGCAGCCTGCGCGGCGCCAGCACCACGTTTGAGGTGGTGGCGGTGCCGCAGGCAGTCAACGCCAGCCAGTTGCCGCCGGTATTTGTCGCCGAACCGCAGTCGCTGACCGTCAGTGTCGGCCAGCCCGCGCATTTCGAGGTATTGGTCTCGGGTGCCGCACCGTTGAGTTTCCAGTGGTTGCGTAATGGCGTCGAGATTACCGGCGCCACCGGCAGCAGCTACGATACGCCGCCGGCTGTCACCGACGACAATCATGCCGTGTACAGCGTCAAGGTGAAGAACAGCTATGGTGAATTGACCAGTCGCGAAGCTGGCGAAACCGTGGTGGCGGCCGAAGCGCCAGCGGTGCTCAGCCTGCCCGTGCCGGATGGCCTCCATGTGGGCCAGGAGGCAGTCTTCAAGGTGACCGTTTCGGGTTCGCCAGTGCTGACTTATCAATGGTATCGCAACAATCAGCCTATCGAAGGCGCGACGTCGAGCACTTACCGCATCCCGGCGGTGAGCGCGGCCGATGATGGCGTGACCTTCTACGTCGAGGTGAAAAACCCGGTGGGCCGGGTCCAGTCGGCGCCGGTCACCTTGAAGGTCGGCGCGGCGACCGCGCCGCACATCATCCAGCAGCCAAGCAATCAGGTAGCGGCGTTGAACAGCCATGCCAGCCTGACTGTGACGGCCGAGGGTAGCGGTCCGCTGACGTACACCTGGTACGACAAGGATCAGCATGTGGTCGGCAACCAGGCGACGCTGGATTTCCCGTCAGTCAAAGTCGCCGATTTCGGCCGCTACACGGTACACCTGCACAACGCTGCCGGCGACGTGGACAGCGATCCCGTCACGCTGGTGCAGGCCGACCCTGGCGTCAACCTGGCGCGTGGCCGGACGGCAACGTCGAACAGCATCCAGGATACGGAAGGCCTGGCTCCAGGCAAGGCCATCGATGGCGACATCGATTCGCGCTGGGGTTCGCTCACGGAAAAGGAAGCCGAGATCACCGTCAATCTGGGTGAGGCGCGGGATCTGAACCGCATGATACTGCGTTGGGAAACCGCGTATGCCAAGGCTTACCATATCGAGGTGTCGAGCGATAACCAGAACTGGACCCGGGTGTATACGCAAGAAAAAGGCAGTGGCGGCGTGGAAGATATTGTCTTCCCTATCGTTAACGGCCAATATGTGCGGGTCTCCGGCACCGAACGCGGCACCGACTACGGTTATTCGCTGTACGAAATCGAAGTCTATAATGTGACACGCACCGGTAGCGCCGCCGAGCGTTACAGTGTCGTCAGCAGCCGCGTGGTGAGCGACAACAGCACCAAGCTGCTGTGGCAGCGGGTACCGACCACGAACGGGATCGCCCAGTTCACCCAGGTATTGGCGGGGCAGTATTGCGCCAGCACCGGCGAGCGTTTGCCGACCCGGGAAGAAGCCTTGTCCATCTCTGGCGACAGCAATAGCGTACAGGCATTCAGCAGCGGCTGGACCACCTGGACCTCGACCATGTCGGAACGCGACCCTGGCCGGGCCTATGTCGTGAAGGCGAACGGCGAAACCTCGACGCAATTGTTCGATAATTTCCCGAACGATGTCATGTGCGTCAGCGGCACGCCGCAGTTCACCGCGCCGGCGATCGTTGCGCAGCCGTTGAGCCAGACCGTCAAGCTGGCCGCGGGCCGCAACAAGCAGGCTTACTTCGCGGCTGTCGTCAAGGGTACCGGTCCTCTGACCTATACCTGGTATCGCAACGATGTGGAGGTGGCGAAGTCGATCAATCCGGCCTACAGCCCGGTCGTCACGCAGGTCGACAACGGCGCCAGGTACAAGGTGACTGTCAGCAATAGTAGCGGCGCCAGCATCACCAGCGACGCGGCGATCCTGACCATCGCCGGGGCCAACGACAATGGCACCGGCGGCGGTAATGTTCCTCCGCAGCAGCAAGCGCCAAGCATCGTATCGCAGCCGTTCAACCAATCGGTGGTGCCGGGCCAGACGGCCAGTTTCAGCGTTGTCGCCAGCGGCGCCGACAACTATGTTTACCAATGGTATCGCGACGATCAGCCGATCGACGGCGCCGCCAGCAGTAGCTATGTCACGCCGCCTGTCAAGCTGGACGATAACGGCCAGCGTTTCCGGGTCGCTGTCACGAACCCTGCCAACGGCAAGGCAACCAGCAGCAATGACGCCAGCCTGCTGGTGATCGACGGCGTGCCGTCGCGCGACGACAATCTGGCGCTGCATGGCCAAGTCACGGCCAGTTCGGTCGAGAAGAAAGCGGACGGCACCGATAATCTCGATTACATGAATCCGAGCTATGTCACCGACGGCGATAGCATCACTACCCGCTGGGCTTCCGCCCAGAACGACGATCCGGCCATCGCCGACGATCAATGGATCCGTGTCGATCTTGGCTCGGAGCAAGAGATCAATTCGGTGGACCTGGCGTGGGAAGGCGCTTATGCCGCGCAATACAAGATCCAGACCTCGTTGAACGACCAGGATTGGAGCACCGTCTATACCCAGAATAACGGGCAAGGCAGAGAAGAAACGCCGTTGTTCTCGGTGACCAAGGCACGCTATGTGCGCATGAAGGGCATCAAGCGTGCCACTGGCTACGGTTATTCGCTGTATGAGTTCAAGGTGTTCGGACCGGTGCTGGCGATCCGTACCCAGCCGGCCGCGCGAACAGTGAATGTTGGCCAGTCGGCGCACTTCACCGTAGATGCGGTGGGCCCGGGCAAGCTGACTTACCAATGGTTGAAACAGGGCGTGCCGGTGGCCAGCACCGACGTACCGTTCTACGATACGCCGGCGGCGAGCAGCGATGACAACGGCGCCTTGTACAGTGTCGTCGTGGAAAGCTCCAACGGCAGCAAGATCACCAGCGATGGTGCATTGCTGACCGTACATGTAGCACAAGGCCTTCAATAAGGCTGATGTAGGCGCCAGTCCGGCACTCGGCAAGACGTATTTTCAGTCCTGTCGAAAGCCGGTCGGGCGCCACGGCAGCTTAGGCGATTGATGGCAACATCAATCGCCGCTGCGTGCCGCAGTTCGGCGGACCGGCGCGGGCATGCTGCAAGCGCTGGCTTTCCGGTAACTTTTCATTTGTATATCAATAGAGGCGTGACGTGGATGCCGCGCACAAGTTCCTCCAGCGGCGCGATCTGCGCCGTTATGTTTTGATGGGCTTGTAAATTATATATAACATTGTTTCTAAATTTTTCGTCTCAAAACTATTTCTTGCCTCATTTCAGGCCAGTTTTGACGATGGGAGTCATCATTTTAGTGATTATTTTATATACCGTTTATTGCATCTATTTATTGCACTGCAGAAATTAGTTGCACCAGGAAACTATACGGATAATAATGCCTCGTGGAAACACTTAGCGCTGGCTTAAGGGCGTTAAAAATGCTTGACGGAACCGAATTTCACTAACGCTGTTCGTGATGGTTGTTCTGTGACGTTCAAGTACTCGGCGCCACGCCACGCACCGTGACCCGGCGCGTGGCGTGGTTATTTTCTTTTTTGGTGACTAATGAAAAATATTAGACCTACAATACGGCCAAGTTTTTGGCTGTTTTTTGTATTATGCCTGTTGGCCAGTTTGTACCGGCCACCTACCGCCAGGGCGGCAGAGTCGACCCTGTCGCCGCCATCGCAGCGCTTGAAGATCAATCTGGGCGCTACTTCATGGAAATACACCAACCAGGATCGTTTTATCGGCGATCCGCATGTTATCGATGTCGCCTACGACGATAGCGGCTGGACCTCGGTTGGCGTACCCCATTCGGTCAACGAACAGGACATGTTCGTCAACTTCCATGCGGGCTTGCACGGCATGCCTTACGGTACCGTCTGGTATCGCAAGCACCTGCCGCTATCGAGCGCCTATGCGGGCCGCAAGATCCTGATCGAATTCGAAGGCGTGCATACCGGCGCCCAAGTGTTCGTCAATGGCAAGCCAGTGCAAGGCACCAGCGCGCTGAATCCGACCTTTACCCATGTCATCGGGTTTGTGCCGTTCGTTGTCGACGTGACCAATATGGTCACGCTCGGCAGCGACAACGTGCTGGCGGTCAAGGTCACCAAAAATGGCTTTGAAGATCCGCACTTTTCGGGCGATGCGCGTTTCGGCCAGGGCGATTCCGGCCTGTTCCGTCCGGTGTACATGCATATCACCGACAAGGTGCATATTCCGCAAAACGTCTATGCCATCCTGAAGACCTGGGGCACGCATGTGTCCACCGCCAGCATCGCCGGCGACAAGTCGTCGGCCGCGATCCAGGTCGAGACCAATGTGGTGAATGAAGACAGCGTACAGAAGAACGTTACGCTGACCACCCGCATTGTCGACGCCAACGGCCAGATGGTGGCCCAGGCGCAAGAAGCGCGCGTGTTGCAGCCGAATGCAGGTTCAGGCTTGACGACCAACAAGTTTGTTCAAAACTTGACCGTCGCCAAACCGACACTGTGGTTCCCGAACAATAGCAGCCACGGTACGCCATATATGTACCGCGTGCTGCATATCGTCAGCGTCGATGGCGCGGTGGTCGATACGGTCGAAAGCCCGCTTGGCATCCGCACCATCACCTGGGACAAGGACTTCCCGATCGTTAACGGTTACGCCCATTATCTGTGGGGCGCATCCGGCCGCTACGACTATCCGGCACTGGGCAGCGCCGTACCGGAAGAACAGCAATGGCGCGACCTGAAGTTGCTGGCCGATGCAGGCGGCAGCTTGTACCGTCCGGGCCATTCGTCGTCGAGCACGGAATTCGTCGAGGCAGCCGATGCGCTCGGCATCTTCATCGTCCAGCCTAGCGGCGAAGGCGAGGGGGCTTTCGACAAGTGCTACAACGCGGTGTTGAGCGAAACCTGTACCCAGAGCGAACTCAATAAATTTGCGCTGAAAAAGGAAATCCATACCGAGATGATCGTGCGCGACCGTAATAATCCTTCGATTCTGTCGTGGGAGTCGAATAACGGTCCGATGGATACCAATTACGCGCAAGTGTTGAAGGCGGTGAACAGTGAGTGGGATCCGGTCAATACCCGGGTGGCAACCGACCGTACCCCGAACAACAACAATGGCACCATTCTGGGATGTACGCTGAATGGCTGCGAACTGGGCGTCAAGGCGCAATTCCCGAATTCGCCTGCCTGGGGCGCCGAGTATTGGGGCAAGGGCGATCACCGTTATAAATACGATCACGAAATCGAGCTGACCGCCGAGTTCCTGAACAACTGGCGCCGCAGCGTGGCCGCCAAAGTGTTCGGCATGGTGCAGTGGTACCTGGCTGAAACGCCAGGCGAAGACAATGCCTTCCTGTCCAGCACCGCGCCGGCGCCGGTGGGCGATGCGACTGATCTGCGCAAGCTGGAAGTACGTTCGCTCGGTTCATCGATGATGGACGGCAACCGCTTCCCGAAACTGATGTATTACGCCTACCAGGCAGCCTGGGTCGATTACAAGACTCGTCCGGTAGTCAATCTGGCGCACCACTGGAACCGTTCCGGTACCGTGCGCGTCAACGCCTTCAGTAACTGCCCGGCGGTCCGTCTGCTGGTCAATGACAAGCAGCAGGGCGCCGATCAGGTACCGAATGCGCTGGACAAGGAAAACACCGACCTGAGCCAGAACACCACCGGCTTGCCGCATCAAGTGCATTGGGATGGTATCCAGTGGGAAACTGGCGTCGTCACCGCGCAGTGTATCGACGAGATCGGCAATGTGGCGAAAGCGGATGGCCAGAATGTGCAAGACCAGCGTGCAACCGCCGGTGCGCCCGACCATATCGTGCTGATCACCGAGCCTGGCTTGAAAAAGCCGGACGGCACGACCTTCCAGATCACCGCCAACGGCAGCGATGCCGCGTTCATCACCGCCAAAGTGGTCGACGTCAAGGGTATCCTGGTGCCGGAAGACAGCACCAACATCACCTTCACCGTCAGCGACAACGGTAATTACCGTGGCGGCTGGAACCATGCTGTGTCGCAAGACAAGCCTGATACTTACCACTCGCCTGGCGACCATGAACTGGCAGCCGAAGGCGGCCTGGCCCGTATCGCGGTGCGCAGCAAGTTCGAACCGGGTACCGTGACCATCAGTGCAACGTCTTCCGACGGCAAGCTGCACAGCAACGTTGCCAGCTTTGACGTGGTGGCGGTGCCGCAGTCCGGCGACGCCAGCCAGTTGCCGCCGGCATTCGTGGTGCAACCGCAATCGCAGACCATCAGTGTCGGCCAGGCCGCGCATTTCGACGCTGTTGTGTCGGGTGCCGCACCGCTCGAGTTCACCTGGTACCGCAATGGCGTCGAGATCGTTGGCGCCAAGGGCAGCAGCTACAATACGCCTATCGCTGTCGACGGCGACCTGACTGCCGCGTATACCGTGAAGGTGAAAAACCGCTTCAACGAAATCACCAGTAACGACGCGGTCGCGACGGTGGTCAAGCCTGAAGCGCCAAGCATCGTCACCGCTCCAGTGGCAGTGAGTAAATTAGTGGGCCAGAGCGCAAGCTTCAATGTCGTCACCCGCGGTTCGCCGGCACCGACCTATCAGTGGTATCGCGACAACCAGAAGATCGAAGGCGCCCAGTCGGACACCTATACGATCGATGCCGTCAAGCAGACCGATAACAATGCGTCGTTCTACGTGGTGGCAAGCAACCTGGTCAGCAGTGTGCAATCGACACCGGTCACCTTGACCGTTGGCGCCGCGACCAAGCCGCACATCACCCAGCAGCCAGGCAATCAGGTCGCGGCCTTGAACAGCCATGCCACGCTGGAGGTGAAGGCCGAGGGTAGCGATCCGATGACCTATACCTGGTTCGACAAGGACCAGCGCATCGTCGGCACGGCTGCCAAGCTGGACTTCCCTGCGGTGAAGGCTGCCGATTTTGGCAAGTACAGCGTACATGTGGAAAACGCCGCCGGCTTCGAGAACAGCAATGTCGTTTCGCTGGTGCCAGCCGCTCCCGGCATCAATCTGGCGCGTGCCCGCATTGCCACGGCTGATACCACGCAGGATTCGGTCGGCCTGGCCGCAGCGAAAGCTGTCGATGGCGACATCGATTCGCGCTGGGGTTCGGACTTCAAGCCGACCGCCGAGCTGATAGTCGACCTGGGCTCGACGATGAGCATGAACCGCATGATCTTGCGCTGGGATCCGGCCTTTGCGAAAAAATACATCGTCGAAGTATCCAACGATAATATCTTGCAAGTACCCAAGGATCAGCAAACCTGGACCAAGGCTTATTCGCAAGATCAAGGCAACGGTGGCGTGGAAGATACTACCTTCCCGGTCGTCAGCGGCCGTTATGTGCGCATGACCGGCAACGAGCGCGGCACCCCTTATGGCTATTCGCTGGACGAACTGGAAGTCTACAACGTCGCCAATTTGTCCCGCGATGGCAGCGCTCCCGAGCGTTACACCCTGGTGCCAGGC
>NZ_HG322949.1:2550024-2557927 GCF_000723165.1 Janthinobacterium agaricidamnosum NBRC 102515 = DSM 9628
ACCATCGTGTCGCAGCCGTTTAACCAATCCGTCGTTCCTGGCCAGACGGCCAAGTTCAGCGTTGTCGCCACCGGCGCCGACAGCTTGACTTACCAATGGTATCTGAACGACCAGCCTATCGCCGGCGCCACCGGCAGCAGCTACACCACGGCGCCTGTGAAACTGGAAGACAACGGCCAGCGGTTCCAGGTCAATGTCGCCAATCCAGCCAACGGCAGTGCGGTCAGAAGCAACGACGCCAATTTGCTGGTGATCGACGGCGTGCCGTCGGACGCCGCCAACCTGGCGCTGAAAGGCACGCCACGCTCCAGCTCGACCGAGAGTGCCGACTACTTTGGTCCGAAATATGTCAATGACGGTATTGGCAAGGTGCGTGCCGACAATGGCAACGAAGGTACCCGTTGGGCCTCGTTTGTGTTCCAGGGCGATGATGCCAAGTCGGACGATCAGTGGGTCGGTATCGATCTTGGTTCGGTGCAGGAAATCAATCAAGTGGTATTGGATTGGCAAACCGCGTATGGCTCGAAATATGTAATCGAGACCTCGCTGGACGACAAGGACTACAAACCGGCGTATACCCAGAATAACGGGCAAGGCGGTGTGGAGAATCTGTTGTTCGCGATTACCAAGGCACAGTATGTGCGCATGCACGGCGTCAAGCGCGCCACGCAATACGGTTACTCGCTGTTTGAACTGCAAGTGTTCAGCCCGGCGTTGACGATCCGTACCGCGCCAGCCGCGCAAACAGTGAAAGTCGGCCAGTCGGCCCACTTCACCGTCGATGCGGTGGGTCCGGGCACGCTGAGTTACCAATGGCTGAAGAAGGGTGTATTGGTAGCAAGTACCGATGTACCGTTCTACGATACGCCGGCAGTGACCAGCGATGACAACGGCGCCATCTACAGCGTTGTTGTGGAAAGCTCGAACGGCAGCAAGCTCACCAGCGATGGTGCGGTGTTGACCGTGAAAGCAACGCAAGGTATCGGCGCCGATCCACAGACCGGCAACGGTAATGGCGGTAATGGCGGCAATGGCGGCAACGGTAATGGCGACGGCAACGTTGCCTTGGGCAGTAACCTGGCACTCGGCAAGACCGCGTTTTCCAGCCCTGTCGAAAATCCGCAAGGCACTGCCGCCAGCATGGCAATTGATGGTATCGTCAGCGGGAACAGCCGGTGGTCGTCGAAGTTCGAGGACAAGGCATGGATGGCGATCGATCTGTACACGCCGACCGTGATCTCGCAAGTGACTTTGCAATGGGAAAATGCCTATGGCAGCGAGTATGAAATCCAGGTGTCGAACGATAAAGACAAGTGGGATTCGGTCAAGCATGTCAGCGGCGGCAAAGGCGGTATCGAACAGATCACGTTCGCGCCGGTCTCGGCCCGTTATGTACGTCTGCAAGGCTTTGCCCGCGCCACGCCATACGGCTATTCGCTGTACGAGTTTGAAGTGTACGGTCCGGCTAATCCCGGCGCCGCACCGCAGATCTCGGTCCAGCCAGCCGCTGTCGCGGTGACCGCGGGCCAGCCTGCTCACTTCGAGGCCAGCGTTGCCGGTAACGGTCCATTTACGTATCAATGGAACCGCAATACCGACCTGATCCCGGGCGCGACCTCTGCCAGCTACGATATCGCAGCGACGCAGACCAGCGACAACGGTGCGGTATTTACCGTCAGCGTCGCCAATGCCAATGGCATCGGTTCGCTGTCTTCCGGCGCCAAGCTGACCGTTAATCCGGTCAACGGCGGCAATGGTGGCAACGGTGGTAACGGCGGCACCAATCCGGACTATCCGGTGGTCCCTGGTTTCGTCACTGTCGATCTGAAAAACAACACCCATGGTAAATGGACTGATGACCAGATCTACGTTGCCGTGATTGGCCGCGATCCAGCCAACAAGGACAACTTCGCTTACCTGCAGGCGGATGGTGCGATATTGCCGATGTTGCTGACTGATAACGATGCACCAGGTCATTTGACGAAAAACGGCGAGAACTTCAGTAATTACTTCTTCACGCTGGCGCAAGCCAAGAACTTGAAGTTGCCGAAGATGGATTCGGGCCGTATCTTTGTTTCGATGGGCTCGCCGTTGTTTATCAAGATTAATGAGGATATTAATCATCAAACGGGTTTCGCCGGTCCGGATCTGAATAATCGTAACGATCCGAACATCGATATCTATTTTGACTGGTATGAGTTCACGCTCAACGACAACTTGTACATGAACCCGACCCAGGTTGACCAATTCGGCTTCCCGCTGCTGATGGATGTGTATGGCGACAGCCATAATTTCCATGAACAAGTTGGGATTACCGAAACGCGCGACAGCATCATTGCGGCTTACCAGAAAGAAATGCCGAAAGAGTTTCTGGTTGACGCAGTGCAGCCTCGCCGTATCCTGGCGCCAGGCAAGAGCAGCTTCGATACCGGCCGTGTTAACGCCGCTTATTTCGATGCATATATTAACGACATGTGGAATCTGTATCGCACCAAGCCACTGGTCGTAGATATGTACGACAATTCGCGTCGTTTCGTCGGTCAGGTCGCTGCCGATGATAAGGTAGTGTTCCGTGAAATCGACAAGGGCAATGGCGTTCTTGGCAACATCGTGTATACGGTGCCAGGCAAGCCTAGCACCCAGGACATGCTGGAAGCCAAAGGCGTGTTGGCCAGCCCGCTGGCTGGCGAAACCGACGGTGCGGTGATTTCCATTGAATTGGCATTGGAAGCACAAATCGCCGCCGCGCTGAACCGCCATATCATGGAAGACAGCTCGTTGTGGGGCGCACCGACCGCCGCGTGGTATGCGGCGTCGCCAGCCAACTACTATGCGAAGTTCTGGCATGAGCATAGCGTCGGCGCCAAGGCTTACGGTTTTGCCTATGACGACGTATCGAGCCAAAGCTCGAGTGTCATCGGCCCTAAACCGGAACACCTGGTGTTGGGAATTGGTTGGTAAGTTGTTGTAAGTAAGAAAATGACAGCTTGATATCAAGCTTGTTGGAAGTGCAAGGGCCGTGGCGTTTCGACGTCACGGCCTTTTTTTTGCATCGCCTGCTCCGACCATTCGCGAGTGTTTTCAGTATTCCCCGGCAGGCCCCGACGAACTGCCTGCATCGCATTCGCTGTTATTTATTTTAAATTTAAAATAATTTTCCGGCATTTTTCAGGTGTAACCGGAGCAATGTCTGCCTGGATGCCAATTGATTTCTCAAAGATCGCCGTGTTGATGATAGGAAAAAATATAGAGAGTGCCGAACTGGGGAAATAATGAGTTATCGAATATTCGCTATATTTTTCGATTAATTCCATCATTTAAAATGAAATTATTTGATGGGTAATTCATTGAATTGAATGATTGGAATGGATACATGGCGAGCCAGGAATTTTTTGGCATACAAGAATTGTTGCCGCAATATCGTTGCCTGGCGCCGTTTTACGCCTGTTAACAATGATGTGGCCTGGGATCAGGTTGTTTTTTATTGTTAAAAAGACGATTGGCATTATTTGGAGATAACATATCGCGATATTTTCTGGCGCGAAAATCGCTTATGCCGGCATTTAAAGCACAGCGCGGTTCGGCCAATGGGTAACGTTTTCGGCGCTGTTGCTAGCCAGGCAAACGGTGTGGATGTTGCGTCAACAAAATGTTGATTTTGGATGGTCTCTTCGGTCATGCCTCTTGTTGTTGTCTTGGTAAACACTGTGGATGCTCTATCAACAAACCGTTGATTCCTTCCTGACATCACCCTTTCAAAATTAGTTGCCAGTGGAAACTATCCAGATAATAATGCCCCGTGGAAACACTTAGCGCTGCCTTAAGGAGTGCTAGAAATACTTTCCGGAATGATATTTGTATAGTGTTTTTTGCTATGCATGATTGGTAATTGTCATTCCGTGAAAGTGCTTGGGGCCGTGGCACGAGCCGTTACCGGCGAGTGCTGCGGTTATTTTCTTTTTTTTGGTGACTAATGAAAAAAAATACACCTGCAATACGGCCGAGTTTTTGGCTGTTTTTTGTATTATGCCTGTTGGCCAGTTTGTACCGGCCACCTAGCGCCAGGGCGGATGATTCGTCCCTGGCGCCACCATCGGAGCGCCTGAAAATCAATCTGGGCGCTACTCCATGGAAATATACCAACGACGATCGTTTTATCGGCGACTCGAAAGTCACCGATATCACTTACGACGATAGCGGCTGGACTTCGGTTGGCGTACCCCATTCGGTCAACGAACAGGACATGTTCGTCAATAATACGTCGGGCCTGGCCGGCATGCCTTACGGTACCGTCTGGTACCGCAAGCACCTGCCCTTGTCGACCGCCTATGCGGGCCGCAAGATCCTGATCGAATTCGAGGGCGCGCATACCGGCGCCCAGGTGTTCATCAATGGCGTGCAAGTGCAAGGCACCAGCGCGCTGAATCCGACCTTTACCCATGTCATCGGGTTTGTGCCGTTCGTTGTCGACGTGACCAATATGGTCAAGCTCGGCAGCGACAACGTGATGGCGGTCAAGATCACCAAGAACGGTTTCGAGGATCCGCATTTCGCGGGCGACGCGCGGTTCGGCCAGGGCGATTCCGGCCTGTTCCGTCCGGTGTACATGCATATCACCGACAAGGTGCATATTCCGCAAAACGTCTATGCCATCCTGAAGACCTGGGGCACGCATGTGTCCACCGCCAGCATCGCCGCCGACGGCTCGTCGGCGGCGATCCAGGTCGAGACCAATGTGCTGAACGAAGACAGCGTACAGAAGAACGTCACGCTGACGACCCGCATTGTCGACGCCAACGGCCAGATGGTGGCCCAGGCGCAGGAAGGCCGCGTATTGCAGCCGAACGCAGGTCCGGGCTTGACGACCAACAAGTTCGTTCAAAACCTGACCGTCGCCAAACCGACGCTGTGGTTCCCGAACAATAGCAGCCACGGCACGCCGTATATGTACCGCGTGCTGCATATCGTCAGCGTCGATGGCGCGGTGGTCGATACGGTCGAAAGCCCGCTTGGCATCCGCACCATCACCTGGGATAAAGACTTCCCGATCATCAACGGCTATGCCCATCATCTGTGGGGCGCATCCGGACGCTACGATTACCCAGCACTGGGCAGTGCCGTGCCGGAAGAGCAGCAGTGGCGCGACCTGAAGCTGCTGGCCGATGCAGGCGGCAGCTTGTACCGTCCTGGCCATTCGTCGTCGAGCAAGGAATTCGTCGAGGCAGCCGATGCACTCGGCATCTTCATCGTCCAGCCTAGCGGCGAGGGCGAGGGGGCTTTCGACAAGTGCTACAACGCGGCCTTGAGCGATACCTGTACCCAGAGCGAGCTCGATAAATTCGCGTTGAAAACGGAAATCCACACCGAGATGATCGTGCGCGACCGTAATAATCCTTCGATCCTGTCGTGGGAGTCGAATAACGGTCCGATGGATACCAATTACGCGCAAGTGTTGAAAGCAGTAAACAACACCTGGGATCCGCTCAATACCCGCGTGGCAACCGACCGTACCCCGAACGACAAGAACGGCACCATCCTCGGTTGTACCCTGAACGGCTGCGAACTGGGCGTCAAGCACGACTTCCCGAATTCGCCTGCCTGGGGCGCCGAGTATTGGGGCAAGGGCGACTACCGTTACAAATACGATCACGAGATCGAGCTGGCCGCCGAGTTCCTGAACAACTGGCGCCGCGGCGTGGCAGCGAAAACGTTCGGCATGGTGCAGTGGTACCTGGCTGAAACGCCTGGTGAAAACAATGCCTTCCTGTCCAGCACCACGCCGGCTCCGGTAGCTACCGCGGACAATCCCAACCCGCCGGATTTGCGCAAACTTGAAGTGCGTTCGCTCGGTTCATCGATGATGGACGGCAACCGCTTCCCGAAACTGATGTATTACGCCTACCAGGCAGCCTGGGTCGATTACAAGACGCGTCCGGTAGTCAACCTGGCGCATCACTGGAACCGTTCCGGTACCGTGCGCGTCAATGCGTTCAGTAACTGCCCGGCGGTGCGTTTGCTGGTCAATGACACGCAACGGGGCACCGACCAGGTACCGAATGCGCTGGACATGGAAAATACCGACCTGACTCAAGACACCACCGGCTTGCCGCATCAGGTGCATTGGGATGGTATCCAGTGGGAAACCGGCACTGTCACCGCGCAGTGTCTCGACGAAATCGGCAATGTGGTAAAAGTGAACGGCCAGAACGTGCAAGATCAGCGCGCAACCGCTGACAAGCCCGACCACATCGTGCTGATCACCGAACCTGGCTTGAAAAAGCCGGACGGCACGACCTTCCAGATCACCGCCAACGGCAGCGATGCCGCGTTCATCACCGCCAAAGTGGTCGACGCGCATAACAGGCTGGTGCCGGAAGACAGCACCAACATCACCTTCACCGTCAGCGACAACGGTAATTACCGTGGTGGCTGGAACAATGCTGTGTCGCAAGACAAGCCAATCGGTTACCACTCGCCTGGCGACCATGAGCTGGCAGCCGAAGGCGGCCTGGCCCGTATCGCGGTGCGCAGCAAATTTGAACCGGGCACCGTGACCATCAGCGCAGCGTCTTCCGACGGCACGCTGCACAGCAACGTTGCCAGCTTTGACGTAGTGGCAGTGCCGCAGCCTGGCGACGCCAGCCAGTTGCCGCCTGCATTCGTGGTGCAACCGCAATCGCTGACCGTCAGTGTCGGCCAGACTGCGCATTTCGACGCCGTCGTGTCGGGTGCCGCACCGCTGGAGTTCACCTGGTACCGCAATGGCGTCGAAATCGCCGGCGCCAAGGCTAGCAGCTACGACACCGCGTTGGCGATCAGCGACGACAATAACGCTGTGTACAAAGTGAAGGTGAAAAACAGCTTTGGCGAATTCATCAGCAACGACGCCGTCGAGACGGTGGTCGCGCCCGAGGCGCCAAGCATCATCACCGCTCCGGTGGCGCTCAGCCTGGTAGAGGGGCAGACTGCCACTTTCCGTATCGTCGCACACGGTGCGCCGCCACCGACCTATCAGTGGTATCGCGACAACCAGAAGATCGAAGGCGCCCAGTCGGACACCTATACGATCGATGCCGTCAAGCAGACCGATAACAATGCGTCGTTCTACGTGGTGGCGAGCAACCTGGTCAAGAGCGTACCAACGACACCGGTCATCTTGACCGTTGGCGCCGCGACCGCGCCGCACATCACCCAGCAGCCAGGCAATCAGGTGGCGGCCTTGAACAGCCATGCCACGCTGACGGTGAAAGCCACTGGTTCCGAGCCGATGACGTATACCTGGTTCGACAAGGACCTGCGCAACGTTGGCAACAACGCGACGCTGGACTTCCCTGCGGTACAGGCTGCCGATTTCGGCAAGTACACGGTACGCGTGCACAATGCCGCCGGCGACCAGACCAGCGATCCGGTTTCGCTGTTGCAAGCCGCTCCCGGCATCAACCTGGCGCGTGCCCGCATTGCTACGGCTGATACCACGCAGGATTCGGTCGGCCTGGCCGCAGCGAAAGCTGTCGATGGCGACATCGATTCGCGCTGGGGTTCGGACTTCAAGCCGACCGCCGAGCTGATAGTCGACCTGGGCTCGACGATGAGCATGAACCGCATGATCTTGCGCTGGGATCCGGCCTTTGCGAAAAAATACATCGTCGAAGTATCCAACGATAATATCTTGCAAGTACCCAAGGATCAGCAAACCTGGACCAAGGCGTATTCGCAAGATCAAGGCAACGGTGGCGTGGAAGATACTACCTTCCCGGTCGTCAGCGGCCGTTATGTGCGCATGACCGGCATCGAGCGCGCCAACCCTGCTTACGGCTACTCGCTGGACGAACTGGAAGTGTATAACGTTGCCAACCTGTCCAAAGACGGTAGCGCTCCCGAGCGTTACACCCTGGTGCCAGGT
>NZ_HG322949.1:2557963-2576658 GCF_000723165.1 Janthinobacterium agaricidamnosum NBRC 102515 = DSM 9628
CCATCGTATCGCAGCCGTTCAACCAATCGCTGGTACCGGGCCAGACGGCCAAGTTCAGCGTTGTCGCCACCGGCGCCGACAGCTTGACTTACCAATGGTATCTGAACGACCAGCCTATCGCCGGCGCCACCGGCAGCAGCTACACCACGGCGCCTGTGAAACTGGAAGACAACGGCCAGCGGTTCCGGGTCAATGTCAGCAATCCGGCCAACGGCGCGACGACCAGCAGTAACGACGCCAACTTGCTGGTGATCGACGGCGTGCCGTCGGACGCCGCCAACCTGGCGCTGAAAGGCACGCCAAGCTCCAGCTCCACCGAGAGTGCCGACTACTTTGGTCCGCAGTATGTCAATGACGGTATTGGCAAGGTGCGCGCCGACAATGGCAACGAAGGTACCCGTTGGGCATCGTTTGTGTTCCAGGGCGACGATGCCAAGTCGGACGATCAGTGGGTCGGTATCGATCTCGGCTCCGTGCAAGAGATCAACCAGGTCGTGCTGGATTGGCAAACCGCGTATGGCTCGAAATACATCATCGAGACATCGGTGGACAATCAAAACTGGAAACCGGTCTATACCCAGAACAGCGGGCAAGGCCGTGTCGAAAATCTGTTGTTTTCCATCACCAAGGCACAATATGTGCGCATGCATGGTGTGAAACGCGCTACGCAATACGGTTACTCGCTGTTTGAGTTGCAGGTGTTCGCACCGGCGTTGACTATCCGTACCCAGCCTGCCGCGCAAACCGTGGCGGTCGGCCAGTCGGCCCACTTCACCGTGGATGCGGTGGGTCCGGGCACGCTGACTTACCAATGGCTGAAGAAGGGCACGCTGGTGGCAAGCACCGACGTTCCGTCCTACGATACGCCGGCAGTGACCAGCGATGACAATGGCGCTATTTACAGTGTTGTTGTGGAAAGCTCGAACGGCAGCAAGCTGCCTAGCGATGGTGCGGTGTTGACCGTGGGCGTACAACAAGGTAACACCGGCAACACCGGTAATACTGGTGGTGATACCGGCAACACCGGTAATACGGGTAACACCGGCAACACTGGTGGTGATACTGGCAACACCGGTAATACGGGCAACACCGGCAACACTGGTGGTGATACCGGCAATAGCGGTAACACCGGCAATACCGGTAGCCTCGGTCCTGATCTGGCGATCGGCAAAGCTGCGTTTTCGGGTCCGCTGCAAGGCGTGCCAGATACCACTTCCAGCATGGCGATTGACGGCGACGTCAAGAGCAGCTGGGTGTCGCAGCCTGACAATGCGGCATGGCTGACGGTCGATTTGCTGGCGCCTGCCATGATCTCGCAAGTCAACTTGCAGTGGGGCAGTGCCTATGGTGCGGAATATGAAATCCAGGTATCGAACGACAATATTATCTGGACTCCTGTGAAGCATCAAAGTGCCGGCAAGGGTGGCGTGGAACCGATCACGTTCGATCCGGTGTCGGCTCGTTATGTGCGCATGCAAGGTATCAGCGGCGCCACGCCATCCGCTTACTCGCTGAATGAGTTCGAAGTGTACGGTCCGGCTGTCGCAGCCGGCACGGCGCCGCAGATCTCCGTTCAGCCAGTGAACGTTGCCGTGACCGAAGGCCAGTCTGCCCACTTCGCCGCCAGCGTTGCAGGCGACGATGGTTCAGGTAAAATCAAGTATCAATGGAACCGTAACGGCAAGCTGATTCCAGGCGCCGCCGCTGCCACCTACGATATCGTCATGACGCAAGCGCGCGACGACCAGGCCGTGTTCACGGTGAGCGTCGTCAATGCCGCCGGGATCGGTTCCGTCTCCGCCGGCGCCACGCTGACGGTGCATCCGCTCGGCGGCGGCACTGGCAATGGCGACGATACGCTGACCCCGGGTTTCATTAACGCGACCCTGCAAAACAATACTCGTGGCAGATGGAGCGATGATCAGATCTATATCGCGCTGATCGGCAAGGATCTGTCTGCCATCCACTACGAGTATGTCAAGCCGGACGGTAGCGCTGCGCTGATGCAGCTCAGCGATAATGATGCACCTGGTCATTTGACGAAAAACGGCGAAAACTTCAGTAACTACTTCTTCACCTTGGCGCAATTCAAGAAGATGAAGTTGCCGAATATCCGTGCGGGACGTATCTTTGTGTCGCTCGGTTCGCCGCTGTTCATCAAAATTAATGAGACACCGGACACTCATGAAATCGGTTATGCCGGCCCGAGCGTGGATCCAGCCGCGCACGATATCAATAGCAGTATTTATTTCGACTGGTATGAGTTTGCGTATCTGAATGACCAGTTGTACATCAATACGACGCAGGTTGACCAGTTTGGTTTCCCATTGTTGATCGATGCGTATGGTAATAACAATACCTTCCACAAGCAGGCTGGTATTACCGAGACGCGCGATAGCATCTTTGCTGCTTACCATAAAGAAATGCCAAAGGAGTTCTTGGATGGTAATTCGAACCCGTATCGTCTTTTGGCGCCGGGCAAGAGCAGTTTTGATGATCATGGCGCCGATGGCAAGCCGGAAGTCAATGCCGCTTATTTCGACGGTTATATCAACGATATGTGGAATCTGTACCGCACCAAACCACTCGTGATCGACATGTACGATAATTCGCGCCGTTTTGTCGGCCAGGTCGCTGCCGATAACACCGTGGTGTTCCAGGAAGTCAACAAGGTGAGCAACGCGCCGCTCGGCGTTGTGTACACCCTGCCAGGCAAACCGACCACCCAGGATATGGTGGAAGCCAGGGGTGTATTGGCCACGCCATTCGCGGGTGAAACAGACGGTGCCGTGATTGCCATTGAATTGGCGCTGGAGGCGCAAATCGCAGCGGCGCTGAATCGCCACATCATGGAAGACAGCTCGCAATGGGGCGCACCGACCGCCCTCTGGTATGCCAATGGACCGGCCAACTACTATGCGCAGTTCTGGCATAAGCATACGCCGGATGGCCGGGCGTATGGCTTCCCTTACGACGATGTCTCGGATCAAAGCTCGACCGTCATCGTGGATAAGCCGGAACGCCTGCTGTTGAACATTGGCTGGTAAGTAAACTGGCGACAGGCTGAATAACGCTTGTCAACAGTAAAAAGGCCGCGACGTTTCGACGTCGCGGCCTTTTTTTATGAAGTGATATAGATCAATAATTTGTGTCGAGGTACTGTAATTATTGCAATAAAGATCGATTCCTTTGTAACTGATGTATAAAACCAACTTAAATTAAAATAAGTAATTTCAAAATAAGCATTTTTGTTGCTTTGGAGTAATTCAGATAATATAATTGCCTTGAATTAATAATAATTTAAGGTAATTTATGCGTCATCGTATTACCGCGCGGTGCGGTTTTTATGTGTTGGGCACCGTGCTGGCTTTTCCCGTTATTGCACAAACCCGTCCCGACTTCACTCCACCCTCCGCAACACCGCCGGCCAGCCGTCCCGGGACCAGCGACGATTCCAGCCAGGAATTCATCCGCCAGCAAGAGCGTGAACGCATCTTGCGGCAGCAACAGGAACAGCGTCCCGATGTGCGCCTGCCAGCCGGCGCCGCGCTCAAGCAAGCCGCGCGCCTGCCATCCGGCGAGACGCCGTGCTTTGCGATTCGCACGCTGGCACTGGCCGGCGAGGCCGCCGGGCAGTTCCAGTGGGCGCTGGCCGCCGCCGGCCGCGACGAGGATGGCCAGGCCGATCCGGTGACCGGCCGCTGTGTCGGCACCGAGGGCATCAACCTGGCCATGCGGCGGGTGCAGAACGCGATCATGAACCGCGGCTACGTCACCACCCGCGTATTGGCCGCGCCGCAAGACTTGAGTAGCGGCACGCTGACACTGAGCCTGCTGCCGGGGCGCATCCGCGCGGTGCGGCCGGCGCCGGGCACCAGCAGCCGGACCACGCTGTGGAATGCGATGGCGGCCGGGCCGGGCGACTTGCTCAATGTGCGCGATACCGAGCAGGCGCTGGAAAACTTCAAGCGCGTGCCGAGCGCCGACGCGGATATCCAGATCGCGCCGGCCGAGGGCGCCGATGCCAGGCCCGGCGAGAGCGACCTGGTGGTGCAGTGGAAGCAGGGCGTGCCGTTTCGCCTCAGCCTGTCGCTGGACGATTCCGGCTCGGACTCGACCGGCAAATACCAGGGCGGCGTGACGCTGTCGTACGACAACTGGTGGACCTTGAACGACCTGTTTTACCTGAGCCTGAACAGCAATGTGGGCGGCGGCGGTAGCGGGCCGCACGGCACGCGCGGGGTGGTGGCCCATTATTCGCTGCCGCTCGGCTACTGGCTGCTCAGCGCCACCACCAGCGACAGCGGCTATCACCAGTCGGTGGCCGGCATCAACCAGGACTATCACTACAGCGGCGCCAGCCAGAACAGCGAGATCAAGCTGTCGCGGCTGGTCTACCGCGACGCCGTGCGCAAGACCAGCGTGTCCTTGCGCGGCTGGAAGCGCTCGTCGCAAAACTTCATCGACGACACCGAGGTCGAAGTGCAGCGGCGCCGCGTGGCCGGCTGGGAGGCCGGTCTCGGCCACCGCGAATTCATGGGCCGCGCCACGCTCGACGCCAACCTGCAATACCGGCGCGGCAGCGGCGCCTTCGATGCGATGGCCGCGCCCGAGGAAGCCTTCGGCGAAGGCACTTCGCGCTTCGTGCTGCTGCTGGCCGACGCCAGCCTGGGCGCGCCGCTGGACGTGGGGCCGCTGAAGCTGCGTTACGCCGGCGCCTGGCGCTGGCAGCACAACCGCACGCCGTTGGTGCCGCAAGACCGCTTCGCGATCGGCGGGCGCTACACGGTGCGCGGCTACGACGGCGAAAGCAGCTTGTCGGCCGAACGCGGCTGGCTGCTGCGCAACGAGCTGGGCGCGCCGTTGGGCGATTCCGGCCACGAACTGTACGGCGGCATCGATCACGGCGAAGTGGCGGGACCGGGCAGCGCATTGCTGGTCGCGCATCGCCTCACCGGCATGTTCGTGGGCCTGCGCGGCCAGTTGATGCGGCTGCAGTACGACGTTTTCATCGGCCGCCCGTGGCACAAGCCGGACCTGTTCCGCAGCGCGCCCAGCACGGCAGGCTTCAACCTGAACGCCAGTTTTTAAGCGGCCCGCGCCGCCTCACTCATCCCCGACGCAAGAATAACCATGAACAAGCACCTGTACCGCATCATCTTCAACCAACGCCGTGGCCAATTGATGGTGGTCGGCGAAAACGCCGCATCGCAAGGCAAGGCCGCCAGCGGCGAAGGCGGCATGAGTGGTGGCGGCGGCTTGCTGGCGACCTTGCGTCCGGCCTGCCTGGCGGTGTTGGCGCGCTCGGCATGGTGATGTTCGTGACCGGTACGGCGCACGGCCAGATCGTGGCCGACCGCAACGCGCCCGGCAAGCAGCGCCCGACCGTGCTGCAGACGGCCAACGGCGTGGCGCAGGTGAATATCCAGACCCCGAGCGCGGCAGGGGTGTCGCGCAATACCTACAGCCAGTTCGACGTGCAGGCCAACGGCGCGATCCTCAACAATAGCCGGGGCGATACGGCTACCCAGACCGGCGGCTGGGTGCAGGGCAATCCCTGGCTGGCAGGCGGCAGCGCGCGGGTGATCCTGAACGAAGTCAATTCGTCGAACCCGAGCCAGTTGCGCGGTTATATCGAGGTGGCCGGCCAGCGCGCCGAGGTGGTGATCGCCAATCCGGCCGGCGTCAGTGTCGACGGCGGCGGTTTCATCAACGCCAGCCGGGTCACGCTGACCACCGGCACGCCGCTGCTGTCGGGCGGCGGCCTGGATGGTTATTTGGTGCGCGGCGGTCAAGTCACGATCAATGGCAAGGGGCTGGACACCTCGCACAGCGACTACACCGCGATCCTGGCGCGCGCGGTGCAAGTCAATGCCGGCATCTGGGGCAATGAGATCAAGCTGCTGGCCGGGACCAATCAAATCAGCGCCGACCATGGCGTCGCGGGCGCGGCAGCGGGAGACGGGCCGGCGCCGTCGTTCGCGCTGGATGTGGCGCAGCTGGGCGGCATGTACGCGGGTAAAATCACCTTGATCGGCACCGAGGCCGGGGTCGGCGCGCGCAACGCCGGCACGCTGGCCGCGTCAAACGGCAATCTGGTGCTGCAATCGAATGGCTGGCTCAGTAACAGCGGCACCCTGCACGCGCAGGGCGACACCATGCTTGCCAGCCAGGATAATATCGCCAACAGCGGCGCGATTACCGCGTACGGCAATACGACACTGGATGCGGCCGGACGCGTCGACTCGGCGGCCGGCGCGGTGCTGGCCGCCGGCGTCAATCCGGACAATACCGTGCGCCAGGGCGGCGATTTGAGCGTGTCGGCCGGCGCCGGCGCCGCGCTGCATGGCGTCGCGGTGGCCGGCGGGACGGCCAGCATCGGCGCGGCCGGGCTGGATGTCTCCGGCGCCAGCGTGTCGGGCGCGGCCGTCAAACTGCGCGCCAGCGGCGGCGACCTGGATGCCAGCCGTGCCCTGATCAGCGCGCGCGATGGCCTCGGACTGGATGCCGCAGGCTTGCTGCGCACCGATGGCGCACAAGTGACGGGCGGGCAAATCACGCTCGCCGCGCATGACGTGTCGAATGCCGCCGGCCAGATCGTCCAATTGGGCAGCGGCGAGCTGGGCATCCGCCTGCCGGGCCAGCTGGACAACAGCGCGGGCCGCATCGCCACCAATAGCGGCAAGCTGACGCTGGACGCGCAAGGTATCAGCAACACCGATGGCAAGATCGAGCACGCCGGCAGCGGCGCGTTGCTGATACGCGCCGCGACGATCAGCGACCAGCGCGGCCAGATCACCAGCAATGGCGCGCTGGCGCTGACGGCCGATACGCTGGACCACCGCGATGCGGCCACGGTCGCCGCGCAAGTCGATATCGCCAGCGGCACGCTGGATAACCGCGGCGGCGCCATCGCCCAGACCGGCGCCGGCCGCAGCGCCATCAGCGCGACCGGGACACTGCTCAATAGCGGCGGCAAGATCGACACCAATGGCGGCATCGGACTCGGCGCCGGCGCGCTGCTCAACGACCACGGCCGCATCGCCGCGGCACACGACGCCGGCATCGTCGTTGCCGCCGGCCTGGACAACCGCGACGGCGTGCTGGTCGCGAGCGGCAATCTGGCGCTGGCGGCCGCCAACCTGGACAATAGCCGCGGTTATGTGCAGGCAGCCAGCGGCGACGCAAGCGTGCGGGTCGGCGATTTGAACAATAGCGGCGGTTATGTGTTTGCCGGCGCCAGCCTGAGCACCAGTGCCGGCAATCTCAACAATAGCGGCAGCCTCTACGCGGGCGCCGACCAGCGCCTCGCTGTCGGCGGCACGCTGCTCAACAGCGGCGCGATTATCGCCAGGGGCCATAATGCCGTCAGCGCGGCCGTGATCCAGGGCAGTACGGGCAGCTTGCTGGGCGCCGGCATCCAGGCCGACGGCAGCCTCGGCCAGACCGGCGACTTGAGCGTCAGCGCCACCCAGGCGCTGACGGCAAGCGGCCAGAACCTGGCGGCGGGTTACGCCAGCCTGCGCGCAGCGTCGCTCGACATTTCCGGCAGCCAGACCGGCGCCGCGAATATCTTATTGAGTGCAAGCGACGGCGACGTGCTCACCGCCAAGGCGCTGGTGAGCACGTCCGGCACACTGACGGTGGCGGCGCCAGCGCGCAGCCTGGTCAATCATGACGGCACCTTGAGCGCCGGCCAGCTCGAGCTGCATGCGGCCAACCTGGACAACCGCAGTGGCAGCATCATCCAGACCGGCAGCGGCAATACCGCTATCGACGTGGCGGCGCTCGACAATAGCGCCGGGCGCATCGCGGTCAACAGCGCCAGCCTGGCATTGGGCGCGAACACGCTGAACAATAGCGATGGCAAGATCGAACACGCCGGCAGCGGCAGCCTGGCCATCACGGCGGCGCTATTGAACGGCGCGCGCGGCAGCATCGTCGGCAATGGCCTGGTCGACATCGCGGCCGGCATGTTCAGCCACGACCATGCCAGCACGTCCGGCCAGCAATTGCGCGTGCAGGCTGGCGGCCTGGATAATCGCGGCGGCCATCTGCTGCAAACCGGCACCGGCGCCGCGACGGTCGGCGTGACGGCACAATTGAATAATACGGCGGGCGAAATCGCCAGCAACGGCAGCCTGGACCTGCATGGCGGCGCCATCGACAATCGCCAGGGCCGCATCACGTCCGCGGCCTCGGCCGAGGTGGGCAGCGCCGGGGCGTTGCTGAACACCGACGGCGTACTCGCCGCCACCGGCAATCTGCATGCCGGCGCCGCGGTCATCGATAACACCCGCGGCCTGCTGCAAACCATAGTCGGCGCCCTGGGACTGGAAACCGGCAGCCTGTTGAACCGGCAGGGAACGGTCAGCTCGGGCAGCGGCCTGAGCACGGCCATCCATGGCGATTTCACGAATGAAGGTTTGCTGTACGCCGGCCGGGACCAGGTATTGAATACCGCCGGGGTACTGAGCAGTACCGGTTCCATCGCATCGCTGGGCGATACCATCATCCAGGCCAACAGCGTGGCCAGCAGCGGTTTGCTGGGCGCCGGACTGAAGGCGGACGGCAGCCTGGTCCGGTCGGGCAACCTGACGCTCAATAGCGTCCATGGCTTGCTGGCGAGCGGCCAGAACCTGGCGGCGGGCAGCCTGTCGCTGACTGGCGCTTCCATCGATGTGTCGGGCAGCCAGACTGGCGCGGCCAATATCGCGCTGACGGCAATCAGCGGCAACGTGATCACCAGCAAGGCGGTAGTCAGCACGGCCGGTTTGCTGGCCATCACGGCGAATGCCCAAAATGGGCAAACCTTGCTCAACACCGTGGGCCAGTTGAGCGCCGGCCAGTTGAACCTGGACGTGGCGAAGCTGGACAATGCCAGCGGCGATATCGTCCAGACCGGCGCCGGCGACACCACCATCAATACCGGTTTGCTGGATAACACCAGCGGCCGCATCGCGCTCAACAGCCGTGACGTGAACCTGCAAGCGGCCAACTTGATCAACGTGGACGGCAAGATCCAGCACGCGGGAAGCGGCACGCTGGGCATCACGGCGGCCAAGCTGTACGGCCAGCGCGGCCAGATCACCGGCAACGGCGCCTTGAACCTGGCGGCCGATTACGTTGATCACCGCAACGGCGCGCTGCTCGCCAATCAAGTCAGCATCCATAGCGGCACGCTGGATAACCGCGGCGCTTCCATCGGCCAGACCGGTGCCGGCCAGATGGCGGTCGCGGCAACGGCGACGCTGGACAATAGCGGCGGCAAGATCGAGGGCAATGGCGACGCGCTGGTCAAGGCGGGCATATTGCTGAACCAGGACGGCCGCATCGCCTCCGCGCATGACGCCGCTATCAGCGCGAGTACGCTGGACAATACCGGCGGCAGCTTGGCGGCGTCGAACAAGCTGCTCCTGTCGGGCGGGAATGTCGACAACACACGCGGCCAGATCCAGGCGCTGGGCGGCAACGCGACCCTCGCAATAGGCGACTTGCTCAACACGGCCGGCAGCGTCTTCGCCGGCGCCAACCTGGATGCGACGGCGGCCAATATCAACAGCAGCGGCAGCCTGTACGCGGCCGGCAATCAAACATTCAACGTCAGCGGCGCCATCGTCAATAGCGGCGTGATCGCGGCCCGGGGCCACACTGGCATCGCCGCCAGCAGCGTCGACAGCGGCGCGGCCAGCCTGATCGGCGCGGGCATCAAGGCCGACGGCAGCCTCGCCGGTAGCGGCGATTTGACGATCACGACGGCGCAAGGGATGAAGGTCCTGGGCCAGAACCTGGCCGCCGGCAGCGCCAGTCTGAGCGGCGCCACGGTCGACTTGTCCGGCAGCCAGACCAGTGCGGTCAACATCGCCTTGACGGCGGCCGGCGGCAACGTCATCACCGGCAAGGCGGTCGTGACGACGCCCGGCACGCTGACGGTCAATGCCGAGGCGCTGCTCAATCACGAAGGCGCGCTGAGCGCCGGACAGCTTGCGCTGCGCCTGGCCAACCTGAACAACCAGCAAGGCAGCATCGTCCAGACCGGCAGCGGCGACACGCTGATCCAGGCCAGCGCCGCGCTGGATAATAGCGCCGGCCGTATCGCCGTCAACAGCCAGAACCTGACACTGGGCGCGGCGACGCTGAGCAATACCGGCGGCAAGATCGAACACGCCTGCAGCGGCGCGCTGACGATCCAGGCGGCGACGTTGAACGGTGAGCGCGGCACTATGACCGGCAATGGCCTGGTCGATATCCGCGCCGGCAGCGTCAACCATGCCGGCGCGACCACGTCGGCCCGGCAATTGACGCTCCGCGCCGACAGTTTGAACAATGCCGGCGGCCACCTGCTGCAAACCGGCGCTGCCGACACCACGCTGCAAGTGGCGGGACAACTGGAGAATGCCGGCGGCGAAATCGCCGGCAACGGCAGCCTGAAGCTGCATGCCGGTTCGCTGGACAATAACAAGGGCCGCATCGTGTCGTCCACGTCGGCCGATATTGCCAGCGACGGCGCGCTGCTCAATACCGATGGCACGATCGCCGCGGCCACTGCGCTGCAGGTCGGCGGCGCGGCCATCGACAATAGCCGCGGCACGCTGCAAGCGGGAAGCGGTGGGTTGCGGCTGGATGCGGCCAGCCTGGTGAACCGGCAAGGCACGGTCAATGCCGGCGCCGACCTGACGCTCAATGTCAGCGGCGACCTGCTCAACGACGGCTTGCTGTACGCTGGCCGCGACCAGGTCGTCAATACCGGCGGGCTGCTGAACAATACCGGTTCCATCGCGGCGCTGGGCAATACCAGTATCGCTGCCGGCACGCTGGCCGGCAGCGGCTTGCTGGGCGCCGGCCTGAAGGCGGACGGCAGCCTGGGGCAGGGCGGCAACCTGAGCGTGAACACGGTGGGCGCCTTGCAAGCCGGTGGCCAGACTCTGGCGGCCGGCAACCTCGCCCTGGCCGGCGCCGCGCTCGACCTGAGCGGCGGCCAGGCCAGCGCGGTCAATCTCGTCTTGACGGCTAACAGCGGCAACATCATCACCAGCAAGGCGACGTTAAGCACGACCGGCTTGCTGGCGATTAGCGCCAACGCCCGGAATGGGCAGGCGCTGATCAACCAGGGCGGCAGCCTCAGCGCCGCGCAGCTGGAGCTGCGCGCGGCCAACCTGGATAACCGGCAAGGCACGATCGTCCAGACCGGTACTGGCGACACCACCATCGATAGCGCTACGCTGGACAACACCGGCGGGCGCATCGCGGTCAACAGCGCCAACCTGGCCCTGAAAGCCGGCACGCTGACCAATCTCGACGGCAAGATCGAACATGCCGGTAGCGGTGCGCTGGACATCAATGCGAGCAATCTGTACGGCCAGCGCGGCCAGATTACCGGCAATGGCGCTTTGACTGTGGCGGCCGGCTATATCGACCACCGCGACGGCAGCGCCATCGCGCGCCAGGTGACGTTCAATGCCGGCACGCTGGACAACCGCCAGGGCGAGATCACGCAACTGGGTACGGGCCAGACTACCATCACGACCAGCGACCGGCTGGACAATAGCGGCGGCAAGATCGCAAGCAATGGCGACCTGGTGCTGCAGGCGGACGCCCTGGTGAATGACCATGGCCGCATCGCATCGGGCCAGAATCTCAATCTGAGCGCCGCATCGCGCCTGGATAACAGCGACGGCGCCATCGCCGCCGGACGCAATCTGGTGCTGGCTGGCGGCAATATCGACAACAGCCGGGGCCAGATCCAGGCGGTGGCCGGCAATGCGACGCTGAACATCGCGAACCTGCTCAATGCCGCCGGCAGCGTGTTCGCCGGCGCCAGGCTGAGCACCACGGCGGCCAGCGTCAGCAACAGCGGCAGCTTGTACGCGGCCGGCGAGCAGGTGTTGAACGTCAGCGGCGCGGTGAGCAATAGCGGCATGATTTTCGCGCTCGGCAATACCAGCATCGCTGCCGGCAGCTTGAACAGCAGCACTGGCGGCTTGATCGGCGCCGGCATCAAGGCCGACGGCAGCTTGAATGCCGGCGGCGACCTGACCATCACGACGGCCCAGGCGCTGGCCGCGCACGGCCAGAATCTGGCGGCGGGCAATCTCGCCCTGAGCGGCGGCGCGGTCGATATCGGCGCCAGCCAGACCGGCGCGCGCAATATCGCGCTCAATGCGAGCGGCGGCGATGTGACGACCAGCGGCGCGGTGGTCACCACGCCGGGTACCTTGAGCGTCACGGCGCAGGCCAATCAGGACCAAGGCTGGGTCAACAGCCGGGGCGATGTCAGCGCCGGCCAACTGGCGGTGCAGGTGGCGAACCTGAATAATGCGCAAGGCAGCATGGTCCAGACCGGGACTGGCGACAGCTCCATCAAGCTGTCCTCGCCAGGCGGGACGCTGGATAACAGCGGCGGGCGGATCGCCGTCAACAGCGCCAACTTGAACATCCAGGCCGGCACGCTGAACAATGTGGATGGCAAGATCGAGCAAGTCGGCAGCGGCACGCTGGCCATTACCGCGGCGGCCTTGAACGGCCAGCGCGGCCAGATCACGTCCAACGGCGGCCTGAATATCAGCGCCGCTGCGATCGATCACCGCAACGCCAGCACCATCGCGCAGCAAGTGACGGTTTCCGCCGCTACGCTGGACAATCGGCAAGGTAATTTTACCCAGCTAGGCAATGGCCAAACCAGCATCCAGGCCAGTGCCAGCCTGGACAACCGTGGCGGTGTCATCGCCAGCAACGGCGCTACCCGCATCGTCAGCCAATTGCTGAATAACCAGGGCGGCAAGCTGCAGGCGGCCGGTGCATCCAGTCTCGACCTGGCCGTGGGCGGCACGCTGGACAACAGCAACGGCGGCGCGATCGCGTCCGGCGCCAATGCGGCCGTCAACGTCGGCACGCTGAACAATGCGGGCGGCAGCCTCAGCGCTGGCGGCGCCTTGACGCTCGCCGCGGCGCAGGCGGTGTCCAATGCCGGCGGCTTGCTGGCCGCCACCGGCAACCTGGGCCTGACGGCGGCGACGCTGGACAATAGCGGCGGCAAGCTGGCGTCGGTGCAGGGTAATGTCAGCGCCGTCAGCAGCGGCGCTACGATCAACGACGGCGGCGCGATCCAGGCCGGCGGCGATATCCTGCTGAACAATGGCGGCTTGTCGAATGCGCTGGCAACCATCGCCGGGCGCAATATCGGCATCAATACCAACGGCCAGGCGCTGGCCAATGGCCAGGGCACCATCGCCGCCAGCCAGGCGCTGAACCTGCAAACGGGTGCGCTGAACAACGATGGCGGCCTGATTCAATCGGGCGCCGCGCTGCTGATCGACACCCACGGCCAGGCGCTGACCAACACCAATGCCGGCGCGTATGCGGTGCGCCATGCTGGCAGCAGCGGCGGCATCAGCAGCGGCGCCAGCGCCAGCCTGAACCTGGGCGCATGGAACAATAGCGGCGGGTATCTCGGCGCGGCCGGCGACATCACCGGCAATGCCGGTTTGGTGACGAACACCAGTGGCCAGATCGTCGGCAAGTCGGCCCTGAACATGGGGCTGGCCGGCTTGAACAACCAGGGTGGCCAGATCCAGGTGCTGGGCAATATCGACCTGCTTGCGAGCGGCACCATCGACAATCAATCGGGCTTGATACGCTCCGGCGCCAGCGCCACGCTGAGCGCGGCAGCCATCGAAAACAGCAATACGCTGGGCGCCAGCCAGGGCATCGAGGCGATCAACCTGGCCTTGACCAGCGCTTATGTCGGCAATGCCGGCGGCGCGCTGCGCGCCGATAACAACCTGGCGATCAGCAGCGCCGGCAGCGCCAACAATACGCTGGGCATGATCAGCGCCGGCAAGGCGCTGAGCCTGCGCGACGAAGGCGCTGCGCGCGGCCTGGCGATCGCGAACAGCGGCGGCACGCTGATCGGCGGCCAGCTGACCGACATCCGCGCCGCCAGCCTGAGCGGCGACGGCCGCATCCTGTCGCAGAACGACATGAAGCTGGACCTGAGCGGCAATTTTGTGCTGGGTGCGGGCGGCGAGCTGACCGCCAACCGCAACCTGGGCATCGCCATCGACGGCAGCCTGAGCAACGCGGGCAAGATCCAGGCCGGCAGCACGCTGACGCTGGGCGCCGTCAATCTCGACAACAGCGCCAGCGGCGACATCAACGCCGGCACCACGCGCCTCAATATCGGCAATACGCTGACCAACCGCGGCGTGATCGACGGTCTGCATACCGAGCTGAACGCTGGCACGCTGAACAACCTGGGCAGCGGCCGCATCTACGGCGATGCGCTCAGTATCGCCGCCGCCACCGTCAACAACGACATCGAGGGCGGCGTGGCGGCGACCATCGCGGCGCGCGAACGGCTCGATATCGGCGCGCAAATCATCAACAACCGCGAACACGCGCTGATCTTCAGCGGCGGCGACATGGCCATCGGCGGCTACCTGGACGCCAACCGGGTCGCCGCCGGCTGGGCCTCGAATGTGACCAATGCCAGCGCGACGATCGAGGCGCTGGGAAATCTGAACCTGGGTGCAAGCCAGGTCAACCTGCTGAACAACCATTTCAGCATGGAAGTGATTGCCACCGGCACGCCGGAGCATATCGTCGAATATCGCGCCGGCCTGGAAGACAAGGTGTATCGCGAGGGCGACCCCGGCGTCTTTATGGACCCGGTGGGCAGCCGTAACATTATCAGGCTGCATGTCCCCGGCCGGACGTTTGACGAGTATCAAAAATACGATGTCACCCGCAGCACCAGCGAAACCCGGATCGTCACGTCCGATCCTGGAAAAATCATTTCCGGTAAGGACTTGACCGTCAACTCCGGGCGCATCTATAACGAAAACAGCCGTCTGATTGCCGGTGCCGCCCTTAATATTGATAAAGCAGTATTGGTACTCAATGAAACCAAGGGCCAGAAAATCATCAGCGAGAAAGGCTCGGTCACGACGGTCAGTTCGCAGCCGGATTTCAAAGGCAACCTGTATTCGCAGTTTGATACCGAGACTTATGCTCCGCCCGACCGGGTTGTGGAGCAGTCCCAGAATGGCAGCTCGCAATACGAGCCAGGCAAGGCGCCGGCCGGCAGTACGCGTTCCGGCGTCAGCGGCGCGACCAGCAATGCCGGCGCGGTGGGCGGCAGCTTGCATGCCGCCACCGTGGCCCGCGATCCGGGCGGCGTCGGCGGCGTCAATGCCGCCAGCGGCAGGGGGGCTGGCATGGCAACTGGCGCCGGCGGTCCGGGTAGCGCCGCGGGTACCGGCAATGCGGCGCAGGCCGGCCCGGTCGGCGCCGTCAGCGGCGCCGCAGTAGCCGCCGCCGCAGGCATTGCCGGCAATCAGGCGCCGGCATCGATGGCGGCGCAAATCGGCCGTATCGACGCTGGCGCCAATGGCGACAGTGCCGGCCAGGCCGTTGCTGCCGGCGGACCTGGCGGCACCAGCCGCGCCGGCAACGCCGGGCAGGGCGGTGCGGTGGGCGCCGTGTCCGGCGCGCAGCTGGCGCTGGCGAGCGGCGCCGCAGGCATCAGCCAGGGCGCCATCGCCGCCGCCCATGGCGCCGGCATTAGCACCGCCAGCGGCGGCGCGGCGCGAGCGAACGGCGTCGCCGGCGGGACTCAGGCGCGCGTCAACGGCATCGCACAAGTTGCGTTGAGCAATCCATCGGGTCGCGCCCAAGTGGTGCGCACCACCACGCCGGCAACGCAGATACCGGATGCCAGCCTGTTCAAGGTCGCGCCGTCGCCATCGTCGCGCTACCTGGTCGAGACCGATCCGCGTTTCACCAATTACCGCGACTGGACCAGTTCCGACTATTTGCTCAGCATGGTGAAGCAGGATCCCGACGTGACCCAAAAACGCCTCGGCGACGCTTTTTACGAACAGCGCCTGGTACGCGAGCAAATCGCCGAACTGACCGGCCAGCGCTTCGTCGGCGACTATACCAGCGATGAGCAGCAATACCGCGCCCTGATGGAAGCCGGCGCGGCCTATGCCAATACCTGGAACCTGCGTCCCGGCGTGGCGTTGACGCCGGCGCAAATGGCGGCGCTGACCAGCGACATCGTCTGGCTGGTCGAGCAGGAGATCACGCTGGCCGACGGCAGCACGCAAAAGGCGCTGGTGCCGCAGGTCTATGTGCGGGTGCGCGAGGGCGACCTGGATGGTTCCGGCGCCCTGCTGGCCGGCAAGGACGTCAATATCAACCTGTCCGGCGACCTGAGCAACAGCGGCAGCATCGCCGGGCGCGACGTGGTGCGGCTGACGGCCGACAATGTCGACAATCTGGGCGGGCGCATCCATGGCGACGCGGTGGCGGTTTCGGCGCGCAACGACCTGAATAATATCGGCGGCGCGATTTCGGCCAACAGCGAATTGATCGCCACGGCGGGCCGCGACCTGAAGGTCGAGACGACGGTGCGCCACGCGGAAGGCGGCGACTATCCGCAGTCGCGCAACAGCATCGACCGGGTCGCCGGCCTGTACGTGACTGGCGACGGCGGCAGCGGCACGCTGGTGGCCGCCGCCGGTCGTGATGTATCGATACTCGGCGGCGTGATCGGCAACGCCGGCAAGGATGGCGTGACCAGCATCGTCGCGGGGCGCGACTTGACGGTGGGCAGCGTGCGCAGCGACAGCAATGACGGCATCGGCTGGCATGCGCTGGGCGGCGTCGCCGATACCGGCAGCCAGGTGCGCGGCGCCGGCGGCGTGTCGCTGAAAGCGGGCGGCGACATCGATATCGTGGCCTCCAAAGTGAAGGCGGGCGATGCGCTGGCGGTGCTGGCCGGCGGCGACATCCACATTCTCGCCGGTACCAATACGGTGAGGGAAGACGGCGCCGTCAGGCAAAGCGGATCGGACTTCCTCGACACTCGCACCGTGGCCACGCGCGACACGCTGGACCGCACGCTGGACAGCGGCTTGAGCGGCAAGAGCGTGGCGGTGATCGCCGGTAACGACATCAAGGTGGTCGGCAGCAGCGTGGCGGCCGGCCAGGCCTTGCTGGTCAATGCGGGCCGCGACCTCAGCGTCGCCACCACCACCCACAGCAGCAGCGGCTTCACCCGCGACAGCATCGTCGGCAGCACGGTGGTGGACCAGGTGGCGGGCCTGTACGTGAGCGGCGCCGGCGCCGGCGGCAATTTGTCGGTGGGCGCCGGGCGCGATATCACGCTGACGGCGGCGCAGGTCGGCAACGCCGGCAAGGACGGTGCGACGGTGATAGCCGCGGGGCGCGACCTGACGCTGAACACGGTGGCGACGGCCAGCCACAGCAGCTTGCAGTACACCACGGCGACCCAGTTCCGCAATGAAAACCATAGCGGCGAAGTGGGCAGCCAGATCCAGGCTGGGGGCGACGTGGTGCTCAAGGCGGGCCAGGACCTGTCGCTGCGCGCGGCCGAGGTGCAGGCGGCCGGCGCGCTGGGGCTCGGCGCGGGCCGCAACATCGCCATCGGCAGCGGCGTGGAAACGTCGCTGCTGGACATCGGACACCAGGAAACGAGCAGCGGCATGTTATCGAGCACCACCACCACCACCCGCGATACGGTGGCGACCAGCACCGCGCTGGGGAGCGAGCTGGGCGGTAAGACGGTGAGTGTGGCCTCTGGCAACGACATTAAGGTCAGCGGCTCGAACATCCTCAGCGATACCGGGACCAGCCTGGTGGCCCGGAACGACATCAGCATCGAAGCGGCGACCGATACGACCAAGGAACTGCATCACAGCGAGGTCAAGAAAAGCGGCTTGATGAGCGGCTGCAGTTTCGGTTTCAGCTATGGCACCCAGACCACCACCATCGACCAGGAGCGCGACGCGACGATCCAGAGCGGGCAGTCGCGCAGCGCGGTCGGCGCCATCGGCGGCGACGTGGCGATCGCGGCCGGCGGCGCCCTCAACATTTCCGGCAGCGACATCGCGGCCGGCGGCGACCTTGACCTGCTGGGCAAGAGCGTCGCCATCACGCCGGGCCAGGACAACGAGAAGGGCAAGTTCGAAGTCAAGACCAGACAGGACGGCCTGACGTTTGCGCTGGGCGGCAGCGTGGTGGGCGCGCTCCAGAGCTTGCAAAGCATGAGCGCGGCGGCCAGCCAGGCCAAGGACAGCCGGGTCACGGCGATGGCGGCGGCGACGGCGGCGATGGCGGGCAACGCGGCAGCGGCCGACATGGCTAAAAACGGCCCGAGCATCAGCGTCAGCCTGACGGCGGGCCATTCGGAAAGCGTGCAGACGCAAACGACGGCCAGCAGCACCCACAGCGGCACGGTACTGACCGGTAATAACATCAGCATCACGGCCAGCGGCGCGGGCAAGGACAGCAACATCACCATCGCCGGCAGCCAGGTCAATGCCAAAAACGATATCGTGCTGAACGCCGACAACCAGATCAACCTGGTGGCGGCGCAGGATACGGAAAGCCAGCACAGCGAGAGTTCCAGCCTGAGCGCATCGGTCGGCGTGGCGGCCAACATCAGCAGCAAAGGCACGTCGTTCGGCTACACTGCCAGCGTCAGCGGCAGCAAGGGACATGAGGATGGCGAGGGTACGACGCAACTGAACACCCGCGTCAATGCCGGCCAGACCCTGGTGCTCAACAGCGGCGGCGATACCAACATCAAGGGCGCGGTGGCCAGCGCGAACCAGGTGATCGCCGATATCAAAGGCAACCTGAACCTGGAAAGCCTGCAAGACACGGCC
>NZ_HG322949.1:2576694-2582458 GCF_000723165.1 Janthinobacterium agaricidamnosum NBRC 102515 = DSM 9628
CCGGCAGCGGCATCAGCGCAGGCAGTCTGGTGATCACCGACGACGCGGCGCAGCGGGCGTTGACGGGCAAGGGCGCCGAGGAAACGGTGGCGGGCGTGAACCGCAACGTGACCACGGGCGTGGACACCAGCGGCAAGATCGGCAACAACTTCGACAAGCAGGCGTTGCAGGCGACGATGGAGGTGACGCAGGCGTTTGCGGCTGCGGCGGCGAAGCAGGTGGGAGATTATGCTTCCAATAAACTGAACGAAGCGACGGCGTTGGCGAAGCAAGCGTCTGAAGAGCCCGACCCAGTAAAGAGTGCCGAATTACAGCGTCAAAGCGATGAATTGAAGGCGAACTGGAAAGAGGACGGACCTGCGCGGGTAGCCTTGCACACTGCGGTCGGCGCGCTGACCGGCGGCAGCAATGGCGCGTTAGGAGCGGGCGCCGCAGCGCTGTCGACGGATAGCATTTCCAGGCAGCTTCAAACTCTGGATATACCTGACACACTGCGCAGCGCGCTGACCTTGGCGGCGGGGGCGGCGATAGGGGCTGCGGTTGGCGGTGAGGTGGGGGCGAACAGTGCGGTGAATGAGGTGGCGAACAACTACCTGAAGCATAAGCGCGAGGGGATGAAGAAATCGGAGCAGGAGCAATTTGACGCCGCTGTTGCCGCTTGCAGTTCAAGCAATCCTGATGCCTGTGCGAGGAGAGACAGTTTAATTAAACTATCAACCGAGCGCGATACGCTGATTGGCAATGTCTGTTCCAGTGGCCCGTCAAAGGACTGCAGCAGTTTGGTAAGTGCTGCATATGGCGAAGGTTACAAGGTGATCTTTGGTAGCGATAAAAAGGCTTACGTTTATCTGCAGGGATCGCCCGAATTGCGGGCGGTTCCCGACCCGAGAGACGGAACATATCATTATGCTCAAGCGGCAAGTTTGCGTGATGGTCTGGAGCTGGCGGGAACTGACCTTGTGGTTGGCAAGGCACTGGGTGGCATTGCTGCTGGTGGGAAATATGTATATGATGGTTTGGTTAACGGGGTGAGGGGTTTGCTGGACAGTAGCGCTCAGGCAGTGGGGCGATTGATTGAAGCCGGTCCGGTTCCGATAAGGAATGCGGAATTGATGGGTTCGAACGGGACGGGGATTGCTCGCCAGAATCCGTTGACTAATGCATGGGAATCTGTTGTGCCTGTCTTGTCGAAGGATGGGGTAAATAGTGCAGTATCATTTGGATCTGACGAAATCAGGTTCTCGCAGAACTCTGTTTCTTTCGGTAAAGTAGATCGTGCTACTAACCAAGCGTACACATACGATGATCTTGTTAAGAGCATGCAAACGAATGGCTGGAAAGGTGATGCTGTTGATGTGGTTCGTATGCCAGATGGTCACCTGACCAGTATTGACAATACTCGTATTAGTGCAGCTCGAGAAGCAGGCATTGATGTGCAAGCGAAGGTTCGATCCTTTGACTCACCGTTAACAAAAGATGAAATTGGGCGATTTACCAAAGGTAACCAGGTTCCATCCACATGGGGTGATGCCATTACAATTCGTATTAATAGCCAAAGTGGGGCATTCAGTGTGAAATATCCCTACGGCGCAGACCCATTACCGCGTGTGAAAGGAAGACCAAAACAATGAACACCGAAAAATATTTGTTTGAAGACTATTCGTTACCGAGTAGTTTTAAATTTCCGCAGTCTTATCTGAACTTGGTGGAGAAAGGTTTGCCGGATATCGATCCATGGTGGTGGTTGGCACCTCACAGGGACTCGGCTGTTTATTGGGCAGATACATTGCGCAATCAATTTCCTTCACGCATGCTAGTACCTTTTGCAAAGCATGGTGGTTCTGATGATGTTGCCTGTTTTGATGGCTCTGATCTCACAGGCAATCCCAAAGTGTTTTACATTCATTCGTTCTGCCCCCCGGGTTGGGAGCACAAAGGCGAAGCAAGCAGCTTCGTGGAATGGATTCAGAAAACCCAGATCGAAGCCGCCGAATTTAAAGCTGAAGAAGATGGAGAAGAGTAATTTTGGAGCGTGGCCTGGCGAAAATTAATCTTCGAGAAATTGCGCTGGTACTTTTTTCGTCAGCCAAACACCGTTCTCTGCCTGAAAGAACTTGAAGCCGTGCTGATGTACTCGTAGGGCTTCAATCTTTAGCACGATAGGTTGACCGTGTCGACTTCCGATGGCAAGCGCGGCCTGTTCATCTTGTGATAGATGCACATACTGGCGCGAGCCAGCTAGTAATCCTTCTTTTCGGATGGACTCCATAAAATGAATTGCGGTACCATGGTAAAGCAATTCAGGTGGTACATTCTCGACATATTTAATGTCCACGCTCTCTGTAGAATGTCCTTGCACGGCGCGAATGCGCAGTCCATCTTCGGAAATCGCAAACCGTTTCTTATCGCTTGTCGTCACCACAGCCTGAATCAAATCCCGATCAAGTCGCTTGCCGTCATTGGCTGCAGCAGCGATCAATGCTGTAATATCGGTCCATCCCTCAAGGTCAAGCGTGATGCCGACTGCATCTGGTTGATGGCGTAGCACGTAACTTAAAAATTTGCTGATATCAGAGAGTTGCTTGCTCATATATTTAGTTTGAGAAAAAGAAAAATTCTTCCATTTTTAGAGAGCGCTAAAGTACAGCCGCCATGGCAAGTTTCTGCTTTGGGGCGGATCCTACCGAGTGCTATGTTAGACCGGTCGTGATTGTAAATCCATAGCCAGCAGGTTGCAATGTTCTAGATTTCAGGACATGTCAGGATTTTCGTGTGCGAGGTCTTGAGACTTTTCCAGGGCGCCACTCGCTGTCCAATACGCTGGGCGTGAGCGTGCTGTAGAGTAATAAAACCGGTGCTTACTTGTTTAGTTTCGTGTGATCATATCTCTCATCGTAGCTGGCCTTCGTTTTGCCGAACTGACCGGCCAGCGTTTCGTCGGCGATTACAGCAGCGATGAACAGCAATACCGTGGCCTGATGGAAGCCGGCGCAGCCTATGCCAATACCTGGAACCTGCGCCCGAGCGTGGCATTGACGCCGGCGCAAATGGCGGCGCTGACCAGCGACATCGTCTGGCTGGTCGAGCAAGACATCACGCTGGCCAGCGGCTTGAGCGGCAAGAGCGTCGCCATCACGCCGGGCCAGGACAACGAAAAGGGCAAGTTCGAAGTCAAGACCAGACAGGATGGTTTGACGTTTGCGCTGGGCGGCAGCGTGGTGGGCGCGCTCCAGAGCCTGCAAAGCATGAGCGCGGCGGCCAGTCAGGCCAAGGACAGCCGGGTCACGGCAATGGCTGCGGCGAGCGCGGCGATGGCGGGCAACGCGGCAGCGGCCGACATGGCTAAAAACGGCCCGAGCATCAGCGTCAGCCTGACGGCGGGCCATTCGGAAAGCCAGCAGACGCAAACGACGGCCAGCACCACCCACAGTGGCACAGTACTGACCGGTAATAACATCAGCATCACGGCCAGCGGCGCGGGCAAGGACAGCAAGGACGGGAACATCGCCATCGCCGGCAGCCAGCTGAACGCGAAGAACGATATCGTGCTGAACGCGGACAACCGGATCAACCTGGTGGCGGCGCAGGATACGGAAAGCCAGCACAGCGAGAGTTCCAGCCTGAGCGCATCGGTCGGCGTGGCGGCCAATATCAGCAGCAAAGGCACGTCGTTCGGCTACACCGCCAGCGTCAGCGGCAGCAAGGGGCATGAGGATGGCGAGGGCACGACGCAACTGAACACCCGCGTCAATGCCGGCCAGACCCTGATACTCAACAGCGGCGGCGATACCAACATCAAGGGCGCGGTGGCCAGCGCGAACCAGGTGATCGCCGATATCAAAGGCAACCTGAATCTGGAAAGCCTGCAAGACACGGCGAAGTTCGACAGCAAGAGCCAGAGCATGAGTGTCAGCGGGACGGTGGGCTACGGCGCCAGTTTCAGCGCCAGCTACAGCCAGAGCAACATCCATAACGACTACGCCAGCGTGCAGGAACAAAGCGGCATCAAGGCGGGCGACGGCGGCTTCCAGATCAAGGTGGCCGGCAACACCGACCTGAAGGGCGCGGTGATCAGCAGCACGGCGGAAGGAACAGGCGTCAATACACTGCGCACCGGCACGCTGACGCACAGCGAGATCGCCAACCATGCGGTATCGCAGGCGAACGGCATGGGCGTGAGCGGCGGCATGTCGGTGGCCGGTACGGGCGGCAATAGCGGCAACCTGCCGACGATTGCCTCGGTCAACAAGAACGACAGCAGCAGCACAGTCAGCGGCATCAGCGCGGGCAGTCTGGTGATCACCGACGATGCGGCGCAGCGGGCGTTGACGGGCAAGGGCGCCGAAGAGACGGTGGCAAGCATCAACCGTAACGTGACGACTGGCGTGGACACCAGCGGCAAGATCGGCAACAACTTCGACAAGCAGGCGTTGCAGGCGACGATGGAGGTGACGCAGGCGTTCGCGGCGGCGACGAAGCAGGTGGGAGATTATGCTTCCAATAAACTGAACGAAGCGACGGCGTTGGCGAAGCAAGCGTTTGAAGAGGCCGATCCAGTAAAGAGTGCCGAATTGCAGCGCCAGAGCGATGAATTAAAGGCGAACTGGAAAGAGGACGGACCTGCGCGGGTAGCCTTGCACACTGCGGTCGGCGCGCTGGCCGGCGGCAGCAATGGCGCGTTAGGGGCAGGTGCCGCGGCGCTGTCGACGGATAGCATTTCCAGGCAGCTTCAAACTCTGGATATACCGGACACACTGCGCAGCGCGCTGACCTTGGCGGCGGGGGCGGCGATAGGGGCTGCGGTTGGCGGTGAGGCGGGGGCGAACAGTGCGGTGAATGAGGTGGCGAACAACTACCTGAAGCATAAGCGCGAGGGGATGAAGAAATCGGAGCAGGAGCAATTTGACGCCGCTGTTGCCGCTTGCAGTTCAAGCAATCCTGATGCCTGTGCGAGGAGAGACAGTTTAATTAAACTGTCTACCGAGCGCGATACGCTGATTGGCAATGTCTGTTCCAGTGGCCCGTCAAAGGACTGCAGCAGTTTGGTAAGTGCTGCATATGGCGAAGGCTACAAGGTGATCTTTGGTAGCGATAAAAAGGCTTACGTTTATCTGCAAGGATCGCCCGAATTGCGGGTGGTTCCCGACCCGAGAGACGGAACAGTGTCTTGCAAACACGTATTGATAAAGCGATCCTACCAAAATGGCTTGGCGGTTCAGCTTCCCCACTAGATACATTTTTTAGCGTTGAAATTCCTGCGGGTACTCAGATTCATATTGGAGAGGTAGGTACGCAAAGTGGTTTTTATGTTGGCGGCACACAACAAGTTATTGTTCCTAAACCCTGGATAATTCCTGGTGTTAAAGTAATTAATTCGATCCCACTTAAATGAAAAATATTAATAGAATAAAAATTGTGATGGGGAGAATGGCTGAGCTCCTTAATTTTGGCGGATATAGTGATTGGGCTAGATCATTGCAAAAATTAAAATTAGAGATCGAAGGTTCTTTTGGCCCTACAGTTGCTACAATACTAGCTATGTATGGAGGAATGGGGTCATTAAATGATGTTGTTTTATATAAGGATGGGCAGCCGCTAGTAGAAGAAAATATTGAATTGGATATTTTGAGATGCGAACTTTACCATCTATGTCATGGTATTTAACCTCTGCTTTTAGCACGATTTAAAAATGGAGAGATTGCCATGATACGTGCCTTAACTGGAAATCAAATTTATTGGGATAAGTGGGTCAATTTCATAAGTG
>NZ_HG322949.1:2582494-2754883 GCF_000723165.1 Janthinobacterium agaricidamnosum NBRC 102515 = DSM 9628
CCTAAGCAATGATATTTATGAAATGCAGGAACGAATTAAAAAATCCTCAGAGAATGCACAGTATCGTCCACAGTATCTTTTTGAGCTAACAAAAAACTATTGTGAGTTAATGCTTTATCGCTACTCCCGTGGCGACGCCATTACCGAGCTAGTTCAATATTTCCCGCCCATGCTCGATGCCTGGGAAGAGTCCAACCGTTTGCATCTGGAATTTCGTACAGAAGCCGAGCTATGGGAGCGTCGCGACTGGCGTCACAATCTTGACCACTACATCGTCTGTTTCTGGCTGGTTGGTTTGGCCCTGACGCTGGATATTCCAGAGGTTATATGGCAGCGCCTGCTGGTTTTGATTGGCAATGATGGGCATGACATATTGCTCGATCGTGTAATAGCGACTCGCTCTCCGGAACGGACGATAGGCACGAATCTGTGTCACGCCAAGCCTTATGCGAGATTGCTCAAGGCCATCACTGCCCCGGAGGTACAACAACCTGGTTTGCTCAAGGATTTTGTTGAGCACTGGTACGTGGAGCTGGATCGCCCGAGTACCAAAAAACAGCATGCAGTCTACAATCGACCGTATTGGTATACCTATGGCAATGAGAACTTTGAAGGTGGCGCTTACTTTGGCCGCTGGTGCGTGGAAGCTGCAGTAGCCGCCAAGGTTTTTGGTATCGACGATAGCTTGTGTCTGGGAATGGAACATTACCCGGGTGATTTGTTACGTCCTGATGGCCCAAGCACGCATCGGCCTCGACCTGACAAACCTACCGGTTTTCTGGCGCGCTTGTTTGGTCGTTGATAAGCGCTGAACAGAACATGCCAGAAATTTCCGTCGCCATCAGCTTGTAGCCGGACCTATATATATAGCTCCGTGAGTCGTGAGACCTCAACCTGACGTAGTACATCAAGCGGCACTTGGAAGCCAGCGGGGCCTATACCAACACCTGGAACCTGCGTCCCGGCGTGGCGTCGACGCGGCGCAAATGGCGGCGCTGACCAGCGACATCGTCTGGCTGGTCGAGCAAGACATCACGCTGGCCGGTGCATGCCGGGGCGCAAATACCCTCTTGAATTACCTGGCCGCCCCGGCAGCCGGCTCCAGATAGCTCAGCGTCTGCAGCACCAGGCTTCGTATCCCGGCTTCCATCGCCGCTTCATTGAAGTCGAATTTGGGCTGGTGATGGCCCGAGACGTTTTTCGGCTCGCGGTCATCCCATCCGGCGCCCACCAGGGAGAAGACGCCCGGAATGACGTCGCCTTTTTCATTTCTTACTTTCTGGTATTCAGAAAAGTCTTCCGATGCGGTGACGCGTTGCCCGTTCCGGACTTGCTCTCCCGCAGACGACAGGGCTTGCTGCATGGCGGTCGTTTCGGCTTCCGGGTTGTCGGTGGTGCTGTAATTACCGTCCTTTAGCAGATTGACTTCGCTCTTCTGGCCCATGGCGGCGGCCGTTTCGACGGCATGTCGCTGAATGCCGTCCAGCGTGTTGGTGCGCACGTCTTCGCCAAAGGTACGTACCGATGCGCCGAGCCGGGCCACTGGCGGGCCTTCCTGCGGCGCCGCGCTGTCGCGCAAGTCTTTCAGCGTCACATGGACGGGAACATCCTGCTGGTTGTAGGCCTTTTCCAGGCGCCGCGCCATTTTTGCCGCCGGCAAGACCGGATTTTTGCCGGCTTCGGGCATGCCCGCGTGCGTCGGCTTGCCGTGGAATGTCGCTTGCATCATTGTTGTATCCGCCGATGCCGTCGGTGAAAAGGTCACTTCGACGGTTTGCTGTGCTTTATCGGCGACATTATTCGCCATCCGTCCGATCTCCTCTTCGATCGCGGCCTGCTGGCCGCCGCTGACGCGAATCTCGGCGCTGACAGTGGCGAACTCCGGCGAGACATTGATCGGCCGCTTGCTGTTGCCCAGCGTGGTCGGCGTCGCCACCACGTCGCGCTTGTTCGGATCGCCGATCGGGCTGTTACGCTTGTTTAATGCCTTGACGGTATGGGCCACCGACAGCAGGGACTTGTGGCTGACCTGCGTCGCATTGCCATCCTCGGTAAAACTGACATTGAGCGCATTGGCGGCGGCCAGCAGCGGACCGGACAGCATGTGGATTTCTCCCGCTCTCAAGCCCGGGTGGATATGGTGGCCGAAGATCACATCCACGCCTTTCATTACACCCGCGGCGATCATGGCCTTGGCGCCGGTGCCTTTTTCCTCGGCCGGCTGAAAGATGAATTTCACAGCGGCATTCTGGAGCAATCCTTCCGATTGCATCTGGGTCAGCACGCTGGCCGCTCCCATCAGCATCGCAGTGTGGCCGTCGTGGCCGCAGCCATGCATGACGCCGGGATTCTCGCTGCTGAACGGCAGTTGGGTGGCTTCCTGTAACGGCAGCGCATCCATATCGGCGCGCAACGCGACCACCTTGCGCGGCTTGCCGGACTGGAGCGTACCGACCACGCCATGGCCGCCGACATTTTCTTCCGTGTCGATACCCAGGCCACGCAAATGCCTGGCCGCGACGCCGGCGGTGCGGACTTCCGCGCCGGACAATTCCGGATGTTGATGGATGTCTTGCCGATAGGCCACGACAGCCGGCATGACGCCGGCCGCGAGCGTCCTGACCCGTTGCACGACCTCCTCGGACAGCCGGATCGGCGGGACGGTATCGCGGCTGCGTGCACCGCCCTGGGATTGCTGCATGCGTTGCAGGCTGGCGGCACTCGCTTCGACCGGCGTATTGTTTTTCCGGGGCGCCGATGCAAGGCTGTCAGTCTTGCTGGAGGAAGCGATAGAGCCCGGTGGTGGTTCACCCGGTGCATGCAGTACTGCTTGCTGAGTTGAACGTAAAGGCTGGGGGGAATTGAGATTCATGGTTTTCCTGGTGGATGGAGACGATCTGCTTGCATGCCTATGCGGCGTCAAACGCTGTTCAATGAATGGGGCACAGCGGCAAAAAGTTCCATCGTCCCTTCAGCCTATCTTCACGCCAGCCTCATGCCGCCTTCATGGACGTCGCCGATACTGGTCCTCTATTCCCTACACGCAAGGAGTCTCGCATGAGCAAGCAGTATCGGCACGCAGCGCATGACCAGACCCGCAGGCGCCTGATGTTGAGCATGGGCGCGCTGGCGGTCCTGGCCGGCTGTGGCGGCAACACCTTGCCGCGCACTTCCGCCGTCATCGACCGGCACATCGCCGTCGGCGCCGGCGTTACGTTGCATGTGCGCGACTGGCCGGCGGCGCAGGGCGACCATACCAGCGTCATCGTGCTGCTGTCCGGCCTGGGCGGCAATGCGCACGCCTTCGACAGCCTGGCGCCCGCGCTGGCGCGGCGCCAGCGCGTGCTGGCCATCACCCGGCGCGGCTACGGCCAGTCCGGCAAGCCGCTGCCCAGCAGCGACGCCACCTATGCGCCCGCCACGCTGGTGGCCGACTTGCTGGCCGTGCTCGATACGCTGAAAGTCCAGCGCATCGTCCTTGCCGGCCATTCCATCGCCGGCAACGAAGTCACGCTGTTCGCGGGCCGCCACCCGCAGCGGGTGCGCGGCGTGGTGTATCTCGACACCACCTTCGATTACTCGCAAGGGGCACACTGGCAAGGCGAGCAACCGCCGGAGAATCCGATCTTCGACGAGCCCGGACCGGAACTGGCGGACCTGGCATCGATGAACGCCTCGATCGCCTACGCCAAACGCATCCACAAGCAGTGGTGGCCGGCGATGGATGCGTACTGGCGCGACACGCTCGAGGTACTGGCCGATGGCCGTGTGCGGCCCAATACCCCGCCTGCGGTGGCGGCGGCAATGGCCGCTGGCGCCAGGTCGCTATCGCCCGACTACCGTGCGCTGCGCGCGCCGGCGCTGGTGGTCGTGGCGCAACCGGCGACGCTGGCCGACATGATGCCCTGGATTACGCCGCAGACCGACCCGCGCGACGTTGCCGACGCGCGCACCTGGCTGCGGCTGTATCCGCAGATACACGGGCAAGACTGCCGGCGCATCGTCGCCGCTTTGCCGGGCAGCACTCTGCTGACCATCAACAACGCGGCTCACAGCGATTTCTTTATCGAATACGAGACGCTTGTGGTGCAGGCCATCGAAGCCATGCGCTGGGAAAAATAGACGCCGCTATGGCGGATGGCCATGGCGCGTGGCGGCGCAAGCTTCGATGGCCCGGCGCCGCAATCAGTTCAGCGGGGCATCGAACACGGCCTTCCGATGGCTGAATGCCTCCAGCGAATACTTGCCGTGGTAGCTGCCCATGCCGCTTTCCCCGACCCCGCCGAACGGCAAGGTCGGTACCGTCAGGTGATAGATCGGCAGGCCGAAATTGACGGCGCCCGAAGACGTTTCGGTTATCAGCCTGGCCCGGGTCGTTTCGTTGCCGGTGAAGGCATAGACGGCGAGCGGCTTGTCGCGTTCGTTGATGAAGGCGATGGCCTCGCCGAGGTCAGCGACAGTGAGAATCGGCAGGATCGGGCCGAAGATCTCTTGCTGCATCACCGGCGCATCCGGCCGCACGTCGAGCAGCACGGTCGGCGCGATATATTTCTCGGCGCTATCGCTTTGTCCGCCGGCCACGGTACGGCCGGAGCCCAGCAGTCCGGCCAGCCGTTCAAAGTGACGCTGGTTGACGATGCGCCCGTAATTGGCGGCGCTTTGCGGGTTGGCGCCATACAGTTTCTCGATTTCCGCGGCGATGGCGGCGGCCAGTGCCGGGGCGGTTTGCGCATCGGTCAGGATATAGTCGGGCGCGATGCAGGTTTGCCCGGCGTTGGCGAACTTGGTCGAGGCGATGCGTGCGGCCACCGGGCCGAGGTCGACGTCGCGGTCGACGAAGACCGGCGACTTGCCGCCGAGTTCGAGCGTCACGGGAGTCAGGTGCTCGGCGGCGGCGCGCATCACGATCCTGCCGACCGTGCCGTTGCCGGTGTAGAAGATGTGATCGAAACGCTGGGCCAGCAATGAGGTGGTCTGTTCGACGCCGCCTTCGATGACGGCAACCGCGTCGGCATCAAGGTAGGCGGGAACCAGCCGCGCCACCAGCGCCGAGGTTTGCGGGGCCAGTTCGGAAGGCTTGATGGCGACCGCGTTGCCGGACGCCAGCGCGCCGGCGACCGGTGTCAGCAGCAGATAAATCGGATAGTTCCAGGCTGACATGATCAGCGTAACGCCGAGCGGATCGAACTCGGTCCGGGCGGTGACGCCTGCCGGCAGGAACGGCACGGCGACTTCGACCGGCTGCGGCGCCAGCCATTGCTCAAGGTGCTGCAGGTAGTCGTCGATCTCCATGACTGTCAGGCCTATCTCGGCACTATCGACCTCTTGCGGACTCTTGCGCAAGTCGGCCCACAGTGCGTCGGCAATGGCGTCACGGTTGTCGGTCAGCAGGGCGCGCAGCCGGTTGAGCTGTTCGCGGCGCCATGCGATCGGCTTGGTGCGGCCGCTGCGATGGGTTTCGCGCAGCCGCGCGACCAGCGCAGCGGCATCGGATGGGGAAAGGGGTGCATAGGTGATCATGAATGTGCTCCACAAATGGTAAGAAAGAGTCCACGCCGACGCCTGCCGGGGAGCTTGGCGGCCACGGGATGTGACGCATTATGGGGAGCGCACTGGAGGCGTGAAGGACGTATCGGCCTTGTTTCGGGACAATTGGATGCGGCTATGCCCGGTCCGCTTCATTCACTGCCATGCCTGGCCTTGGTCGCCGCCCGGTACGCCTTCGCATAGATGTGCCAGTCGCTGAGTACTTGCTGGTGGTACGCCATCGCGTATTCCAGCAAGTCACCGCGCCAGGCCTTGGCGTCCCGGCCGAAAGCGATCCATGCGTCGGCGTTGGCCGAGCCCTGGCGGCCGCTGGAGCGCAGGTGGTCCCATGCGACCAGCGATCCCATGGCATGCATCACGCCTTCCAGGCGGCCGATCTTGCCATTCCATAAGTCGAGCGACAGCCGGTCCTGGTCCGGCAGCAGCTCTTTCAGCACGAATGATTGTTCGCCGAGGGTGACGGCGGACAGAAATGCCGGCGCAATCGCCTGCACCCGTTTTTGTACGGCGACCACCCGTTCCGCCTCGCTGCTCCAGTGTGGCTGCGGTTGCTGGACATAAGGCGCCAGGGCCGAGCCGGCCGTGTATTTCAGGTCGAGCAGGAAGTTTTCATCGACGCCGCCGCGTCCGCGCACCAGGATCACATACCGTTCAAGCCCAAGGCTGCCGGTGCCGGCAATGCGGCGCGCCACATCCAGTACCTTGAAGAAACCCGGGGTCCTTTGTTGTGCGGCGTACTCGGCCATGAAGGTGCCGACCTTGTCGCGCTCGGCGTGGTTGACCGGCAACGCCTTGATGCCGTCGACGCGCAGTTTGCGCTTGCCGCCTTTGATGTCGGTGCGGCGCTCGAGGAATGCCGGCCGCGAGCGGCTGCGCAATTCGCGCAGCAGATCCCTGACCATGCCGCTGGCGGTGGCGCGTTCGATCCAGCGCGCTTTTCCTTCGGTCAATGCTGCCACGTAAGCATCGAGGAAACAATGGCATAAGCCGATCGCTTCGGAAGCGCTGACGTTCAATGTATCGGCCGCGACCAGCACGCTGACCAGGAAGCGTGACAATTCCCAGCTGACCGGCGCCAGTTGTGCTTCATCGAAGTCGTTCATGTCGAAATAGGTCAGCCGGTTGTCGCCCTTGTAGGTGCCGAAGTTTTCCAGGTGCAAGTCGCCACAGATCCAGGCCAGCGGCGCTCGGTTGAGCTTGCCGGTGGCGGGAAAGTCTTGATAGAACAGGTGGCAAGTACCGCGCAAGAACGCGAATGGGTTGGCCGCGATCAACTGGTATTTCCGCGTCAGCAATTCGGCATCGCGTCCGGCGTTGAAGGTGGTGATGATGTCGACGACATCGCGTATCACGGGCTGGGGTGTTTTCTTCACGGTGCACTTTCGCTGAATGACCTTGGTGAGTACAGACATTAGCACTTTAAGGACATCGCCGGTGCGCAAGGGCGCGCCATGGCTTGTCGGAGAACTTTACAAGTCTTAACCAGACAAGCTCGTCGGGATGCCGAATATTCTTCAAGTGACTGATTTTGAAGGAAAAGAGGCAGGAGGCACGATAAATGCGTGAATCGGCAGGGCATCCGGCGACAACACCGGATTTTTCTCCGACAAACGATTCACGCATGAAAAGGATATCGTATGTACTTCGCTATCGCGTCGTGTTGCTGGTTACGGCAACTGCTGCTGGCACTGTCGCTACTGGGCGTTTGCCAGCAAACCCTGGCTTTCTGCCCCAAGAACGGCTTGCTGTGTTTTGTCACCGCCAAATCTTCCGGCAGTCTGACGCACGAGGATATTACCCAGCGCGCGATCAGTGAACTGGACAAGTCTTATTTCAGCGTACCGAAGTTGACCAATTCGATGCAAAAAGCGCTCGATGAAATCATCGAGGCGAATGCCGAGGTTGACCAGGATCAAGTCAGCTCCGCCAAGCATTTCGATGGCGAAAATGGCGCCGGCGCGCAGTTGCGGCTGAAGACGCTGAAGCAGAATGTGCTGGACGCCTTGAACGCCAGTCCGATCAATACCGGCGGCGCGCGGCAAAACCTGGGAGGGGCCTTGCATACTATCCAGGACTTTTATTCGCATAGCAATTGGGTCGAGATGGGCAATAGCGGCGCCAATCCCGACGTCGGCCGTTCGGTGCTGCTGCCGTTTGCCGGTCCGGCCGTCACGACCTGTTCCGGCTTCGTCGATACCGGCTTGACGTGCGCCAATTCATCGACCATCATCACTTCCTTGTTGACCAGCGGATATTACGGCGGCGAAGACCGGGCCAAGCCGGGCGCCTTCAAGTGCAGCCATGGCGGACCGCTGGATAAAAGTTCGCCCTCCAGCGATCCGGTCGGCTATTTCCGGGAGGGCATCAACAAGGACACCTTGTATTGCGACCTGTCGCCGCACAGCACTTTCCATCATCCGGCCGCCAGCGCCGCGATTGCCGCCACCAAACAGTTTGTCGAAGATATCAAGGCGCTCATCAATGAAGAACAATTAAAGGCGCTGCTGGGCGCCGGGCCGACGCTGGCGTTTGCGATCGATACGACCGGCAGCATGGGCGGCATCATCGCCGGCGTGCGCGCGTCGGCGATCAATATCGTCAATTCGCGGCTGGGCACGGATGAGGAACCGCTGCAATATGTGCTGGCGCCCTTTAACGATCCGTCTACCGGCCCGACCACGTCGACCAGTGACGCGACCTTGTTCAAGTCGCGCATCGGCGCCCTGTTTGCGTCCGGCGGCGACGATTGTCCCGAATTGTCGATGACCGGCATGTATAACGGCTTGTCGCTGTCGAATCCGGGCGGCAACCTGTTCATGTACACGGATGCGTCGTCGAAAGATGCCGGTTTGTTCGGCGCGGTACTCGGCCTGGCCAAGGCGAAGTCGATTCGCTTGTACATGATTTTGTTTGGCAGTTGCTCGCCGCTGGACCCGGTGTATTTGCAATTGGCCAATGAAACCGGCGGACAAGTGTTTTTCCTGTCTGGCGGCGAAGCCGGCCAGGTGACCCAATTGGCCGACCTGGTGGGACGCAATAACGCGGTGCAAGTATTGTCGGTGGTCGATACCTTCCCGGCCGCCAAAACTTACCGCGTGCCGGTCGATGCCAGCATGCGCCGCCTGACGGTGTCGGTCAGCGGCACGGCGCAAAATGTGTTGCCGGCCGTAAGTTTGACACGGCCCGATGGCGTGCTCGTGACGCCGGCCGACGCGGCCACGTACCTGAGTTTGTCGAGCGGCGTCATCATTTCGATCGAACTCCCGGCCATCGGCGCCTGGACGCTGAAGGTGGACGGTGCGCCGGACGTGACCTATGTCAATGTCAGCGGCATCGCCGACCTGGCGTTTACGTCGTTCAAACTGGCCAGGTTCGGCGGCCAGCCGCCGCATCAGGGGCTGTTTCCCATCGATGGCGAACCCGGCCCGGGCGACGCCGTGTATGGGCTGGCGGCATTGGCGGGCGGCCCGGCCAACGCCGCATTCCAGCTGCGGCGCAAGAACGACACGCCGATCAGCGACCTGGCGCTGGCCCAGGATGCGACCGATCCGGACAAGTTCTTTGGCCCGTTGACGGTGCCTGGCGAAACCTTCCTGGCCTATGTGACGGGTAAGGATGCGTCCGGTAATGACTATCAGCGCGTCGCGAGCCTGGCGCTGGCGCCGCAGAATATCTCGGTCACGGCGCCGGCGCCGCAGGATTTGCGTCCCGGAAAAAGCACGACGCTGCTGTATCAAGTCAGGAATCAGGGCGCGGCCGGCACCTTCAGCATCCGCGCCACCGATGATTTGCATTACATCGTTGCCGTCACGCCGACGACCTTGACGCTGGGTACGGGCGAGAGCGCCAGCGTCGCCGTGACCTTGATGGCGCCGCCCGATGCGCCCATCGGCAGCGCCGATACGATTACCGTCGCGGTGCAAGGCACGCTCAATCCGCTGCTGCACAACAGCGCCTCGCTGACCAGTTTTGTGACCGGCGCGCTGGAAACGCCGGGCAAGCCGGATTTCGTCGCCGACCTGATCGGACAAGAGACGGTCAGCTCCGGCGTGGTCGGCATCGACCTGCGTTTTACCAATAGCGGCATCGGCACGGCGCGCGACATGACGCTGACCGGCCTGCGCTTGCGGACCTTGAGCGGCAGCGGCACGGTCACTGTCAATACCGCGCTGACGCCGGCCTTGCCGTTCGTCACGCCGAATGTCGATGTCGGCAGTTTCTTCACGGTACGCCTGACTTTCAACGTGCCGGCCGGCGTGCAGCGTTTCAGCGTCACGGAAAGCGGCACGGTGCAGGGCATCGATGGCGCCGGCTATGCCTTGTCGCAAGGGCAGGCGGTGATCGTCAACGTGCCTTAGCGAACTTCCCGGCAGCGCCTGCACGGGCGCTGCCTTTCCTCATCCGCACACTGGAGAATTTGTCATGAACCTGAAAACACTGGGCGCCATGGCCGGGCTGGTCCTGGCCTTGCTGCTGCCTGCCGTTGCCGCCGCCGCGCCATTCACCTTTACCTTGAGCACCTTGCCGCCCGGCGGCCACCTGGCCGTCCAGCCGGGCCAGTTGGCCGGCTGGGGGTATACGCTGGACAATACCGACAGCGTCAACTGGTTTGTGCCGACCGGTTTAAGCGCGTCGTCGTTCAGCCTCGGCACGCCGGACGCCGGTTATTTCGATTTCCCGATCCTGGCGCCGGGCGCCAGCGCTTCCGCCATTTTCGATCCGGTGACGCTGTCCGGCTTGTATGGCGTGCAAGTGTTCAACTCCGTCGTGAACGGACAAAGCGACAGCGGCTTCTTCATGCTGACCGGGCAGTGGTGGAGCGCCAATCCGCTGGCTGGCGGGGTGTTCATCCAGAATGCCACAGCGGTGCTGACGCCGTTTTCGCTGACGGTCGGCACGCTGGCCGTGCCATTGCCCGGCACGCTGCTGCTGTTCGGCCCGGGCTTGCTGTTATTGTTGCTGTTGCGCCAGCGCCGCCCTGATGAAGGCCAGCAAGTCGGCGCTGGCCTGGGCTGATGGCGGGGCGGGGCGGATATCCCAATACCAGCCCGGCCCGGTACGGCCCAGCAGGTCGAATTTCTTGCCGAGCCGTATCTTTGTTTGCGTCTGGAATAGTTGCAAGGACACGCTGGACGGTGTGTGCCGGTGCAGATGGATAATGAATTGACAAGTGAAGTCAGTATTGCCGGCTTTCCAGTAATAATCGACATCGGGCGCCAGCAACAGGTCGAACTGGCGCTGGACAGGAGGCAACTGGCGCCATGCCGCCAGGGCCGGTTCGGTAAAATCCGTGTCTGGCGGAAACAATGGCGTACCGAAAGGCACTACCAGCCGATAGCGGCGTCGGCTGTCCGGGTCGCTATTGGATGCGAATGCACGCAGCAGCGCCGCATGGACCTGCTGCGCCGGCAGCGCCAGCGTCAGGGTTTGCGCCCAAGTGCTGGCGCAATGCCATAGGCCCAGCGCCAGCACGGCGCCGCAGGCGGTTTTTCTCATGATGCTTTCCAGTGAACGCTCCCATTTGATTGAACCATCTCCGCGCCGGTTCCGTATTGCGCGTACAGGACTGTCGAATTGATGGTGTGTGTTTTACAATCATGGCATTAAGAAATTTCATTTTTTTAAGGATTGAGCCCATAGTGACTTCCAAGCCGATCAAGATCACCGTCGCCATCGCCGCCCTGGCGGCCATTGGCGGCGGTATATATCTCGCCAGCAGCAAGGCGCCCGCACCGACTCCCGCGCCAGCCCGCGTCAGCGTCGCCGCCGTGTTGCAAGGCAATGCCGAGATGACGGCCATCAGCGGACAATTGAAGGAGGTGCTGGCGAATTACCGCAAGATCATCGTGCTGCTGGCCGACGAAGAAAGCTTGTCCGACACGGCCCGCGAACAGACCCGCGCGGTCGGCCAAGGCTTGTTCCATGACAACCAGGAGCGCATCGCCAAACTGAACGACGCGCTGGAAACGCTGACCGCGCCGAGCAATGGCACGCGTTTCGAGTCGCTCGACAGCTTGCTGGCCTATATCGAATCCGATAGCAGCCTGTTCGACGCCGACCGGCTGGCGTTCCGCGAATTGCTGCAAGGCTTGCTGGCCGATGTCGCGCAGGATACGTCCTTGCCAGCCATCAAGATGCACAAGCGTATTTCGGAAGACCTGGAAGCGCTGGCCGAGATCGAGCGCAACTACGAAAAGGAAATCCGCCAGATTTTCGGCCGTTTTGAAACGCGCGCCATCGAATTGAAGCGCGAAAAGTGGGACGATTACGTCGCGCACCTGAAGCAACTGTACAGCCGCGAGCAAATCCTGAAGGACTTTGGCGTCGTCTTGCCCTACCCGGCGCCAGCGGTCGAGCCGGCTGCCGCCGAACCGAAAACCGAGCCGAAAAAGGAAGAAGCCGAGATATTCGGCACCGGCTTGCCGAAGAAAACCATCGTGCTGACTTTCGACGATGGCCCGCACAAGCGTTATACCGAGGAAATCAGCGCGATCCTGAAGCAATATGGCGTGCCGGCCGTCTTCTTCAACGTCGGCCGCAACCTGGGCCGCCTGGATGCGGACGGCCACGCCAGACTGTCGGCCGGCGCCGAAGTCAGCCGCAAGCTGATGGCCGATGGCTACGTGCTCGGCAACCACAGTTTCAGCCACGCCCAATTGTCGAAGCAGACGGGCGACAATTTAAAAGCGGAAATCCTGAATACCGATACCTTGCTGAAGGCGATCGATACCGGGCGTTCGCCGCTATTCCGTTTTCCTTACGGCGCGCGCAACAAGGAGGGCATGGACACGCTGGCCGACGCGCACCTGAAATCGGTGATGTGGAATATCGATTCGCTGGACTGGGCCGATCCGGTGCCGAGCTCCATCGTCGAGCGCGTGCTGCACGCGGTCGACAAGGCGGGGCGCGGCATCATCTTGTTCCACGACATCCATGAACGCACCGTCAAGGCCTTGCCGGCGGTGCTCGATCGGCTGGTGGCCGACGGTTACCAATTCGCCGGCTGGGATGGCAGCGGCTTCAAAGTGGCCAAGGGCAACAAACCAGCCGCCGAGAAAGTGGCGGCCGGCACCGCTTACGCCAACTCGTGGGCGGTGGTGATCGGCATCGACAGCTACGAAAAATGGCCGAAATTGCAATATGCGGTGCGCGATGCGCAAGGCGTGCGCGACACGCTGGTCGAAAAATTCGGCTTTGCCGCCGAGCGCGTGGTGACGCTGAAAAACGCCGAGGCGACCCGCAACAACATCCTGGCGGCGTTCCACGACAAGCTGGCGCATGGCGGCGTGCAAAAGAACGACCGCATTTTTGTGTTCTTCGCCGGCCATGGCGCGACCCGCAAACTCAGTTCCGGGCGCGAGCTCGGCTACATCGTGCCGTACGATTCCGACCCGAACCAGTTCGCCACCGATGCGATCCCGATGACGGAAATCCAGAACATCGCCGAAAGCCTGAGCGCCAAACACACCTTGTTCGTCATGGATGCCTGCTATAGCGGCCTGGGCTTGACGCGCGGCGCCGGCAACAGCTCTTTCCTGCGTGACAACGCCAAGCGCATCGGCCGGCAAATGCTGACCGCCGGCGGCGGCGACCAGCTGGTGGCGGACGGCGGCCCGAACGGTCACTCGGTGTTCACCTGGACCTTGCTGCAAGGCTTGAACGGCAAGGCCGACTTGAATGGCGACGGCTTGATCACCGCCACCGAACTGGCGGCGTATGTGGCGCCGGCGGTGTCCAGCGTATCGAACCAGACCCCGGCATTCGGCAGCTTGCCGGGCTCGGAAGGCGGCGATTTCGTCTTTGAATTACCGGCCGAAACCGAATTCCTCAGCCCCGGCACGACGCAACTGTCGAGCGACGCGATCGCCTTGAATTCCAGGCTGGACGCGGCACGTCCGGCACATGAAGAGAAAGCGGCCGCCAATACGCCGGCTGCGGCGGTCACCGTCAAGGATTTGCAGGGCAGGGAACAGAAGATCGTGCCGCCGCTCGCGGTGCCGACCTCGGCACGGCAACTGGCGCAGCGCGCCAACGACCGCGGCTTGCAATTTTACAAAGAAAAACAATATCCGGAAGCTGTCGCGCAATTCACCGAAGCGCTGAAATTGCGGCCGGACTTCGCGCTGGCGGCCAACAACCTGGGCTTTGTATTCTACAAGCAAGAAAAGTACAAGGAAGCGGCGCGCTGGTTTGAAAACACCGTCAAGATGGACCCCTCGCGCGCGGTCGCCTATCTGAACCTCGGCGACGCGCATGCCTTGTCCGGCGATACCGCCAAGGCCAGGCTGGCCTACCGCACCTACCTGGAACTGGCGCCGAATGGCCAGGCGGCGGCTGCAGTGCGGCAAAAGATGGAGAAATTGTAAATAAACCGGGGCAGAGCACCATTCATTGATGATGAATGGTGCTCTGCCCCCGCTGTGGATGTCAGCGGTGGATCACCACCAGCAGCGCCTTGCCTTCGGTCTTGCCGAGGTTGCGGATGGTGTGGTGCTGGTCGGCGGGATATCTTGCTGTGCCGCCATTCTTGACTTTCTTCTTGGATAATCCCACTTCCAGTTCCATCGTGCCGTGCAATACCGTCAAGTGTTCGGTGGTGCCCGGGTCGTGCGGCTGCGACGCCAGTTCGCCGCCCGGCGCCAGCGTCAATTCATACCATTCGTATTTGCCGGCCAATTCCATCGGTCCCAGTATCCGCAACACGTAGCCGGCATGGTCGCCTGGCAGGGTCGGGGTTTCATGGGCGTCGACCAGGCGGATGGTTTCGACGCTTTTTTCCACGCTCGACAGCAATTCGCCGATCTGCACGCCCAGCGCATTGGCCAGGCGCCAGGTGATGGCGATGGTCGGATTGGCTTTTTCGCGCTCGATCTGCGACAGCATCGATTTCGATACCCCGGCGATGCGCGACAAATCTTCCAGCGTCAAACCGCGCGCCAGGCGCATCCTTTGCAGCGTGGCGCCGACTTCCGGCGGGGAGTTGGTCGAAAAATTGGTCGGAACACTGGCATTCATCGGCTGAGTCGCTTGCAAAGTTCAATCGGCTTGGGTAATATCCATTATATTGAATTTTGGTTCAAAATAATGGATTTTGATGGCATTGGTGGAAAACGTGTAAACTCCGGACCACGCAATCAGATGACATTATAGAGCGGCGACGGCTTGAACGGACGTAAAACAAGTCTATCAGTTAACCAGGTAAGGGTAGGGATTATCATGAGCGTATCAGCAAAGAATGCCTTTTTCAGCGGCCTGCAACACAATCTCGATCAATTGCGCGGCCAGGGCTTGTACAAGTCCGAGCGCGTGATTGCCACGCGCCAGGGCGCCGAAGTAGTCTGCGACGATGGCCGTACCCTGATCAATATGTGCGCCAATAACTACCTTGGCCTGTCCGGCGACCTGCAAACCCAGCAAGCGTCGATCGACGCCACCGAAAAATACGGTTACGGCCTGTCGTCGGTGCGTTTCATCTGCGGCACGCAAACCGTGCACAAGGAATTGGAACAAGCCATTTCCAGCTTCCTCGGCACCGAAGACACGATCTTGTACGCGGCCGCCTTCGACGCCAACGGCGGCGTGTTCGAACCGCTGTTCGACGAACAGGATGCGATCATTTCCGATGCGCTGAACCATGCGTCGATCATCGACGGCATCCGCCTGTGCAAGGCCGGCCGCTACCGCTACGCCCACAACGACATGGCCGACCTGGAAGTGCAATTGCAAGCGGCGAGCGCCGCCGGCAAGCGCCACAAGGTGATCGTCACCGACGGCGTGTTTTCGATGGACGGCACGATCGCCCAGCTGGACAGGATCTGCGACCTGGCCGATCAATACGGCGCGCTGGTGATGATCGACGAATGCCATGCTTCCGGCTTCATGGGCGCGACCGGCCGCGGCACGCATGAACACCACCATGTGATGGGCCGCATCGACATCATCACCGGCACCCTCGGCAAGGCCCTGGGCGGCGCGATGGGCGGCTTCACATCGGCGCGCAAGGAAGTGATCGACACGCTGCGCCAGAAGTCGCGTCCTTACCTGTTCTCGAACACGCTGGCGCCATCGATCGCCGGCGCCTCGCTGTCGGTGCTGGAGCGCTTGTCGAAATCGACCGAATTGCGCGACCGCCTGCATGAAAACACCGCCTACTTCCGGGCCGAGATCGAGCGTCTCGGTTTCACCATCAAGCCGGGCAGCCATCCGGTGGTGCCGGTGATGCTGTTCGATGCGCCGGTGGCGCAAAAATTCGCCGCCCGCATGTATGAGCTGGGCGTGCTGGTCACCGGTTTCTTTTATCCGGTGGTGCCGATGGGCCAGGCGCGCGTGCGCGTGCAATTGTCCGCCGCGCATACCCGCGCCCAGCTGGACACGGTATTGGCGGCATTCGAACAAGCAGGCCGCGAACTTGGCCTGATCAAGAACACATAATCAGTCAGGAAGAACAGCATGGAACGCATTTTAGTCATCGGCGCCAACGGCCAGATCGGCAGTGAACTGGTGGGCGCCCTGGCGCAGCAGCACGGCGCGGCGAACGTCATCGCCGGCGATATCGGTGGCAACAACCTGTACCAGGCCCAGCGTTATACGCAATTGAACGTGCTCGACAAGGCCGGCCTGGCCGCCATCGTCGAGCAAGAGGGCATTACCCAGGTCTACCAGCTGGCGGCGATGCTGTCGGCCACCGGCGAAGCGGCGCCATTGAAGGCGTGGGACTTGAACATGGATGGCTTGCTGAACATCCTGGAACTGGCGCGCGAACGTAATGAAGCGGGCAAGCCGCTGCGGATTTTCTGGCCATCGTCGATCGCCGCGTTCGGCCCGAACACGCCACCGGTGAACACGCCGCAAATGACGGTGATGGACCCGACCTCGATGTACGGCATCAGCAAGCTGGCCGGCGAGCGCCTGTGCGAATATTATTTTAATAAGTATGGCGTCGACGTGCGCAGCATCCGCTACCCGGGCATCATCAGCTACAAGTCGCCCCCGGGCGGCGGCACCACCGATTACGCGATCGCGATTTTCCACGCCGCCTTGCGTGGCGAGCGCTATGAATGCTTCCTTGGCCCGGACACCACCTTGCCGATGATTTACATGCCCGATGCGATCCGCGCCACCATCGAATTGATGGATGCGCCGGCCGCACAGATCCGGATCCGTTCATCTTATAATGTGGCCGGCGTGTCGTTCAACCCGGCGCAATTGGCCAGGGCCATCACGCGCATGGTGGCGGACTTCACCATCGGCTACCAGCCGGACAGCCGCCAGGCCATCGCCGACAGCTGGCCGCAAAGCCTGGACGACAGCAAGGCCAGCGCCGACTGGGGCTGGAAAGCCCGGATCGGCGTGGAGCAGATGGTGACCGACATGCTGGCCAACATCGATATCGGCGTGGCCCAGGCTGCGTGACCGGTCCCCGCTCAAGCAAATAATTACACTGAATAATAAGAGACACACTGATGGACATGAGCGTATTTGATCTGTTTAAAATCGGCATAGGGCCGTCGAGTTCCCACACCGTGGGACCGATGGTCGCGGCGCGCCGTTTCTTGATCGAATGCGGTTCGCTGGAGCAGGCGGTCGGTGTCGAAGCGGCGCTGTATGGCTCGCTGGCGCTGACCGGCGTCGGCCATGCCACCGACAAGGCGGTGATCCTCGGCCTGATGGGCGAAACGCCGCAAGGCGTGGTGCCCGATCAAGTCGACACCATGCTGGCGGCGATCGAGGCGGCCGGTGCAATCCGGCTGCTCGGTACGCACGCCGTGCCGTTCAGCGCCGCGACCGGCCTGGTCTGGCACAAAAGCGCATCGCTGCCGGAACATCCGAACGGCATGCGTTTTACCTTGAAGCTGGCCGACGGCAGCCGCATCGAGCAGGTGTTTTATTCGGTCGGCGGCGGTTTTATCCACGCCGCCGGCGAAGCGCAGGCCAAGCATGACGCCGGGCAGGCCACGGATGCGCCGCATGCGCCGGCGCCGGGCGCGGTGTATCCGTTCGACACGATGGACCAGTTGCTGGCGCACGGCAAGGCCAGCGGCTTGTCGATTCCCGACATGTTGCGGACCAATGAGTGTGTCAAGCTGAGCAACGACGAGCTGAATGCGGGCCTGGACCGCATCTGGCACGTGATGCGCGACTGTATCGCCCATGGGCTGGACACGCCGGGCCAATTGCCGGGCGGCTTGAACGTCAAGCGCCGCGCCGCCAACCTGTGGCGCCAGGCGCAAGACGCCAAGGCGTCCGACGACCGCGCCAACGACTTGCCGCACGACGCGGTGCACCTGGTCAGCCTGTATGCGATGGCGGTCAATGAAGAAAACGCCGCCGGCGGGCGGGTCGTCACGGCGCCGACCAATGGCGCGGCCGGCATCATCCCGGCGGTGCTGCGCTATTACGCCGAGGATTGCCGGCCCAGCGATCCGGTCAGCGGGGTGCGCCGCTTCATGCTGACGGCGGCGGCGATCGGCATGCTGTGCAAGCGCAATGCGTCGATTTCCGGCGCCGAAATCGGCTGCCAGGGCGAAGTCGGCGTGGCGTGCGCGATGGCGGCGGCGGGCCTGGTCGCGGCGCTGGGCGGCAGCAACGAGCAAATCGAAAACGCCGCCGAAATCGGCATCGAACACCATCTGGGCATGACTTGCGACCCGATCGGCGGGCTGGTGCAAATCCCGTGCATCGAGCGCAACGGCATGGGCGCGGTCAAGGCCATCACCGCCGCATCGCTGGCGCTGAAGGGCGACGGCACGCATTTCGTCAGCCTCGACGAAGTGATCGAAACCATGCGCCAGACCGGCGCCGACATGCAGGACAAATACAAGGAAACCTCGCTGGGCGGCCTCGCGATACACGTGATTACCGTCAACCATGCGGCTTGCTAGCAAGAGCGCGTCACACAACGCCCATGGCGGCGTTGCATCGCCTTGTCGTGCATTCGTACTGTCTGCGGCGACGCGCCTTGCCCTGAGCGTTATGAGACGCGCTCTCAAGGTTGAAGATGGAGTCCTGACGGGGCGCGTGTAGATAAAAATACACGCGATTGGCCTTGATGCGCCGGGCGCACTATAATAAACGCTCGCCCGCATGAGTTGCCCCGTTAGCCCAACAGGATTCTTCTATTTTATGCAATATGTCTCTACCCGCGCCGAGCAGGCGCCAGCACCGACCACTCCACCACAATTCTCCGACATTTTGCTGGGTGGCCTGGCCCCCGACGGCGGTCTGTACCTGCCGGCCGACTACCCGCAAGTGAGCGGCGCCGAACTCGACGCCTGGCGTCAATTACCCTACGCCGAGCTGGCGTTCGAAATTTTGAAGAAGTTCGCCACCGACATTCCGGCAGCCGACTTGAAGGCGCTGACCGCCAAGACCTATACCAAGGCCGTCTACCGCAACGCCCGCGACGATGAAAAAGCGGCCGACATCACGCCGCTGCGCGTGCTGGAGCAAGACAATGGCACCACGCTGATCCTGCAAGCGCTGTCGAATGGCCCGACGCTGGCTTTCAAGGACATGGCGATGCAATTGCTGGGCAATCTGTTCGAATACACGCTGGCTAAAAATAACGCCGAATTGAATATTTTCGGCGCCACCTCGGGCGATACCGGCAGCGCCGCCGAATACGCGATGCGCGGCAAGCAGGGCATCCGTGTCTTCATGCTGTCGCCGCACCGGAAAATGAGCGCCTTCCAGACCGCGCAGATGTTCAGCCTGCAAGACCCGAACATTTTCAATATCGCGGTCGAAGGCGTGTTCGACGATTGCCAGGACATGGTCAAGGCCGTGTCCAACGATTTGCCGTTCAAGGCCGCGCAAAAAATCGGCACCGTCAATTCGATCAACTGGGCCCGCGTGGTGGCGCAAGTGGTGTATTACTTCCGCGGCTACTTGGCGGCGACCAGCAGCAACGATCAAAAAGTGTCGTTCACGGTACCGTCGGGTAACTTCGGCAATATCTGCGCCGGCCACATCGCGCGCATGATGGGCTTGCCGATCGATAAACTGGTGGCCGCGACCAATGAAAACGACGTGCTCGACGAATTTTTCCGCAGCGGCGTGTACCGCGTGCGCAAGCCGGCTGAAACCTATCACACCAGCAGCCCGTCGATGGATATCTCGAAGGCGTCGAACTTCGAACGCTTCATCTACGACCTGGTCGGCCGCGACAGCGAGCGCGTGCGCGCCCTGTTCCAGAAAGTGGAAACCCATGGCGGTTTCGACTTGTCCGGCAAGCCGGGCAGCGACGGCGACGAATTCAGGCTGGTCGCCAAATACGGTTTCCAGTCCGGCAAGTCGACCCATCAGGACCGCCTCGACACGATACGCGACGTGGCCGACGATTACGGCATCACCATCGATACCCATACCGCCGACGGCATCAAGGTCGCGCGCGAACACCTGGTCGCCGGGGTGCCGATGATCGTGCTGGAAACCGCGCTGGCCGCCAAGTTCAACGAAACCATCCTCGATGCGCTGGGCGTCGATGCGGAGCGTCCGGCCGGCTTTGAACACATCGAGGACTTGCCGCAGAAATTCGTCGTCATGAGCACCGATGTAGAAAAGATGAAGACCTATATCGCCACCCATACAGGACTGTAACTTGAGCGAATACAAGCCCAAACCGCTGCTGGCGGTCGCCGACGCGCTGGCCTTGATGCTGGACGCGGCGCGGCCGGTCGGCGACATCGACAGCGTGCCGACCTTGGCGGCCAACGGCCGCGTGCTGGCCGAAGCGTTGACGTCGACCCTGAACGTGCCGGCGCAAGACAATACGCAAATGGACGGCTACGCGGTGCGCGCCGCCGATTGCGCCAGCGGCGCGGCCAGCTTGCCGGTGTCGCAGCGGATTCCGGCCGGCCATATCGGCCAGCCTCTACAGCCCGGCACCGCGGCGCGCATCTTCACCGGCGCGTTTATCCCGGACGGCGCCGATGCGGTGGTGATGCAGGAACAGTGCGAACTGGTCGATGGCGTGGTGACCGTCAGGCATGCGCCGCAGCCTGGCGAATGGGTGCGCCGCGCCGGCGAAGATATCCGCCTCGGCAATGTCATCTTGCCGGCCGGCACGCGCTTGCGCAGCCAGGAACTGGGCCTGGCCGCATCGGTCGGGCTGGCGCACTTGCCGGTGCGGCGCAAGTTGCGGGTGGCGGTGTTCTTCACCGGCGACGAATTGACGATGCCGGGCGAGCCTTTGGCGCCGGGCGGGATCTACAATTCCAACCGTTTTACCTTGCGCGCCTTGCTGGAAAACCTCGGTTGCGACATCACCGACTACGGCATCGTGCCCGATGCGCTGGACACCACCCGTTCGGTGCTGCGCAGCGCCGCCCGGCAGCATGACTTGATCATCACCTCCGGCGGCGTCTCGGTCGGCGAGGAAGACCATATCAAGCCGGCGGTGGAAGCGGAAGGGCGCCTGAACATGTGGCAAATCGCCGTCAAGCCGGGCAAGCCGCTGGCTTTCGGCGAAGTCGGGCAAGCGTTTTTTGTCGGACTGCCGGGCAATCCGGTATCGAGCTTCGTCACCTTCTTGCTGTTCGTGCGGCCGTTCATCTTGCGCCTGCAAGGCGTCGAGCAAAGCACCAGGCCGATGGCCTACGGCATGCGTGCCGATTTCAGCTGGCCCAAGGCGGACCGGCGCAATGAATTCCTGCGCGCCCGCATCAATGCCGAAGGCGGCGTGGAACTGTTCCAGAATCAAAGCTCAGGCGTGCTGACCTCGACCGTGTGGGGTGACGGCTTGATCGACAATCCGCCGGGCCGGAGCATCGCGCCGGGCGACACCGTGCGCTTTATCCCGTTTAACGCATTGCTGTACTAGGTTGAAAATATGAAGATTACGCTGCGTTTTTTTGCCAGCGTGCGTGAAGCACTGGGCATGTCGCAAGAAGTGCTGGAATTGGATGCGCCGTTGGCGACGGTGGGCGAGTTGCGGGTTGTGCTGATCGCCCGCGGCGGCGCCTGGGCCGAAGCGCTGGGCGAAGGGCGGGCGCTGCGCATGGCTTGCAATCAAGTCATGTGCCATGCCGACACGCCGTTGCCTGACGCTTGCGAAGTGGCGTTCTTCCCGCCAGTGACCGGCGGTTAAGACTTGGAGTTTGGCTTGTCGGTGGTGCAGATGGTGCAGGTCAACTGCTTGCGGGCGCGCCAGTATTTGGAGCCGATGAAGATGGCCGACGCGACCAGCGACCAGGCCAGCGCGCTCAGCAGGTCGATCGTGCTGGGCGTGCCTTTGCTCAATTCCACCAGCGCCAGGATGATGAATAAAATGCCGCTTGCCAGCAGGTAGCGTGTGATCCAGTATCCCATACCTGTCATGTCGATCTCCAGAGATTTGTATTAACAGCACTTGTTCCCGCAAGTATGCACTAAATTGCACGCTTTGCCGCGTAAAATGCGGCGAATTTTCTTGTCGATCGAAATCTATCATGTCTTTCAGTCATTCAGTTACTCCCCGTGTCGTGGTGATCGGCGGCGGTCCGGCCGGTTTGATGGCGGCCCAGACGCTGTCCGCCGGCGGCGCAGCCGTCGATCTGTACGATGCAATGCCGTCGGTCGGCCGCAAATTTTTGCTGGCCGGACGCGGCGGCATGAATATCACCCACGCCGAACCGTACGCCGACTTTGTCACGCGCTACGGCCAGCGCCGCGCCGACTTGCTGCCGATGCTGGATGGGTTCGGGCCGGAGGCGGTGCGCGACTGGGTGCATGGCCTGGGCGTGGAAACCTTTGTCGGCAGTTCGAAGCGGGTGTTTCCATCCGATATGAAAGCAGCGCCGTTGCTGCGCGCGTGGCTGCACCGCTTGCGCGAAGCCGGCGTGCAATTCCATATGCGCCACCGCTGGACCGGCTGGACCGGCGCGCAACTGGCCTTCGACACGCCCGCCGGGCCGGTGCTGGCCGATGCCGACGCGGTGATCCTGGCGCTGGGCGGCGGCAGTTGGGCCCGCCTCGGTTCCGACGGCGCCTGGCTGCCGTTGCTGGCGCAACACGGCGTGCCGCTGGCGCCGTTACAGCCGGCCAATTGCGGTTTCGATATCGACTGGAGCACACATTTCAGCAGCCGCTACGCCGGCCATCCGTTGACCACGGTGGCCATCATCGCCACCGATGCCGATGGGAAAACGGTGCGCAAGCAAGGCCAGTTCGTGGTCAGTGCGGGCGGCATCGAAGGCAGCCTGGTGTATGCCTTGTCGGCCGCGTTGCGGGAGCAGATCAATGCCACCGGCAGTACGCTGATCCATCTCGACCTGGCGCCGGACTGGAGCTTGCAGCGCGTCATCGATGAAGTGACGCGGCCGCGCGGCGCGCGTTCGATGTCCAGCCATCTGCAAAGCCGGCTCGGCATCAAGGGCGTCAAAGCGGGCTTGCTGCGCGAATGCATCAGCGCGGCTGAATTCGCCGACCCGCTGCGCCTGGCGCATGCGATCAAGATGCTGCCGTTGCGCCTGCTGAGGCCGCGGCCGATCGACGAAGCCATCAGCAGCGCCGGCGGGGTTTGCTTCGATGGCTTGGATCAATTGATGCTGACCGCGTTGCCGGGCGTATTCGCGGCCGGCGAAATGCTGGACTGGGAAGCGCCGACCGGCGGTTATTTGCTGACCGCCTGCCTAGCCAGCGGTCATGCCGCGGGACGGCAAGCGTTGTCATGGCTTGCCAACGCGAACTAAACACCAGCAAGTCAGTCTAATGCGATATTGGCCGGTCATGGCGAGTTGTTGGAGTAATGAACAGCAGCCTTGTGCCTGACCGGTTTCCTGTACGCAGCAGTTTGCCCGGCCGCTTTTTTCGTCAGATTTTTTGTCAGAATTTTTTATCATTCCTGACATCGATTTAATCGACCACAATTGCTTTCCCGCAATGTAGAGGTTTGCTCAGCGATGCTACTCTGTTGGCTACAGGCAATGTTTTAACGCGCTGGCACGGCACTGTTTTGCCGTGTGCCGTATGGCACCGTTTATTCGTACGTCTAGCGCCATTCTTGTACTGATACGTATCATTACAGTGAGCATCCGATGAATGACGATCGCCAATTGAATGAAGCCTTGCGGCTGGACTCGCTATACAAGCTCAATTTGCTCGATACCGCGCCGAGCGAATCGTTTGACCGGATTACGCGGATGGCGGCGCGGATTTTCGACTTGCCGATCGCGGCGGTGTCGCTGACCGATTCCGACCGCCAATGGTTCAAGTCGCGGGTCGGCGTGGCCCACACCTGGATACCGCGGCTGCGCGCGCCTTGTGCGATGGTCGCGGAAAGTGGCGGCATGGTGGTGGTGCCGGATTTGCTGCAGCATGATTTCTTCCGGGACAGCTTGCTGGCCGATAACGGCGTGCGCTTTTACGCCGGCGCGCCGCTGATCGCGTCCGACGGCCATTGCCTGGGAGCGATGTGCGTGCTGGGGCTGGCGCCGCGCCAGGCCAGCGACGACGAGCTGGCGTCGCTGGCCGACATGGCGGCGATGGTGATGTCGCAAATCGAATTGCAGAATGCGCTGGGTCGCATCGATCCGCTCAGCGGTTTGCCGAACCGGAATCAGTTCATCGAAGATTTCAATGACTTGCAAATGCACCGCCCGGCGGGCGAGCAAAGGCTGGCGGTCTTGATCAACCTGACCACGCCCGAGCAATTGAGCAATGCCGCGCGGGTGATGAATTCCTCTTATCTGGACGAAGTGGTGTCGGAAGCGGTGCAATGGATACGCAGCGAAGTCGGCCCCAGGCTTACCGTGTATCATGTGGCGGCCGCGCAGTTCGTGCTGATCGCGCCGCCCGAGGCGACGCTGGAGCCGTATCTGGTCTTGCTGCGCGAAAAAATACACCTGGTCACCAGCACCGCCAGGACGCGCTTCGTGGCCACGCCATCGATCGGCGTCGCGCCATTCGAGCTGGGCCACGCCGATTGCCTGGACGTATTGCGCATGGGGCATAGCGCGGCCCAGGATGCGCTCGATTGCGCCAGCCTGGTGGCCGCCTATTCATGGGCCGAAGATGCGGCGTACCAGCGCCGTTTCACGCTGCTCAATGAATTCGGCGCGGCGCTGGAGCGGCAGGATCAACTGCGGCTGGTGTTCCAGCCGCGCATCGACCTGGCGTCGGGCTGCTGCATCGGCGCCGAGGCGCTGCTGCGCTGGCGCCATCCGGCGCTGGGACATGTGTCGCCCGGTGAATTCATTCCGGTCATCGAGCGTTCGGCGATGGCGCGCAGCACCACCGCCTGGGTCATGGAAGCGGCGCTGCGCCAGCAAGCCATGTGGCGCAAGGCCGGCTTGCTGCTGCAGTTGTCGGTGAATGTGTCGCCGGCCAACTTGCTGGAGCCGGACTTTGTCGAGCGCATCGCGCTGGGCCTGGTGCGCCACGGCTTGCCGGCCGATTGCCTGGAACTGGAAATCACGGAAAGCGCGATCATGGAGCATCCGAAAAAAGCCCAGGCCACGCTCGATGCGATCGCCGCCACCGGCATCCGGCTCGCCATCGACGATTTCGGCACCGGCTACAGCAGCCTGTCGTATCTGCAGAGCATGCCAGCCGACGTGGTCAAGATCGACCAGTCGTTCATCCGCGACCTGGACCATAATGAGCGCAAGCGGGCGCTGGTGCGCACCATGATCACGCTGTCGCACGACCTGGGCCACCGGGTGGTGGCGGAAGGCATAGAAACCGCGCCGGTACTGTCTTTCCTGGAGCAGGCCGGCTGCGACGAGGCGCAAGGGTATCTGTTTGCGCGGCCGCTGGAAAGAATCGCCTTCGAGGATTGGTGCCGCGATTATGCGCGCCGGCCCAGTCCCATCCTGAACTGACGAAGCTCAAGCGGCGGGTCTCAAACGACTCAATCCCAGCTGATTTCGCCCGAACCGGTGCGGTTGCTGCTGCGCCGTTCCGGATTGCCGCGCACCTTGATGTCGCCGCTGCCGCGCAAGGTCAGCTCGGCTTCCTTGCGGGCGTAGACCGAGGTTGTGCCCGATCCTTGCAGCAAGACTTCGACCTTGTCGGCCGACAAGTGTTCGGCGTCGATGTCGCCCGAGCCGGTCAGCGTCGCCTTGACTTCCTTGCTGCCGCCGCTGGCGGTGATCTGGCCGGAACCGACCATTTCCAGTTCCACGCTGTCGCTATTGCCGCCGTTCAAGTTCACATCGCCGCTGCCGTACACGCTGGCGACGATTTCCTTGAAGCGGCCATTGAAGGTCACATTGCCGGAACCGTGCACTTTCAGCACGAAGCTGTCGCCGCTGAAACCATTGACGCTGCTGTCGCCGTTGCCGTGCACTTCCAGTTGTGCCAGCCAAGGCAGGACCAGTTCGACCGACAACGGTTGGCGGTGGTGCAGCAGCATGCCTTTCGGGCCGATGTGCAGGGTATTGCCGTCTTCGCTGGTATCGATATTGCCCAGCAGCCGCTGTTCGCCGCGCACTTTCAGCGACGCCGTGGCGCCCTTGCGCAGGGTCAGGTTGATCGGGCCGTTCAAGTCGATCACGGTGATGTCGGCGCTGACCTGGCGCACTTCGCTGCGCAGCGCGCGTCCGGCGGCACTGTTCGGGCTGCTGACGCCTTGCGTGCGCAACATGCTGTACGACACGGCGATCAGCGCGAAGGCCAGCAGCAGCAGGCTGGCGCCTACCTTGATTAATGTGCGCATGGCTGGCTCCCGATGGTGTGATGGCGTGGCATGGCTGGCATCCTAGTGGCCCTTCAGCATGGAAACATTCATCGCGATGTAGCGCTTGATGCCGAGCAGCGTGTAGTGCGATACCACCAGACTGAGCAGGAACAGCAGGATGCCGGCTATCACCATGCCGAGGCCGAACAGCGCCTGGGTGCTGCGCGACCCTTGTTCCAGGTCGGTCGATACGCGCACGCCGCCGGCCAATTTCTCGGCTTGCCGTATCACCCGCGATGGCGACGCCTGCTGTTCGTCGTCGTCCTCGGCAACTGGCGCCGCTTTGTCGCGCGGCACCGGTTCCTGATAAATATTGATGCCGTTTTCACTGATTGAAATCCTGGTTTGCCTGGCCTGGTCGTCGCTATCATTGTCGTCGATCGCTATCCAGTGGCGCAACGGGCCTTCCAGCACCAATTCATTGGCGCCCGACAAACCGCTGGCGGTGATCGCGATGCCGGCCACATAAAACCCCAGCGCCGCCGCATACAGGGCCGCCAGCAACGCCGCATAGACCAGCGCCGGCACCACCATGAACAGGTTGAAGATGGCCAGGCCGATCAGCGAGGCCAGCAGGCGCAGCAAGTTGAACGGGGTTTTCTTGTGCTCGAACGCCTTCATATGGCTGTTGGTGCGCAGCGTCAAGGCGATTTTCTTCGGATCGCCCAATTCCCTGGCGATATCTTCCTCGCTGCGGCCGACTGCCTGGCCATCGACGAAACGCTGCTCGTAATAGGCCAGCGTCCTGGCGATGATGTCCGGCGGCAACCCGGCCAGGGCGCCCCTGAGTGCCGCGATGTATTCCAGTTTGCTCATATGCTAGCTCACGATCGATGGAGATGCTTGGGTCAACGATATGACTGTACGCAAATCCTTGCCCGGACGCCAATGGCTTGCGACAGGCTGCACGATTGACGGGCCAGACGACGCCAGCGGCCGATATGCGGTGCGCCGCAAGCGTTCCAGGCGCGGGATCAAGACGTTTTAAAAAGGCAATGCGCCGCCGCCAGGCCGCTGCGCACCGCCGCTTCGATGGTGGCGGGGTAGTCGCTGCTCGTATAGTCGCCGGCCAGGGCCAGGCCGGGCCAGCCGCTGGCATTGGCTGGCCGCGACAAGCCCGGCGCGCAGGCAAAGGTGGCGCGTTTTTCAGTGATCACCTGGAACCATGACGGCTGACCCAGTTCCGGGCGCTGGAAGGCGACCGCCAGTTGCACCGCCACGGCTTCGGCCAGCAAGGCCTGGCCTTGCTCGGCCGCCGCGCCGGAAGCGCTGATGACCACTGCCAGCAAACCGGCCTGCGATGCATCGAGCTGGCCGCGGTCGAACACGAACTGGCCCCACTGGTATTGCTGCGGGTCGTCGATCAATGCAAAAAACGGCCAATCCAGCCTGACGCCAGGGTCGTACTGCAGGTAGCAGGTGGTGATCGCTTCCGATGCGAACGCCGTCAATTGTGCCACCAGCGGCCTGGTCTGTTCACCGGGCAACTGATTCAGCAAGACGGCGGCCTGGCTGGCCGGCGCCGCCAGCACCACGCCGTCGAACCGCAGGCTTTCCTCCGCCGCCGCGCCGCGCACGCCGATGTGCCACTGGCCGTCATCGTGCCGGCGCAGCGTTTCGACCTTGCTGGCGCTGCGCAGCGTGCCGCCATGCTGTTCGACAAAGGCGGCGGCGGCGTCCGGCAGCAGGGCGCTCAAATCGGCCTTCGGAATCAGCATGTCGGAGGCGCGGCGTTTTTTCGCGCCCAGGCTGTCGCGCAAGACATTCAGGAACACGATCGCGGAAGCCCGTTCCGGCGGCGTATTCAATGCTGCCAAGCACAATGGGCGCCACATCAATTGAATCAGACGCGGCGTTTGATCGAAACGTTCCAGCAATTCGCTGACGCTGCAATCACGGTGCAATTGCCAGCCCATCCAGCGCGCCGCGCTGGAAAAACGGGCCAGCGCCATCTTGTCGGCACGCGCCAAACCCTTGGCGCGCAGCAATGCCGCCGCCAAATGCCATGGCGCCGGCCAGCGCGGGGCAATAAAATCCATGCCGCCCGCGCCCGGCACATAACGCATTTGCAGCGGCAGGTTGAGCAAGACTTTTTCCGGGGCCTGGCCGACCAGCGCCAGCAGGCGCAGGGTTTCGGTATAAGCGCCGAGCAAGATATGCTGGCCATTGTCGAGCCGCCTGCCGTCAGCCTCAATGCGCCGGGCCCGGCCGCCCAGCGTGCGCGCCGCCTCGAACAGCGTTACCTGGTGGCCGAGCCGGCTCAATTCGACGGCGGCGGCGCAGCCGGCCCAACCGGCACCGACGACGGCAATGTGTTTCACCGGGCCGGCGCCGGCTTGCCGTTTAGCCACGGATATAGGTCTTCCATGCCAGCCACAGCTTGCGGATCGGCGTCAGCGAAATGCGCTGCTTCAGCACATGATAACCGTCGCGTTCGACCTCGGTCAGCAGCGTGCGGTAAATCGCCGCCATGATCAGGCCGGGGCGCTGGGCGCGCCGGTCTTCCTGCGGCAACAGCGCGAACGCTTCGTCGTAGGCGGTTTGCGCGCGCGCCACCTGGAAGCGCATCAGGTTTTCGAAATTTTCGCTGTGGCGGGCATTGAGCAAATCGGCCGCCGTGACATTGAATTGCTGCAGTTCATTGATCGGCAAATAAATGCGCCCCTTGCGCGCATCTTCGCCGACGTCGCGGATGATGTTGGTCAACTGAAAAGCATGGCCCAGTTTTTCCGCGTACAGCAAGGTTTCCGGCCTGGTCGCGCCGAAGATGCTGGCCGATAAAATGCCGACCACGCTGGCCACATGCCAGCAATAACGCGTCATCGCCTGGTAATCCAGGTAGCGGGTCTGGTTCAAGTCCATTTCCATGCCGTCGATGATGGCTTGCAGGTATTTTTCTTCCAGCGTGTAGGTCTCCAGGTGCGGCTGCAGCGCGCGCATCACCGGATGCGCCGGATTGCCCTCGAACATGGCCTTGACTTCCTTGCGCCACCACACCAGCTTGGTGCGCGCCACCGCCTCGTCGGTGCATTCATCGACGGTGTCGTCGACTTCGCGGCAAAAGGCGTACAGCGCGGTGATCGCGCGGCGCCGTTCCGGCGGCAGGAACAGGAAGCTGTAGTAAAAACTGGAACCGCTCTGGGCGGCTTTTTGTTGGCAATATTCGTCGGGTGACATAAATAAAGGAGCAAGGGGTTGCGCATCGAAGACGCTATTCTATAGATGAAGCGCCAGTATGGAAGGGGAAAGGCGCTTTTTTACGTCAGGCGGCGCGGCGACATGCGCAGGGCGCGCCAGAAAATCACCAGCCAGTCGCGTTTTTGCAAGGTCGGACGGCGCCGGAAGACGTCGTAATTGACCGCCTCGATCGCTTCCAGGATGCGCAAGCCGCCTTGCACCACCAGCCGCAATTCCCAGCCGATGCGGCCGCGCAGGCGCAAGGCCAGCGGCGCGCCGCTCAGCATCAGCGCCCGGGTGCGGGCCACTTCAAAACGCATCAGCGCGCTCCACTTGCCGTGCGCTTCGCTGCGCTCGAAACTGGCCGGCGAGACCGCAAAACGGTTGATGTCATCCATCGGGATGTAAATGCGCTCTTTTTGCTGGTCGATCGCGACGTCTTGCAGGAAGTTGATCAGTTGCAAGGCGCTGCAGATGGCGTCCGAATCGCGCACATTGTCGTCATCGGCCTGGCCGTACAGGTTCAGCATCAGCAAGCCGACCGGATTCGCCGAGCGCCGGCAATAGTCGAGCAAGTCGTCATAGCTGGCGTAGCGGGTCACGGCCACGTCTTGCTTGAAGGCGGACAATAAGTCGTAGAAGGGTTTGATCGGCAAATGATGCTTGGCGATGATGCCGGCGAGCTTGTCGAACATCGGGTTGCCGCCGCCTTCCTGGCGTTCGATGCGGGCCAGCGCCGCTTCGTAGGCGTTCAGCGCCGCCAGCCGTTCCGATGGCGTGGCGTCGCCTTCGTCGGCCAGGTCGTCCGCGCTGCGGGCAAAGGCGTAAATCGCTTCGACCGCCGGCACCAACCGGCGCGGCAACAGAAAAGATGCTACTGGGAAATTCTCGTAATGGTCTACTGACATGAAAACACTTATCTGGATTAATGACGCGAAAGTCATTTCAAAACATTTTTGGCACGACTATAATTACTAAACCGAAAGTCATTTACTTTTTCATGTTGTAATAATAGTAGTAAATTGATGTTGCCACAAGTTTATGGTCTTGCATGGCGAACAACAGTGTAGAGTTGCCGTAAATAATCAAATAGTCCGCATAGTAAAGGAAAATACCTTGTTTGCCCTGAAAACCCTGCGCCTTATTCGACCGGCGCCCGCCGCGGTCATGCTGATCGGCGCTGTTATCGTGACCGCCTGTTCCAAACCCGTCCCAAAAACCGAGGATATCCGCCCGGTGCGGGTATTGGTGTTAAGCAGCAGCAATGCCGATGTGAATGCCGAATTTTCCGGCGAGGTAAGGGCCCGGGTCGAATCGCGGCTGGGTTTCCAGGTGGCTGGCAAGGTCATCGGACGCAAGGTCGATCCGGGCGCGCAAGTCAAGCGCGGCCAGGTGCTGATGCAACTCGATCCGCAGGATTTGCAATTGTCGCAAGCCCAGGCGCAAGCGTCCTTGCGCGGCGCGGAAACCAACCGCGACCTGGCGCGCGCCGAACTGAAACGCTACCAGGAGTTGCGCGCGCAAAACTTCGTCAGCCAGGCTGTGCTCGACAGCAAGGAAACCACCTTGACGGCGGCGCAGTCGAATGTCGATGCGGCGCAGGCCGCGTTGCGCGGACAAAGCAATCAGGCCCGTTACGCCAGCTTGCTGGCCGATGTCGATGGCGTGGTGACGGCGGTCGACGCCGATGTCGGGCAAGTCGTGGCGCCCGGCACGCCGGTGGTGCGGCTGGCCAAGTCGGGCGACAAGGAAGTCTTGATCGGCATTCCGGAAGACAAGGTCGAGATCATGCGCCATATTTCGGACGTGCAGGTGCGGCTGTGGGCCGATCCGCAGCATAGCGTGGCCGGCAAGATCCGCGAAGTGTCGCCGGCGGCCGATCCGGCCACGCGTACCTATGCGGTCAAGGTCAGCTTGCCGGACAGTTACACCGAAGCGCGGCTGGGCATGACGGCGGTGGTGCGTTTCTCATCGCAAACGGCGGCGCCGCAGATCAAGGTGCCGCTGACGGCCTTGTATTATGAAAAGTCGACCACCTCGGTGTGGCTGGCCGAAAACGGCGCGGTACGGCTGGTGCCGGTCACGGTCGGCGGCGTCAGCGGCAACGACATCTTGCTGGCCGGCGGCATCAAGGCGGGCCAGAGCGTGGTCACGGCCGGCGTCAACCTGCTGAAGCCGGGCCAGAAAGTCAAGATCCTCGGCGATGACTTGACCGGTCATCCGGTCGCACCCGGCTTGATTGCTGCAGGGAATACGAAATGAAGGGCGGTTTTAACCTGTCGCGCTGGGCGCTGGAGCATATTGCGCTGACGCGTTACCTGATCGCGGTGCTGCTGATCGGCGGCATGCTCAGCTACGCCAGCCTGGGGCAGGATGAAGATCCGCCGTTTACCTTCCGCGCGATGGTGGTGCAAGCCAGCTGGCCGGGCGCGACCGCCTTGCAAATGGCCGACCAGGTCACCGACAAGCTGGAAAAGAAGTTGCAGGAAACGCCGTATATCGATGAAATCAGCAGTTATTCGAAACCCGGTCAAACCTTGATCTTGCTCAAGCTGCGTGAGTCGGCGCCACCCAGGGACACCGCCGCCGCGTGGTACCAGGTGCGCAAGAAGATCGGCGATATCCGCGGCACCTTGCCGGCCGGCGTCATCGGGCCATTCTTCAACGATGAATTCGGCGACACCTACGGTTCCATCTTTGCCTTGTCCGGCGACGGTTTTACCTATGCCGAGATGAAAGATTACGCCGACTTCGTGCGCCAGCAATTACTCGGCGTCGGCTTGGTGTCCAAGGTTGAACTGTTCGGCGTGCAAGACGAAAAGATCAATATCGAGTTTTCGCAAAAGAAATTCGCGCAACTCGGCATTCCGTTCGACGCCATCGTCAGCCAGATCGGCAGCCAGAATGCGGTCGAAGGCAGCGGCGTGCTGGTGACGCCGACCGACAACCTGCAAGTGCGCGTCAGCGGCGCACTGAAAACCGTCAAGGACCTGGAAAACCTGCAATTGCGCGCCAATGGCACCACCTTCCGGCTCGGCGATTTCGCCATCGTCAAGCGTGCATTCCAGGATCCGCCGCAAGACAAGATGCGTTTTAACGGCAAGGAAGTGATCGGCCTCGGCGTCTCGATGGAAAAGGGCGGCAACATCATTAACCTGGGCAAGAACCTGGAAGCGACGTTGACGCGCCTGAAAGGCCAGTTGCCAGTCGGCATAGAACTGGAGCGCGTCTCGAATCAGCCGGAAGCCGTGACGGCGTCGGTCGGCGAATTCGTCCATACCTTGATCGAAGCGGTGCTGATCGTGCTGGCCGTCAGTTTTCTCGCGCTGGGCTTGCATACCAGGCCATTCCGCCTCGACGTGCGGCCGGGCCTGGTGGTGGCGCTGACGATCCCGCTGGTATTGGCGGTGACGTTTTTATGCATGCGCATGCTCGACATCGACTTGCACAAGATTTCGCTGGGCGCGCTGATCATTGCGCTGGGCTTGCTGGTCGACGACGCCATCATCGCCGTCGAAATGATGGTGCGCAAGATGGAAGAGGGCTTTTCGCGCCTCGATGCGGCCACTTTCGCCTACACGTCGACGGCGATGCCGATGTTGACCGGCACGCTGATCACGGTGGCGGGTTTCTTGCCGATCGGCCTGGCCAAGTCGGCCGCCGGCGAATATACATTTTCGCTGTTTTCGGTGAATGCGCTGGCGCTGGTCATTTCGTGGGTGGTGGCGGTGGTGTTTACGCCGTACATCGGGTATGTGCTGTTGAAGGTCAAGCCGCACGCCAATGGCGACCATGAATTGTTCGATACGCCGGGTTTCCGGCGTTTCCGCGCGGCCGTCACCTGGTGCGTCGAGTGGCGCAAGACCACCATCGCGGCAACCCTGGCGATCTTTGCGCTGGGTATCTACGGTTTTAATTTTATCGAGAAGCAATTCTTCCCCGATTCCAGCCGGCCCGAATTGATGGTCGAAATGTGGACGCCGGAGGGCACGACGTTCGCCGCCAACGAAGCGCAGGCGAAGAAATTCGAAAGCTTCGTGCGCAAGCTCGACGGCGTGCGCAGCGTGACAGCCTACGTCGGCACCGGCAGCCCGCGGTTTTATTTGCCGCTGGATCAGATTTTCCCGCAAACCAACGTCACCCAATTTGTCGTCTTGCCGAGCAGCCTGGAAGCGCGCGGCATCTTGCGCGACAAGATCGTCGCCATTTTCAAGAACGACTTTCCGGAAGTGCGCGGCCGCGTCAAATTCTTGCCGAATGGGCCACCGGTGCCGTATCCGGTGCAATTCCGCGTCAGCGGCACCGAAGTGGCCAAGGTCAGGGCGATCGCCGACGACGTCAAGGACATCATGCGGAGCAACCCGAATACTGTCGGCGTCAACGATAACTGGAATGAATCGATCAAGGTATTGCGGCTGGACCTGGATCAGGACAAGTTGCGCGCCGTCGGCGTCACCTCGCAAGCGGTGATGCGCACAGTCAATACGATCTTGACCGGCACTACCGTCGGCCAGTTCCGTGAGGACAATAAGCTGATCGATATCCAGGTGCGCCAGCCGCTCGATGAACGGTCGACGATGTCAGTCTTGAACGACACCAATATTGCAACCTCCTCCGGCAAGCCGGTGACGATTTCGCAATTGGCGCGGGTGCATTTTGTGTGGGAGCCTGGCGTGGTGTGGCGCGAAGGGCGCGACTGGGCCATTACCGTGCAGGCCGACGTGGCCGACGGCATCCAGGGGCCGACCGTGTCGGGCCAGATCGATCCGAAACTGAACGCCTTGCGCGCCCAGTTGCCGCCCGGTTACCGGATTGCCGTCAAGGGCGCGGCGGCCGACAGCGGCGCGGCGGAAGCGTCGATCGCCGCCAACTTGCCGCTGGCGATCTTCATCATCTTTACTTTATTGATGTTGCAGCTGCATAGTTTTTCGCGCGCGCTGCTGGTGTTCCTGACCGGGCCGCTGGGCGTGGCCGGCGCGGCGGCGGCGCTGCTGCTGTTGCACCGTCCGCTGGGTTTTGTCGCCAACCTGGGCGTCATCGCGCTGTTCGGCATGATCATCCGCAACTCGGTGATCCTGATCGACCAGATCGAGCAAGATATCCAGGCCGGCGCCGCGCCGTGGGATGCGATCATCGAATCGGCGGTGCGCCGCTGCCGGCCGATCGTGCTGACCGCCGCCGCCGCCGCGCTGGCGATGATACCGCTGTCGCGCTCCGTGTTCTGGGGGCCGATGGCGGTCGCCATCATGGGCGGCCTGATCCTGGCGACCGCGCTGACGCTGTTGTTCTTGCCGGCCTTGTATGCGGCCTGGTTCCGGGTCCGCAAGCCGCAAGCGACGGCGCCGGAATAACGCCGTTTTTGCCATATAGTAAAAAACGCGGCATTCTGCTGAAAAATCCAGTAGAATGCCGCCTTCTTGTTTCGGCGCATGCCAACCGGCTTGGGATGGAGCTAGCCAGAAACCCCGCGGCTTGTTAAAATCAACAAGTCGCAGAATACGGCAGCAAAATAAGATCGCCTGACAAACGGTTCAGGGCAAGCCGCATGGGCGCAGGCAGTACGAATGTACGGCAAGTCAATGCAACGCGGCCATGGATGTTCTGTGAGGCGTTCAAAGCGGATGTGGTGGAATTGGTAGACACGCTGGTCTTAGAAGCCAGTGCTTCGGCTTGGGAGTTCGAGTCTCCCCATCCGCACCAGTCATAGGTGCAATCATGCAATCATGGTTTGCGATCAAACCAGCACGCCCATGGCGCTGAGCTGCATGCTCGATTGCTGCACCATCTTCTTGATCATTTCTCCCGTCGCATTTTCAGTGGCGCGCAAATCTTGCGTGGCGCTCACTTCCAACAAGGTTTTGCTGATCAGCTTGCGCACCGCCGGATAGCTGGTCGCGACATCGTTGCTCAGCAACTGGTCGAGTACCTGCCGGAACCGTTTTCTTTCCTGCGTGGCGGCGGCCGTGCTGAGCGCCATTTCGGCGCCGGTGACTTCTTGCTGCATGCGTTCCTGCAACTGACTGGCCAGCGCCCTGTCGCCGCCGGCGATGAATTTTTCGACTTGCCTGGTTTGCCGCTGGTACAGGTCCAGCAGCAGGTGGGCGTAAGCGCCGTCCGGCCGTGGTGCGGTATCGAGTTCATCGAGCACCGCCATCAGCCAGTTCACCATGCGCCGTCCCGCTTCGCCGTATTCGTTCCAGCCGACGGTCTGGATTTGCCGGCCCAGATAGCGCGACCGGTCGATCGCGCGGCGACTGCCGCTCATCATATTGTCGATCGGGCCGTAAGCCGGCGCCAGTTCGGCTTCGCGCTGCTCCGCGACGCTGCACAGCAGCGCCAGGTGCACGTAGACGTGGAAGGCGGCGATGGCGCGGTGCGCATCCCAGTGATTCGATTGGCTGGCGTCCGGCGCGTTCCACAGCGAACAGATGCGCGCCGCATCGTCGCGCTGGTAGCCGGGCGTCAGCAGCGTATGGCCATGGCGGAAGTCGTACAGTTTCTGGTGCAGCGATTCATGCAGCAAATGTTCCGCCACCCACCACGGATTGCCGATCAGGTCGCGGCTGAGGAACAGGGTGCCGTTCAGGCGGTATTGCGAACTGGATGCTTTTTCAACCCACGCGCCGATCTTCGGAAACAGCGCGATCAATTGCACGTGGCGCAGTGCGCTGCGGCTGGCCAGCGGCAGCAATTGCTGCAAGAGTTGCCAGCCGCGCTGCAGCATCGCGATTTCCTGCGGCGTCGGCGTGCACAGCGGCGAGCCATAATTGTCTTGCATCAGGTAACGGAAAGCGCGGCCGGCGACGTCGTCGGCGTGCTCTTCATGCCACAGGTGGCTGTCGTGCAGCCGCAGGCGGGGCTGCAATCCCGTCAGCAGCACGCCTTCGTCACGGCCCGCCTCGACATTGTGCACGGCTTGCTGCAATACTGCGGCGCAATGTTCCAACGGCAAGCCATACGCTTCGCCCGTCGTGGTCTGGCGTTGCGCATGCTGGATGGCGCAACGCAGCACGGTATCCCCTATATTGCCGAGTTGTACCTGCTGTGTCGCGCCATTCAGGGCGTTCAGCAATTGTCCCGCCACCGGCATGGCCGGCGACAGCGTGTGCAGGCGGCGTCGATAACAGGTCGCTTGGCGTTGTCGGATGTAGTCGCTGTTGCCGAACGCAGCATGGCTGCTCAGCGCCAGCTCCAGCGTGTCCAGCAGTTCCGGGGCGGGAAATTGCATCATTGCCTGCCGCCAGCACCTAGGCGCGCGTCGGATGGTCGTGGTCGTGATGACCTTCGGCCAGCGCGCTCAACTCCATTTCATCGACCTGGGTCTGGATAGTGTTCAGGTCATCGTCGCTGACGTTATCGAGCAGCTTGCTAAGCACCATTTGCAGCTTGGCTTTGCTGTGGTTTCCCTGGGCTTGTGCATGTTGAATGTCGCTCATGTCATCCTCCTGTAAATTTGATTGGAGGGCAGCCATGCCGGGTTGGTTTGCCGGAAGGGGCTCGGGTTTGATGAAAATCAAAGGAATTGCCATCAAAAATGCCATGCACAGCCATTTCTTGTTTGGGCTGGAGCGCCAGGATGGCTTATACTAAGAATCGGTTCAAGCCTTGCCGCTTGTTCCTGGTTGAATCGAGGACTGTCGAATGGGGGAGAGTGCGGCGGGGCGCCACTGTGGCCGTCCCGTAAACGTTCGCCACATCCGTAAGTCCTTTGTTATAATGCCACGCTTTACCGAATTATGCTCAGCCCTGCGACTTTTCCTCGTAGCCGGGTTGAACGGTCGGAGCCCTGTTGCGGTGTTGTGGGCGGAGGATGGTTGGGAAGCTGATTTAGGAAACCCTGGCGACGGGGGAGTCAGAACCATAAACCTCGGTTTGTCAGCGCGTTACAGATGAATATGCGAGCGCGGGTGGAGTACGGATGGCCTGATGCCGGAAGGCAGGGACGCCCGGATTTTCCTTGCTCGCACCAACAGTATCTTATTTTTTTGGACGATTTTTTACATGGCAACTGCAGTCGAAACCCTGGGCAAACTCGAACGTCGTATCACCATCTCCTTCCCGCTGACCGACGTCCGCACGGAAGTCGAGAAGCGCCTGAAAGTGCAAGCCCGTACGGCTAAGGCGCCGGGCTTCCGTCCGGGCAAGGTTCCTTTAAAAATGGTCGCAGCACAATACGGTTATCAAATCGAAACCGAAGTGTTGAATGACAAAGTCGGTCGTGCATTCAATGACGCCGCCAACGAAAACAATCTGCGCGTTGCCGGTTTCCCGAACATCGTGCCGAAAGAAGAAGCCGCCGAAGGCGTGCTGGCGTTCGACGCCACGTTCGAAGTTTATCCGGAAGTCGTGATCGGCGACCTGACCACCGTTGACATCGAAACCGTCAAGGCGGAAGTGTCGGAAGCTGAAATCGACAAGACCATCGACATCCTGCGCAAACAGCGCGTGCATTTCCACACCAAGGGCGAAGCTGGCGAACACGGCGACGGCGGCGCGGCGATTGCCGCCAACGGCGACCGCGTGACCGTCGATTTCGTCGGCGCTATCGACGGCGTTGAATTCCCGGGCGGCAAAGCTGACGGTTACGCATTCGTATTGGGCGAAGGCCGCATGCTGCCTGAGTTCGAAGCAGCCACCGTCGGCCTGAAAGTCGGCGAAGCGAAAACCTTCCCGCTGGCATTCCCGGAGGACTACCATGGCAAAGACGTGGCCGGCAAGACCGCCTCGTTCACCATCACGCTGCAAAAGCTGGAATGGGCGCACCTGCCGGAAGTCGATGCGGAATTCGCCAAATCGCTGGGCGTTGCCGATGGCGACCTGGCCAAAATGCGCGAAGACATCAAAGTCAACCTGGAACGTGAAGTTGCCGGCCGCGTCAAAGCCCGCAACAAGGAAAGCGTGATGGACGCGCTGGTCAAGGTTGCTGAACTGGACGTGCCAAAAGCCCTGGTCGCACAAGACTCCGAGCGCCTGGCTGAAATGACCCGCCAGGACATGGCGCAGCGCGGCATGAACGTCAAGGACGTGCCTTTCCCAGCTGAACTGTTCGCTGAAAAAGCCGAGCGCCGCGTGCGCCTGGGCCTGATCCTGTCGCAACTGGTGGGCGACAACAACCTGCAAGCCACGCCTGAGCAAGTCAAGGCGCAGGTGGAAGACTTCGCGCAAAGCTACGAAGACCCGCGCGAAGTGCTGAAGTACTACTACAGCGACCGTCGTCGCCTGGGTGAAGTCGAAGCCCTTGTATTAGAAGAAAACGTCGTCACTTACGTGCTGGGCCTGTCGAAAGTAACGTCGAAAGCGGTCGCCTTCGACGAATTGATGGGAAGCAACGCACAACAAGCGTAAACCAGTTCGCACTCCAGGATGATGGTGCCGGCCAACCGCGCGGCAGGCTGGTATCATCATCCGCAGACTGCTTCACAAGGAAATAACATGACAGGTATGAACCGTAATCCGGCACTCGACGCAGAAATGCTAGGCCTGGTGCCGATGGTGGTAGAGCAGAGCGGCCGCGGCGAGCGCTCCTACGATATTTATTCGCGCCTGCTGAAAGAGCGCCTGATTTTCATGGTCGGTCCGGTCAACGACCAGATGGCCAACCTGGTGGTGGCGCAATTGCTGTTCCTGGAAAGCGAAAATCCGGACAAGGATATCTCGCTGTACATCAACTCGCCGGGTGGTTCGGTATCGGCCGGCATGGCGATCTACGACACCATGCAATTCATCAAGCCGGATGTGTCGACGCTGTGCACCGGCATGGCCGCCTCGATGGGCGCGTTCCTGCTGGCGGCTGGCGCGAAAGGCAAGCGTTTTTCGCTGCCGAACTCGCGCATCATGATTCATCAGCCGTCGGGCGGCTCGCAAGGCATGGCGTCCGATATCGAAATCCAGGCGCGCGAAATTCTGTACCTTCGCACCCGCTTGAACGGCATCATGGCGGAACGCACCGGCCAGACGATCGAACAGATCGCCAAGGATACCGACCGCGACCGCTTCATGTCCGCCGACGAGGCCGCAGAGTATGGCTTGATCGACAAAGTGTTGACCAGCCGCGCTTGATGCACCCCTACCGGTATTGCTAAAAAAACGCCCGGGCGCTTTAACACGTTCGGGCGTTTCGCTTTTATTTCAGGTAGCATGGTGCACACGCATGCTATTTTGCTTTGTGCCATGATTTGATATGCTGTATGTTTGCAATGTATCAGACCGGCTCAGTGTGAGCGATTTTGCAATATTGTTAATGCAGTTCCAACCAAAATGCCTTATGTCAGACAAAAAATCCTCTAGCGGCGAAAAATTACTGTATTGCTCGTTCTGCGGCAAAAGCCAGCACGAGGTGAAAAAACTCATCGCCGGCCCGTCCGTCTTCATTTGCGACGAGTGCATCGACTTGTGCAACGACATCATCCGCGATGAAACGTCGAGCATCGAATCGGTGGCCGGCAGCGCCAAGTCCGATTTGCCGACGCCGCAAGAAATTGCCGAGTTGCTGGACCAGTACGTCATCGGCCAGCAAACCGCCAAGCGCATCCTGTCGGTGGCGGTGTACAACCACTACAAGCGCTTGAAGCACCTGGGCAAGAAAGACGACATCGAACTGGCGAAAAGCAATATCTTGCTGGTCGGTCCTACCGGTTCCGGTAAAACCTTGCTGGCGCAAACCCTGGCGCGCATGCTCAACGTGCCATTCGTGATCGCCGATGCGACCACGCTGACCGAAGCCGGTTATGTCGGTGAAGACGTCGAGAACATCATCCAGAAGCTGCTGCAGAGTTGCAACTACGATGTTGAAAAGGCCCAGCGCGGCATCGTCTACATCGATGAAATCGACAAGATTTCGCGCAAGTCCGACAATCCGTCGATCACCCGCGACGTCTCGGGCGAGGGCGTGCAGCAAGCCTTGCTGAAATTGATCGAAGGCACGATGGCGTCGGTACCGCCACAAGGCGGACGCAAGCATCCTAACCAGGACTTCGTGCAGATCGACACCACCAACATCATGTTCATTTGCGGCGGCGCGTTCGACGGCCTGGCCAAGGTGATTGCTAACCGTTCCGAAAAGAGCGGCATCGGTTTCTCGGCCAGCGTCAAGAGCAAGTCCGAGCGTTCGGCCAGCGAAGTATTGCTGGAAGCCGAGCCGGAGGATTTGATCAAGTTCGGCCTGATTCCGGAACTGGTCGGCCGTCTGCCGGTGGTTGCGACCTTGGCCGAACTGACCGAGGAAGCGCTGATCCAGATCTTGATCGAACCGAAAAACGCGCTGATCAAGCAATATTCGAAATTGCTGGAAATGGAAGGCGCCGAGCTGGAAATCCGTCCGGCCGCCTTGCACGCGATTGCCAAGAAAGCGCTGGCGCGCAAGACCGGCGCGCGCGGCCTGCGCTCGATCCTGGAACACGCCTTGCTGGATGTAATGTATGAATTGCCGAACGAAACCAATGTCACCAAGGTTGTCGTCGATGAAAATACCATTACCAGCGGCGCCAAACCTTTGTTGATTTACCAAGAAACTGCAAAAGCATCTGGCGAAAATTAAATACTGTCTGCAACAAAACCGTAAAAAGGGTTTTGCAAGCTTAATGCCAGGCAGTACAATTTAAGTCAATAATAGATTGCAGGCTTCACTCGAAAAGCCACTCGCGGCAAGCTGTCGCGCGTGGCTTTTTTATTTAAGATCTTGCTGATTTATTAGAGTCAGGCGGGTGTGTTTTGTGCAAATAACAAAATAGTGTTATTTCTCAGAATTATTTATTCTCGCGGGTCTTGTGTTTTGGCAGCGAGCGCCAACATCGTAAACACGCTTTCTATAAGGTACGCCATGACAACCTCCAAATTAACTGAGCAAACTCAACTGCCGTTATTGCCGTTGCGGGACGTTGTAGTTTTCCCGCATATGGTGATACCGCTGTTCGTTGGCCGCCCTAAATCGATCAAGGCGCTTGAAGCTGCGATGGAACAAGGCAAGAGCATCATGCTGGCCGCGCAAAAAGCCGCCGCCAAGGATGAGCCTTCCGCCTCCGATATCTATGAAATCGGCTGCGTCGCCAATATTTTGCAAATGCTGAAGCTGCCGGACGGCACCGTCAAGGTGCTGGTCGAAGGCGCGCAGCGGGCCCGTATCAACCACATCAGCGATGCCCCTACGCATTTCATCGCCGACCTGACGCCGCTCGAATCCGAGCCGGGCGACGAGTCGGAAGTGGAAGCGATGCGCCGCGCGATCGTGCAGCAGTTCGACCAATACGTCAAACTGAATAAAAAGATTCCACCGGAAATCCTGGCTTCCTTGTCCGGCATCGACGACGCCGGCCGCCTGGCCGATACCGTGGCCGCGCACCTGCCGCTCAAACTTGAACAAAAACAAGTCATCCTGGAAATCTTCAGCGTCTCGAAACGCCTGGAGCATTTGCTGGGCCAGCTGGAAGGCGAACTCGACATTCTGCAAGTCGAAAAACGCATCCGCGGCCGGGTCAAGCGCCAGATGGAAAAATCGCAGCGCGAGTATTACCTGAACGAACAAGTCAAGGCGATCCAGAAAGAATTGGGCGAGGGCGAAGATGGCGCCGACCTCGACGAGCTGGAGAAAAAAGTCGTGTCGGCCAAGATGCCGAAGGAAGCGCTCGACAAGGCCACCAACGAGTTGAAAAAACTCAAGCTGATGTCGCCGATGTCGGCCGAAGCGACCGTGGTGCGCAACTATATCGATACGCTGGTCAATTTGCCCTGGAAGAAAAAATCCAAGGTCAATAACGATTTGTCGAATGCCGAAAAAGTGCTGGAAGGCGATCACTACGGTCTCGACAAGGTCAAGGAACGCATCCTGGAATATCTCGCGGTGCAACAGCGCGTCGACAAGCTGAAAGCGCCTATCCTGTGCTTCGTCGGTCCTCCGGGCGTCGGTAAAACGTCGCTGGGGCAATCGATCGCCCGCGCCACCAACCGCAAGTTCGTGCGCATGGCGCTCGGCGGCGTGCGCGACGAAGCCGAGATCCGTGGCCATCGCCGCACCTACATCGGTTCGATGCCGGGCAAGATCCTGCAATCGCTGGCCAAGGTCGGCGTGCGCAATCCCTTGTTCCTGCTCGATGAAGTCGACAAGATGGGCGCGGATTTCCGCGGCGATCCATCGTCGGCACTGCTGGAAGTGCTGGATCCGGAACAGAACCACACCTTCTCCGACCATTACATCGAAGTCGATTTCGACTTGTCGGATGTGATGTTCGTGGCGACCTCGAATTCCTACAACATCCCGCCGGCATTGCTGGACCGGATGGAAGTGATACGCCTGTCGGGTTACACGGAAGACGAAAAGACCAGCATTGCGCAGCGTTATCTGCTGCCTAAGCAAATCAAGAACAATGGCTTGAAGGAAGATGAAATCACGGTGGCCGAATCGGCGCTGCGCGACATCATCCGTTATTACACCCGCGAAGCCGGCGTGCGTTCGCTTGAGCGCGAAGTGTCGAAGATCTGCCGCAAGGTGGTCAAGATGCTGCTGCTCAAGAAGACCGAGAAAAAAGTCACGGTCAACTCGAAGAACCTGGACAAATTCCTCGGCGTGCGGCGCTACGATTTTGGCGTCGCCGAAAAGGAAAACCAGGTGGGCCAGGTGGTTGGGCTGGCGTGGACCGAAGTGGGCGGCGATTTGCTGACCATCGAGGCGGTGACGATGCCGGGCAAGGGTGGCGTGATCCGTACCGGCACCTTGGGCGACGTGATGAAGGAATCGATCGAAGCGGCGCGCACCGTCGTGCGCAGCCGCGCGACACGGCTCGGCATCAAGCCGGACGTGTTTGAAAAGAGCGATATCCACATCCACGTGCCGGAAGGCGCGACGCCGAAAGACGGACCTTCGGCCGGCGCGGCGATGACGGTGGCGCTGGTGTCGGTATTCACCGGGATTCCAGTGCGCGCCGACGTGGCGATGACGGGCGAGATCACCTTGCGCGGCGAAGTGTTGCCGATTGGCGGCTTGAAGGAAAAACTGCTGGCGGCCCATCGCGGCGGCATCAAGACAGTCTTGATTCCAGAGCAAAACGTCAAGGACCTGGCCGACATTCCGGACAACGTCAAGAACAAGCTCGAGATCGTGCCGGTGCGCTGGATCGATAAAGTGCTGGAAATCGCCCTCGAACGCTTGCCTGAGCCGCTGACGGAAGTCGCCGCGGTCGAGGCGGTAACGGCGGCCGCGGCCAAACCTGATGCAGCGGGCGAAGTGGTAAAACATTAAGCTTTTCAGGCTGGCGATACCCCAACAAGCGCTTTTATAGCGCTTGTTGCACATTCAAACGTGAAATGCCGCCCCAAAGCGCTTGACACAATAGAGTGTGGCTTGTTTAATACGCCCTGCACATTTTTTCCGCCGTATGATTGCAGTGTGACTGTACGGTAAACGATTTACACCTTTGTAACGAGGACGCTAGTGAACAAAACTGAATTGATCGACCACATTGCTGAAAAAGCTGACATTTCCAAAGCGGCTGCCGCACGCGCACTCGATGCTGTTATCGGTGGCGTAACGGAAACCCTGAAAAAGAACGACAGCGTGACACTGGTCGGTTTTGGTACCTTCTCGGTAAGCGAGCGTGCAGAGCGCACCGGCCGCAATCCGCGTACCAAAGAGCCGATTACTATCGATGCCGCAAAAGTTCCTAAATTTAAAGCTGGTAAAGCTTTGAAGGATGCTGTAAACTAACGGACTTCGGTGAGGTGACAATCACCGAAAAACATTGAGCGGCATTTAACGGTGCCGCGATTTGACAGAAGTTAATATCGCTGTTTATAATATTAATCTCTGGCATGCAAATGTCGTAGTACTGTGTATTTTTAGGAGCGGTAGTTCAGTTGGTTAGAATGCCGGCCTGTCACGTCGGAGGTCGCGGGTTCGAGTCCCGTCCGCTCCGCCAAAAATACGCTCTTCAGGAGTGGTAGTTCAGTTGGTTAGAATACCGGCCTGTCACGTCGGGGGTCGCGGGTTCGAGTCCCGTCCACTCCGCCAAGAATAAAGATACCCCTGCAAGTTAATCGCTTGCAGGGGTTTTTCTTTTTCTGCGCCATGTTATCGCGCCCCAATCAATATTCATCGGCAAACGCTGTCTGATAATATTTCGCTGTTTTTAATTTATTGGCGGCGTTGTTAATCGCATGCTTGCCGGTATTTATCGAACATTCCTGCTTATTTCTGTTTCAGCCTGCTCGACATTCTCGGTTCCGGCCAGTCTTAATATCGTCCAGTTATTTTTCCGCTATTTTTCGTGCGCCGCTCCGGTTGCCGGCCAGTCGCGTCCTCAGCCGCGCCACACCGTCGTCCGTTACGCCTTGAATTGCACTTGCTATAGCGTGAAGTGCACTGTAGAATCGTGCGATAGTGATTTTTGGCGCGGATTTTCGTTCAGTTCAGCAGCCAAGTCATTGAATTAAAAGGGGAAATGGACTGCGATTCAAGTCCCGTCCACTCCGCCGTGACTAAAAGGCGAACGAAAGTTCGCCTTTTTTTATATGTGCAAGTTAATCCACTCAATCCGAATTGGCTGACCATGTTTGAATTTATTCGTACCCATCGACGCTTGATGCAGTTTTTCCTGATGTTGCTCATCGTTCCGTCATTTGCACTGGTCGGTATCAGCGGCTACAAGAGTTTCGGCGACGACGCCACGACTGTCGCCAAGGTCGCCGACCAGCCGATCACGCAGCAGCAATGGGAAGAGGCGCAGCGCCAGCAGACCGAACGCTACCGTCAAATGCTGGGCGCGCAATTCGATCAAAAAATGTTTGAAACAGCGGAAGCCAAGCAAGCGATCCTGGATAACCTGATCGCCGAGCGCTCGCTGAACGCCGAAGTGGTGCGTGGCCATCTGAGCATCAGCGATGCAGCCTTGCAAAAGAACATTATGGACAACTTGCCGGACCTGGTGCTGCCAGGCGGCAAATTCGATACCGAGAGCTACACCCGTTTGCTGGCTGCGCAAGGCATGCGTCCGACCGACTACCAGGAACGCTTGCGCGCGGGCCTGTTGATGGACCAGTTGACCGGCGCCATCCAACAAAGCGCATTCGCGCCGAAGACCGTTACCACGCACTTGTCGGACATCAACGAGCAGGAACGCGAAGTGCAGGAATTGCTGCTGCCGGCGGCGCAATTCTTGCCGCAAGTTAAAGTCACCGATGAGATGATCAAGGCTTATTACGACAAAAACGGCAAGTTCTTTGAAATTCCAGAACAAGTCAAAGCCGAATACGTCGTGCTCGACGGTGCCAAACTGGCCGATCAAGCGGTCGTCAGCGACGCCGACGTGGCCAGCTACTACGACAAGAACCAAAAACGTTTTACCAGCGCCGAAGCGCGTAAAGTCAGCCATATCTTGATCACGGTCAAGAAAGACGGCAGCGCCGCCGAAAAAGCCGCCGCCAAGGCCAAGGCTGAAGCCGTATTGGCTGAAGTCCGCAAGGCGCCGGCCGAATTTGCCGCGATCGCCAAGAAAGAATCGCAAGATCCTGCCTCCGCCGAACTGGGTGGCGACCTGGGCCTGGTGGAAGGCGATGCGCTGCCAAAAGCATTGGAAGCGACCGCGCTGAAATTGAAGCAAGGCGAGATCAGCGACCTGGTGACGTCCGATTTCGGCTACCACATCCTGACCGTCACGTCGCTGAAAGCGGCTAGCGTGCGTCCACTGGATGAAGTCAAGGGCGAAATCGTTGCCGACCTGAAGAAACAGCAAGCTGCGAAGAAATATTCGGATGCCGCCGGTGTCTTCACCGACACGGTGTACGATCAATCGGACAGCCTGAAACCGGTCGCCGACAAGTTGAAACTGGAGATCCAGACCGTCGACAGCCTGCCGCGCATTCCATCGGCGGCGACCGCCAGCAGCGTGGTCGGCAATGCCAAGTTCTTGAAAGCGATTTTCTCGAACGATGCATTGAAAAACAAGCGTAATACCGAAGCGGTGGAAGTGGCGCCTAACGTGCTGGTGGCTGGCCGCGTGGTCGAATTCAAGCCTGCGTCGAAACGTCCGCTGGCCGAAGTCGAGCCGCTGATCCGTCAGCAAGTGACCCAGGAAGAAACGTTCAAGCTGGCCAGGAAAGAAGGCGAAGCGAAGATCGCCGCATTGAAGGCATCGGGCGACGCGACCGGTTTCAGCGCCGCTCAACTGGTATCGCGCAGCAAGGCCGGCAGCATCAACCGCGCCGCGCTGATGCAAGTGATGAAAGCCGATGTCGCCAAGTTGCCAGCCTATGTCGGCGTGGATGTGCCGGGCAGCGGTTATGGCGTATATCGCATCGGCAAAGTGCAGCAGCCGGCACAAGCGGATGCGGCGCGCCGTCAATCGGAAAAAGAACAGATCACCAACGTCCTGGCACAGCAGGAAATGTTTGACTACGTTGAAGTGCTGAAGGTGAAGGCCAAGGCGAAAGTCTTGAAGCCTGCCGTGGCCGTCAATACGGAAACCCATCCTGACGACGTGAAGTAAATTCTTTCAAAGCCGCTTTCGAGCGGCTTTTTTATTGCATGAAATTGTACAAGCTCCCCCGCCCGTTGCATCTCTTGCCGTCTATCGGCAAGTGGCTGTTGCTGTCCTGCGCGATCGCCTTGCTGGCCGGCGCCGCGTCGGCGTTTTTCCTGTTTGCGCTGGCCTGGGCCACCGACACGCGCGCGGCGCATCGCTGGCTGGTCTGGCTGCTGCCGGTGGCGGGTTTTGCCGTGGGCTGGTGTTATCTGCGTTTCGGTCGCGAGGTCGAGGCCGGTAATAATCTGTTGATCGATGAAATCCACGATCCGCGGAAAACCATTCCCTTGCGCATGGTTCCGCTGGTATTGAGCGGCACGGTCATCTCGCATCTGTTCGGCGCGTCGGTCGGCCGTGAAGGCACCGCGGTGCAAATGGGCGGCGCGCTGGCCGACCAGCTGACCCGGCTATTAAAATTGGATAATCAGGACCGGCGAATTATCTTGATGGCCGGCATCAGCGCCGGGTTCGCATCGGTATTCGGCACGCCGCTGGCCGGCGCCGTGTTCGGCCTGGAGGTGCTGGCCATCGGCCGCTTGCGCCACGACGCCTTGTTGCCATGCCTGGTCGCGGCGATTGTCGCCGACCAGGTCGGCTTGTGGCTGGGCGTGCGGCATGTGCATTATGCGATCCCGCTGGTGCCTGGACTGTCCTGGTCGACCTTTAGCGCCACGCTGATCGCCGGCGCGCTGTTCGGCCTGACCGGTTTGCTGTTCGCGGCAAGCACCCATGGCCTGGGCGGCTGGATCAAACGGCGGATTAGCTATGCGCCGCTGCGCCCCTTGCTGGGCGGTGTCGTGATTGCCGTGGCGGCCAGCCTGTTCGGCGCCGAACGCTACCTGGGGCTGGGCTTGCCGACCATCGTCGCGGCGTTCCAGCAGCCTTTGCCTTGGTATGATTTCCTCGGCAAGCTGGTATTGACCGTGCTGTCGCTGGGCAGCGGTTTCAAGGGCGGCGAGGTGACGCCGCTGTTTTATATCGGCGCCACGCTGGGCAATGCATTGGCGCCGCTGCTGCACATGCCGATACCGTTGCTGGCCGGCCTGGGGTTTGTCGCGGTATTCGCCGGCGCCGCCAACACGCCGATCGCGTCGACGTTGATGGCGATCGAATTATTCGGCGCGCAAGTGGCGCCGTATGCGGCGCTGGCCTGTGCGGTCAGCTATCTGTTTTCCGGGCAGGCCGGTATTTATCGGGCCCAGCGCAGCGGCGACGCCAAATTCAAATAAACGTCAAGCAAGCATCAGGCGCAGTTCAGGCGCAATGCGGCCGCGCTGAATGCCGCTGCGGAAATATCGTCCAGCAGCAGTGATTCGGCATGGCTGTATTGCAGGAAGTTACGGTCGATCGACTTGGCGTACGCCGGGTCGTAATGCTGGACCAGCAATTCCTCGACCAGTGGCGCCATCTGTCCGGCTTGCGCCATCGCTTGCCAGCGGCCGATCTTGTCGCGGCCATACAGGCTGAGCAGGCAATCCAGCTGCGCATTCAGCACTGCCGGATGCTGCGTGAAGTGGGCGTAATCTTCCATCAGCAAGCGCACCCGCTGTTCGCGCGGCAACTCCAGCGCGATGCAGCTTGACGCGCGCATGTGTTCCATCAGCGCATCGGGTATCCGCAGCGCGCCGATCTTCCTGCTTTCCGCTTCGACAAACACCGGCCGTGCCGTATCGAAACCGCGCAGCCGCTGCCAGATCGCGCTTTCAAATGCTTTTTGCGACGGTTGCGGCTGGCTCGGCAAGTTGCCCAGCACCGAGCCGCGATGGGCCGCCAATTGTTCCAGGTCCAGCACTTGCGCACCGCTGGCCGCCAGCGTTTCCAATAAACGGCTCTTGCCGCTGCCGGTGCTGCCGCAAATCACCTTGAAGTGCGCTTGCGGCGGCAGCGCCAGCGCCTGGTTGACGTGGTTGCGGTAAGCCTTGTAACCGCCTTCCAGCTGGACCACCGGCCAGCCTATCCTGGCCAGGATATGCACCATTGCGCCGCTGCGGTTGCCGCCGCGCCAGCAATACACCAGCGGCCGCCATTCGCGCGGCTGGCCGCGCCACAAGGTGTCGATGTAATGGCCGATATTCTTGGCGATCATCGCCGCGCCGACTTTCTTGGCATCGAAGGCGCTGACCTGTTTGTACAAGGTGCCGACTTCGATGCGTTGGACGTCGTCCAGCACCGGGCAATTGATCGCGCCGGGCACATGGTCGAGCGCAAATTCGGACGGGCTGCGGGCGTCGATGATGGTATCGAAACTGCCCAGCTGGGGCAGCACCTGGTCGAAACCCAGTATTTCAGGATATTTCATGTGGTCTTATTTTGCGCGTAACAACGGTAGTATTTTCGGCCAGATATTGCCGAGGATGATAGGGTGGGCTTCGGCCAGCGGATGCAGGCGGTCGGCCTGGAACAGTTGCGGCTGGTCGGCCACGCCTTCGAACATGAACGGCACCAGCGACGCCTTGAATTCCGTGGCGATGCCGGGGTAGAGCGCGAAAAACTTGTCGCCGTAAGCGCGCCCGTAATTCGGCGGCATGCGCATGCCGATCAGCAGCAGCCTGGCGCCGGCCGCGGTGGCTTGCTGGCTCATATTGCGCAGATTGGCTTCGGCGGCGGCCACCGGCAAGCCGCGCAAGCCGTCGTTGGCGCCCAGTTCGATGACCACGATGGCCGGCTGGTATTTGGCCAGCAAGGCCGGCAGGCGCGAGCGGCCGCCGCTGGTGGTTTCGCCGCTGATGCTGGCGTTGACGACGGTGGCGGCGATCTTCTGCGCCTTCAGGCGCTGTTCCATCAAGGCGACCCAGCCGCTACCGCGCACCAGGCCATATTCGGCGGACAAGCTATCGCCAAGCACCAGTACGGTTTTTGGTGCAGAATAGGCGCTCGTCGCGGTGGACATCAACAGCAGCCCGGCCATTGCTAATAACGACAGCACGCGCCGACGCCGTACAGGCTGGCCGGGCCCGCGCATTTGCTCACGAATTTCTTTAAGATGGATCAGCATGCCAGAATTCCCAAAAGCGACTTCCACAAATTTTCTCCCCAATGAAGCAGCGGCCAGCCGCGACGGACCGCCAGCGGTCCGGCATGGACAGCCGGCGATCGCGGTGATCGGCCTGGCCAAGCGCGTACCCGACGCGGGCGGCGAGCTGACGATCTTGCACCAGGTGGATTTTACCGTGCAACGGGCTGAGACGCTTGCCATCGTCGGCGCGTCCGGCTCCGGCAAGTCAACCTTGCTGGGCTTGCTGGCCGGCCTGGATACGCCATCGGACGGCAAGGTGATCCTCGACGGCAGCGACATTTTCGCGCTCGATGAAGATGGCCGGGCCGGCTTGCGCAAGGAAAAACTGGGGTTTGTGTTCCAGTCGTTCCAGTTGCTGGCGCATTTGACGGCGCTGGAAAACGTCATGCTGCCGCTGGAATTGCGCGGCGATGGCCAGGCCCGCGACAAGGCGGAAGCAATGCTGAAGCGGGTCAGCCTGGGCAGCCGCCTTGGCCATTATCCGAAATACCTGTCCGGCGGCGAGCAGCAGCGGGTGGCGCTGGCGCGCGCCTTCGTCACCGAACCGCCGCTGCTGTTCGCCGACGAACCGACCGGCAGCCTCGATGCGGCCACCGGCGAAGCGGTGATCCAGCTGATGTTCGAATTGAACCGCGAGCGCGGTTCGACGCTGGTACTGGTGACGCACGATACGTCGATCGCGGCCCGCTGCGGCCGCACCATCACGATTGCCGCCGGCCGGCTGGTTTAACTCGCCAGGCGATTGAATGCCGTCCTGATGGCCGGCACCAGTTCGCCGGCCGTCAAGCCGATCGGTCCGGCGCCGCCGGCCACCAGGTCGTCGGCCGCCTTGCCATGCAGCCACACGGCGCCCAGCGCCGCTTCCCAGGCCGGCCAGCCCTGCGCCAATAAACTGCCGCACAAGCCGGCCAGCACGTCGCCGGTGCCGGCGGTGGCCAGCGCCGGATTGCCGGTCGTGTTGATGACTGCATGCCCATCGGGCCGGGCGATCACCGTGCCCGATCCTTTCAGTACCACGATCACATCGAGTTGTTCGGCCAGTTGGCGCGCCGCCTTCAAGCGGTCGGCCTGCACTTCGGCGATACCGATGCCGAGCAGGCGCGCCGCCTCCAGCGGATGCGGCGTCAGCAGCGTGCTTTTGCCGCGCAAGGCCAGCGCGGTCTGCAATTCCGGTTCGCCGGCGACCAGGTTCAGCGCGTCGGCGTCGAGCAGCAGCGGGCTGCCGCTGCCGATCGCGGCCAGTATCAATTCATGCGCGCGGTGGCTGGTGCCGAGGCCCGGCCCGGCCACCAGCGCCGCCGAATTGAAGTCGAAGCCGTCGGCCAAGCGGCACATCAATTCCGGATGCGCGCTGTCGTAGGCCGGGGCCTGGTCGGGGAAGGCGATGTAGACCCGCCCGGCGCCGGTCAGCAGCGCGCTGCGCGCAGACAGGATGGGCGCGCCGGTCATGCCGTGCGCGCCGCCGATCACCGCCACATTGCCGTAGCTGCCCTTGTGCGAATTCTGGCGCCGCGTTTTGACATGGCGCGCGAAGTGGCGCGGATCGTTCAGGTGCATGCTGGCGGCTTCAAAATGCCGGGCCTCGATGTCGAGCCGGGCCACCCGCACGATGCCGGCGTAGTCGCGGCCATCGTTGGTGTGCAGGCCGGGCTTGTCGCCGATGAAGGTGATGGTGTGGCTGGCGCGCACGGCGATGCCGTCCGCGCCGTTGATCGGGCCGTTGATCGAGCCGGTGTCGGCATCCAGCCCGGTCGGCACGTCCAGCGCCAGTATCGGACAATCGAGCCGGTTGACTTGTTCGACCGCGTGGCGCAATTCGCCGCTCAAGGCGCGTGTCGCGCCGATGCCGAGCAAGCCGTCGATGACCAGCGTCCAGCCGCCGATCGCGTAGGCCGCGTCGAAGGTGGCGACGAATTGGGCGGCGCTGTCTTGCGCGCGTTCCAGCGCATGTTTGCGTTCATCGGACGTGACGCCGTTCGACAAGGCCAGCCACACCACGACTTGCACCCCGGCGTGCGCCAGGTGGGCGGCGATTTCCAGCGCATCGCCGCCATTGTTGCCGGGGCCGGCCAGCACCAGTACCCGGGCATGCGCCAGCGGCGCATGCAGCAGGGCCAGCGCGGCGTCGAAGCCTTCCTTGCCGGCGCGCCGCATCAAGGCGCCCGGCGGCAGCTGTTCGGCGGCGATGTGTTCGACGGCGCGGAGGTCGGCGATGGAGTAGAGCGCATGCATGAGAGAGCCTTGCTGTGGAGGAGGGACTGTTACAACATAAGGCCGATCGCCGCGCGACGCAAGGGGAGCGCGTCCGCTTGATGTAAAGCTGATGTAAAAGCGCATGCAAAAGCCTTCGGGCCGGTCAGCGGGTCGACTACAATGGGCGTCTGTTACAGATGGAGGCGGCGTGCTATGGATTGGCAATTCTGGATCGACCGGGGCGGAACCTTTACCGACATCGTGGCGCGCCGTCCTGATGGCCGGCTGGCCACGCACAAGCTGCTGTCTGAAAATCCCGGCCAGTACCGCGATGCGGCCGTGGCCGGCATCCGCCATTTGATGGGCGCCGCCGCCGGCGAAGCGATCGAAGCCGTCAAGATGGGCACCACCGTCGCCACCAATGCGCTGCTGGAGCGCAAGGGCGAGCCGACGGTGCTGGCCATTACGCGCGGTTTCCGCGACGCCTTGCGGATCGCCTACCAGAACCGACCGCGCCTGTTCGAGCGCCATATCGTGCTGCCGGAGTTGCTGTACCGCCGCGTCATCGAAATCGACGAACGCATCGGCGCCCATGGCGACGTGGTGCAGCCGCTGGACCAGGACGCGGCCCGCAGCGCGCTGCAAGCGGCCTATGACGATGGCTTGCGCTCGCTGGCGGTCGTTTTCATGCACGGCTACCGCTATCACGGGCATGAGGCCTTGGTGGCGGACATTGCGCGCGCCATCGGCTACACCCAGATTTCGGTGTCGCACCAGGTCAGCCCGATGATGAAACTGGTGGCGCGCGGCGACACCACCGTGGTCGACGCCTATCTGTCGCCGATCCTGCGTCGTTATGTCGACCAGCTGGCGCCGGAGCTGCCGGGCGTGCGCCTGCAATTCATGCAATCGAACGGCGGCCTGACCGATGCGCGTGCGTTCCAGGGCAAGGACAGCATCCTGTCGGGACCGGCCGGCGGCATCGTCGGCATGGTCCGGGCCAGCCAGCTGGCCGGTTTCGACAAGGTGATCGGCTTCGACATGGGCGGCACCTCGACCGACGTGTCGCACTTTTCGGGCGAATTCGAGCGCGTGTTCGAGACGCAAATCGCCGGCGTGCGCATGCGCGCGCCGATGATGAGCATCCACACCGTGGCGGCCGGCGGCGGTTCGCTGCTGCATTTCGACGGCGCGCGCTACCGGGTCGGCCCGGACAGCGCCGGCGCCAATCCGGGACCGGCCAGCTACCGGCGCGGCGGCCCGCTGGCGGTCACCGACTGCAATCTCATGCTGGGCAAGATCCAGCCCGCCCACTTCCCGAAACTGTTCGGCCCCGACGCCAGCCAGGCGCTCGACCTCGATACGGTGCGCGCGCAGTTCACCGCGCTGGCGGCGCGGATAGGCGGCGTCGCTGCCATCGCGCCGGAACAGGTGGCCGAGGGATTTATTGACATCGCGGTCGGCAATATGGCGAACGCGATCAAGCAGATTTCGGTGCAGCGCGGCCATGACGTGACCGACTACACGCTGACCAGCTTTGGCGGCGCCGGCGGCCAGCATGCCTGCCTGGTGGCCGATGCGCTGGGCATGAAGACAGTCTTCATCCACACGCTGGCCGGCGTGATGTCGGCTTACGGCATGGGGCTGGCCGACCAGAGCGCCATGCGCGAAGCGGCGGTCGAGGAAAAATTAGGCGGCGCTCAGGGATTGGCGGCGCGGCTGGATCAACTGGGCCAGTTGGCCACGGCCGATTTGCTGGCCCAGGGCGTGCCGCAGCCGCGCATCAGCCTGATCCGCAGGGTGCACCTGCGCTACGAAGGCACCGACAGCGCGCTGATCGTGCTGTTCGATAGCGACGCCGGCATGCGCACCCAGTTTGAAGCGGCCTATAAAAAACGCTTTTCCTTCCTGATGCCGGCCCGCGCGCTGATTGTCGAAGCGCTGTCGGTCGAGGCCTTGGGCAAGTCCGACGCGCCGCAGGAAACCGCGCCGGACTTGCCGCCGCGCGAGGGCGGCCTGGCCGCACTCAGCACGGTGCCGGTATATTTCGCCGGCCGCTGGCGCAACAGCGGCTTGTACCAGCGCGAATCGCTGCGGCCAGGCGACCGTATCAACGGGCCGGCCATCATCGCCGAAGCAAATGCCACCACCGTGATCGAGCCGGGCTGGCAAGCACAGGTCACGCCGCATCATCATCTGGTCTTGACGCGGGTCGAAGCGCTGCCGCAACGGCGGGCGATCGGCACCGACGCCGATCCGGTGATGCTGGAAATCTTCAACAACCTGTTCATGTCGATCGCCGAACAAATGGGCCTGCGGCTGCAAAACACGGCGCACTCGGTGAATATCAAGGAGCGCCTGGATTTCAGCTGCGCCATTTTCGACGCCAGCGGCAATTTGATCGCCAACGCGCCGCATATGCCGGTGCATCTCGGTTCGATGGGCGTCAGCATCCAGACCGTGATGACGAAAAATGCCGGCCGGATGCGGCCGGGCGACGTCTACATGCTGAACGACCCGTACCACGGCGGCACCCATTTGCCGGACGTGACGGTGATTTCGCCGGTGTTCGACGAGGCCGGCAGCACGATTTTATTCTACGTCGGCTCGCGCGGCCACCACGCCGACATCGGCGGCACCACGCCCGGTTCGATGCCGCCCGATTCGACCAGCATCGTCGAAGAGGGGGTGTTGATCAATAACTTCAAGCTGGTCGACGGCGCGGCCGGCGGCCATTTGCGCGATGCCGAAACCCGGGCCTTGCTGGCCGGCGCCGCCTGGCCGGCGCGCAATCCCGACCAGAACATGGCCGACTTGCGCGCGCAAGTCGCCGCCAACCAGAAAGGTGCCGATGAATTGCGCAAGATGGTGGCGCACTTCGGCCTGGACGTGGTGCAAGCCTATATGGGCCATGTGCAAGACCATGCCGAAGAAGCGGTGCGCCGCGTGATCGGCGCGCTGAAGGACGGCGCCTACACGGTGCTGCTCGATAACGGCGCGCAGATCCAGGTGGCGATCCGGGTCGATACGGCAAACCGCAGCGCGGAAATCGATTTTACGGGTACCTCCGATCAATTGCCGAACAACTTCAATGCGCCATCGGCGGTCTGCATGGCGGCGGTGCTGTACGTGTTCCGCACGCTGGTCGACGACGACATTCCGCTCAACGCCGGCTGTCTGAAACCGCTGAAAGTGATCATCCCGCCCGGATCGATGTTGAATCCGGTGTATCCGGCGTCTGTCGTATCGGGCAATGTCGAAACCTCGACCTGCATCACCAATGCCTTGTACGGTGCGCTGGGTCTGATGGCGGCCGGGCAGGGCACGATGAATAATTTCACCTTCGGCAACGAGCGTTACCAGTATTATGAAACGATTTCCGGCGGTTCCGGCGCCGGGCCGGGTTTCGACGGCACCGACGTGGTGCAAACCAATATGACCAATTCGCGGCTGACCGATCCCGAGATACTGGAGTTTCGCTTCCCGGTACGGCTGGACAGTTACGACATCCGCGCCGGCTCGGGTGGCGCGGGGCGCTGGCCGGGCGGCAATGGCGGTGTGCGCAAGGTGCGTTTCCTGGAGGCGATGACGGCGGCGATCCTGTCGAACAACCGCATCCATGCGCCGTTCGGCATGGCCGGCGGTCAGCCGGGCGCGCTGGGCCGCAATAGCGTGCAGCGCGCCGACGGCGGCATCGAGCAGCTGGCGCATATCGGCAAGACCGACATGCGGCCGGGCGATGTCTTCATCATCGAAACGCCGGGCGGCGGCGGTTATGGCGCGGCCGGCCCGGACGATCCGGCAAGCTTGGCAAAGCCCATGCTGAATTTGCACGATTAACAATAAAAATATCTCTTGAAGTGATGTCTATGACGATGAATCGATTTGCTCAATACTTTCCGGCTTTGATAGACGGACTGCGTTCCACCGCTCCCGCGCCGATGCGTTCGGCACAAGCTGTGGCCTGGGTCAGGGCCAGGCGTGGCCGTGATATACCGGAGAGGGATTTGACGGACCAGGTCGCGAACGGTCAGCTGTCCGTCTTTGAAAATGATATCCATTGGGCTCTTTTCTACCTGGCAAAGACGGGTCTGGTCGCCAGGCCGAAGCGAGGGCTGTGGCAATTGACGGCGACAGGCCAGGACAAGAAACTGACAGCGGATACGGTTTATTCTTTGTATGAACGGGCCCGCAAGAATGGCCGGCAAGGCTCGCTGGTCGATGAAGGCGCATTGCCGGCCCCCGATGACGATGACGATGGGGACGACAAATCGTACTGGTTTGTCGGCGCCGTCTGGGATGGCAAGGATCAATTGTCGCGTTTTCTGCAATACGGGATCTGGGAAAACGGCTACGACGAGAAGTTTTCCGATCTGGTCAGGCGCATCAAAGCGGGCGACCGCATCGCGATCAAATCAGGTTTTGTTCAAAAACATCAGTTGCCGTTTGATGTAGGCGGACAATCCGCCGCCGCGATGCGCATCAAGGCGACCGGGATTGTGATTGAAAATAACAATGACGGAAAATCGGTGAAGGTCGCATGGGACCCGGTCGCGCAGCCGCGCGACTGGTACTTTTATACGTACAGGACCACGATAGTCGAGACCGACGTTAACGATGCGCATGGCTCGCGCCTGATTGACTTCGCCTTCCGCCGCATGCCCCAGGACTATCAGTGGTTTCTCGCGCGGCCTTACTGGGTCAAGAAATATGGCGCCCAGCCATTGGCGCCAGTTGACGATCCGGGCGCCGATGTTGCCGGTACCTTGATGGATGTACTGGATGGCGACGAGGAAATCTTTGAAGATTCGCCTTATACCGTGGACGACATCATCGCCGAAGGCTGTTTCCTGGCCAGTGAAAAACTGAACGAAATGCTTGATGGGTGGCGGCGCAAGAAAAACATCATCCTGCAAGGTCCGCCCGGCACCGGTAAAACCTGGCTGGCAAAACGCCTGGGCTTTGCGCTGGCCGGATCCAAGGACAGGGAAACCGAGCGTTCCAGGTTGCGCGTGGTGCATTTTCATCCATCGCTGGCCTATGAGGATTTCGTGCGCGGCTGGCGTCCGGCCGGCGATGGCCGGCTGGCGCTGGTCGACGGCGTGCTGATGCAGGCGATCGAGGCCGCCAGCAGTGAGCCGGACCGGCCGTTTGTGCTGGTGATTGAAGAAATCAACCGCGGCAACCCTGCGCAAATCTTCGGTGAGATGCTGACGCTGCTGGAAAGCAGCAAGCGCCGTCCGGCCGAAGCCATCGAGCTGACTTACCGCGATCCGGAAAATCCCGGCGAACGGGTTCATGTTCCTGACAATCTTTTCATCATCGGCACCATGAACGTGGCCGACCGCTCGCTGGCGATTGTGGACCTGGCATTGCGGCGCCGTTTTGCGTTTTTTACTCTGCAACCGATGCTGGGCGAGGCCTGGAGCGTCTGGTGCGCCGCGCGTGGCCTGGACCAGACGATCAGTGTCCAGATCCAGTCGCGGATGCATACCCTGAATGCGGAGATCTCGGCGGCGCTGGCGCTGGGCCCGCAATTTCAAATCGGCCACTCGTATGTGACGCCTGACATGGATGAAACCGTGCGCAATGGCTGGGCCTGGTTTCGGGCCAGGGTCGAGGCCGAAATCGGACCGCTGCTGGATGAATACTGGTACGACCAGCCAGACATTGCCGAGGCCGCCAAGCGCAAACTTTTACAACAGCCGGCCTGATGCAGCCGGCCTCCGTGACGCTTCACGCTGCCGATGCGGCTGATGATGCCGCTTATATAGGACGTATTCCAGTAAGGAATCTTTGGCTGTTGATGCTGTATGCATCGGAACTGACCCGGACTGACGGCGTCTTCAAGGCGATTCTCGATGATGAGTTCAATCAGATACCGGACCTGATAGCACGCCTGCTGGCCGATGCCGTCGAACTTCGGCTGCGCCGCGATTTCAGCCGCGGTTATCGCCAGCGCGCCATGCCGTTGAGCCGGGTCAGGGGACGCATCGATGTACTGGTCACCGAGGCGCGGCAATTACTGTCGAAAGGCGAAGTGTTTTGCCATTTTCAAGAGCTGACCATCGATACGCCAAGGAATCGGCTGGTGCGCGCCGCGCTGGAGTCGGTCGCCCATCTCGTGTCGAATAAACCGCTGGCCCACCGGTGCCGCACGTTGGCGGCAGGGCTGGCCCGGCTCGGCGTCGATCGAACGCGCCCTTCGCGCGCCGAGATGGCGAGCGACCAGATCGGCCGCAACGAGGCGGGAGATGCGTCGATGGTTGCCCTGGCGCGGCTCTGTTTTGATCTTGCGCTGCCGACCGAACAGGCCGGTGCAACATCGCTGCCGTCGCCGGTCCGCGAGGAAGCGTGGGTGCGGCGCTTATTTGAAAAAGCGGTGCTGGGTTTTGCGCGCGTGGAATTGGCTCCGCTGGGCTGGCGCATCAAGGGCGGCACGCCGCTGGGCTGGCAAGCGTCATCCAGTTCCGACGCCATGTCGAAATTATTGCCTGGCATGGTGACCGACGTGATCCTGGACCCGCCGGATGGCGGGCGGCGCATCATTATCGATACAAAATTTGCTTCCCTCCTCGGGACTGGGCGTTTTGGCAATGCGACGCTGAAAAGCGGCTATCTCTATCAAATGTACGCTTACCTGCGTTCCCAGGAGGGATTGGGGCCGCAGTGGGACACGGCGGATGGCTTATTCCTGCATCCATCGATCGATATCGCGATGCATGAGCATGTATCGATCCAGCGGCACCGGATCGGTTTTGCCACGCTGGATCTGGCGGCGTCCGCGTCCGCGATCCGCAATGAGCTGCGCGGCATCCTGCTGTGTTCCAGCCGGCCGGCCTGAACAAGTACCCGGGCTGACAACGCCTGACAAAACCGTAGCGAGCGGATCGGAGGCCGTAAATCACCACGCGCAGCAGGTTTTGCCAGGCGTTCTAACTCGCGATACCGTATTTGTGCTGGGTCGCCGCATATTGCTGGCGCAGCGATTCCAGCGTCGGATGTGTCGGGTCGATCTTGCGGATGGTTTGCAACTGGTGCTGGGCCTGTTCCGCCAGCGTCGCTTCCCAGCCCAGCATATTGAGCTGTTTCAGGATCGCCTCGACCGAGGCGAACAGCACCGGCAGGTTGCCAGGCGTCTTGCGCAGCGCCTGGCGCAGCACGAAGACCGCGCCCTTGAGTTCGCCGCTGTCCGACTTGCTGGCCGCGTCGCTCAGCAAGTCTTGCACCTGCTGGCTGATCTGCGCGCCCATGCCTTGCGCCAGGTCGTGGCGGCCGGCTTTTTCAAACACGTCCACCACTTGTTCCATGGTGATATCGCTGTCGCTGTCGTTCATCAGGTTGAGCATGACGTCCGACGCGGCCTGGTCCAGGTCGTTTTTCAGGCAGCTGTTGGCCAGGCCGATTTTCAGCTGGGTCGACAAGCCCTTGCTCGATCCCAGCGCCGTCACCGCGGTATGCAATTCCGCGGCCGCGGCTTCGCCATTGCCGGCCAGTTCATGCAGCATCGCCGACGACACCGCGCGGCACACATCGACGTTGGCGCCGCCGCGCAGCGAGCGTTCCATGTCGCGCACCACGCCGGCCGCTTGCGCCGCGTCGCCTTTCTGGACCAGCGTCCTGACCAGGTTGACGTGGTCTTCCGGATTGCGGAACTCGGAATACTTGGCCTTGCTGACCACTTGCTTGAAGGCCCGCTCGGCGCCGCCGATGTCGCCCGAATCGAACGACACTTCGCCCAGGCGGCGCAGGCGGCGCACCATGTGCGGCGAAATCGCCACCGCGTCTTCGAGGATTTTCTTGGCCAGCAGCGGCTGGCCCATCGCTTCATGGGTTTGCGCCAGCAAGTCGTAGGCGGCCATGAAACGGGGATTCTGTTCGACCAGCTCGCCCAGCGCCTGCTGGGCTTCTTCGTAACGCTGCTGCTCGTGCAGCGTGCGCGCCAGGCCCAGGTGGGCCCAGGCCATCGGCCGGGTCAGCAGCGTTTCCTGGTAAATCGATTCGGCCTCGCTCCATTCGTTCAGCGTCAGGTGCAGCTCGGCGCGCAGCCGGGCGAAATCGGCGGCGTAGCGCGGATGCTTCAGTTCGGCGTCGGCGCAGGCCTTGATCGCGGCGCGCAGATTGCCCTGGCTGATCAATTGAAACGCCGGCAGGAAGATCGCGCGGCGCTCGATGGCGCGGCCGATGCGGCTGCTCAGCACATCGACGGTAAACGGTTTTAATATATAGTCGGCCGGCGTCAGTTCGGCCGCGCTGACCACCTTGCTGTGGATCGCTTCCGAGGTCAGCATGATGAAAATGGTCCACAGCCCGATCAGCTTGTGGTGCCGCAGGTCTTCCAGCAATTGCTGGCCGTCCTGGCCATCCAGGCCGCTGCCCAGGTCGTATTCGCACAGCACGATGTCGAACGGTTTTTTGGCCAGCATGCGGATCGCCGTGCCGGAACTGGCAGCGTATTCGATCTTGGTGATCGCCGACTGGTTCAGCATATTGTGCAGGTTGCCGCGCATGCTGGGATTCGGGTCGATGATCAGGACGGACAGGTCGCTATATTCTTGCATCGTTTCGCTTTCTTACCTTCACGGAAAGATGGGAGTCATTTCTAGTTAGCATACTGCAACAGAAGTAAAAATTGCCAGAAAATGCACCGGTGTGGCAGCGACTGTTGCCAAACCCTATATAAAACAGCGCCAAATGTTGCTTTGCATAGGCAAGATCGGCGGCGAAGCAGGCCGCCATGATGATAGTTAGACTAATAAAACAGGGGTAAAACGGGTATAATGCGCGCAAAGGAAAATCCGCAACACCATGATCGTGCCGTACCTACCTTTAACCCGCAGCCACGCTGCATCAACCACCTTCCAACCATGTTGATACTGCCGGGTTCCAATGCCCTGTCCGTTTTCCGTAGTCACCGCCTGTTAACCCAATTGCAAACCGTGCTGCCAGGCATCACGTCGGTGCAAGCCCGTTATGTCCATTTCATCGATGCCAGCGCGCCGCTGTCGAGCGACGACCGCAACCGCCTCGATGGCTTGCTGACCTACGGCGAGCCGGCCGAAGCCGACCTCACCGATGGCCTGAGCGAGGAATTCTTTGTGATTCCGCGCTTCGGCACGATTTCGCCGTGGGCCTCCAAGGCCACCGACATCGCCCACAATTGCGGCATGGCGCACATCAAGCGGGTCGAGCGGGGCATTGCTTTCCGTATCAACTTGAAAGCCGGTATCCTCGGCAGCAGCATCGGCGCGGCCCGGAAACTGTCGGACAGCCAGGCCCGCGAAGTCGCCGACTTGCTGCACGACCGCATGACCGAATCCGTGCTGCGCAACGCCGACCAGGCGGCGGACTTGTTCCGCACGCTGGAAGCGCGTCCGCTGGAATCGATCGACGTGCTGGGCGCAGGCAAGGGGGCGCTGGAAAAAGCCAATATCGAACTCGGCCTGGCCATGTCGGAAGACGAAATCGACTACCTGGACGCCGCGTTCACCAAGGCCGGCCGCAACCCGACCGACGTCGAACTGATGATGTTCGCGCAAGCGAACAGCGAACATTGCCGCCACAAGATTTTCAACGCCGACTGGACCATCGACGGCGTGGCCCAGCCGAAATCGCTGTTCGGCATGATCAAGAACACCCACGAATTGCAGCCGAAAGGCACCGTGGTGGCGTACAGCGACAATTCGTCGATCATGGAAGGCGCCACCGTCTCGCGTTTCTACCCGCGCGGCGACAGCCACGAATATGCGGCCTCGACCGAATTGACGCACACGCTGATGAAGGTCGAGACGCATAACCACCCGACCGCGATCTCGCCATTCCCGGGCGCCTCGACCGGCGCCGGCGGCGAAATCCGCGACGAAGGCGCGACCGGCCGCGGCGCCAAGCCAAAAGCGGGTTTGACCGGCTTCACCGTCTCGAACCTGTCTTTGCCAGACGCCGTGCGCAGCTGGGAAACGGCAGCATCCGTGACGGCGCCGCTGGCTGGCCGCGCCGAGGCTGATCAATACGGCAAGCCGGACCGCATCGCGTCGGCGCTGCAAATCATGATCGAAGGCCCGCTCGGCGGTGCCGCGTTCTCCAACGAATTCGGCCGTCCGGTATTGGGCGGCTACTTCCGCAGCTACGAACAAAATGTCGGCCCGAACGGCGTGTTCGGCTACCACAAGCCGATCATGATCGCCGGCGGCATCGGCAATATCTCGGCGCAGCACACCCATAAAAACGATATCCCGGTCGGCAGCCTGCTGATCCAGCTGGGCGGCCCTGGCATGCGCATCGGCATGGGCGGCAGCGCCGCGTCGTCGATGACCACCGGCAGCAACACCGCCGACCTGGACTTCGACTCGGTCCAGCGCGGCAACCCGGAAATGGAGCGCCGCGCCCAGGAAGTCATCAACGCCTGCTGGCAAATGGGGCTTGATAATCCGATCATCTCGATCCACGACGTGGGCGCGGGCGGCTTGTCGAACGCGTTCCCTGAAATCACCAACGACGCCAAGCGCGGCGCGATCTTCGACTTGCGCAAGATCCCGCTGGAAGAAAGCGGCATGGCTCCGAAAGAAATCTGGAGCAACGAGTCGCAGGAACGTTATGTGCTGGCGATTGCGCCGGACAATCTGCCGCTGTTCAAGGCGCTGTGCGAACGCGAACGCTGCCTGTTCGCCGCCGTCGGCGTGGCCACCGAAGAGCGCCAGCTGAAACTGATCGATACCGATCTCGGCAACGAGCCGGTCGACATGCCGATGGATGTCTTGCTCGGCAAGCCGCCAAAAATGCAGCGCGACGTGGTGCGCGTGGCCAACGACTTCCCGCCGATCGACCTGACCGGCCTGGAACTGGCCGACGTGGCGCAGCGCGTCTTGCTGCTGCCGACCGTGGCCGACAAATCGTTCCTGATCACCATCGGCGACCGCAGCGTGGGCGGCATGACCGTGCGCGACCAGATGGTCGGCCCATGGCAAGTGCCGGTGGCCGATTGCGCCGTCACCGCGATGAGCTTCGAAGGTTACCTGGGCGAAGCGATGGCGATGGGCGAACGCACCCCGCTGGCCGTGATCGACGCGCCGGCCTCGGGCCGCATGGCGGTCGGCGAAGCCGTCACCAACATCGCCGCCGCCGCGATTGGCGATATCTCCGACATCAAATTGTCGGCCAACTGGATGGCCGCGTGCGGCCAGCCGGGCCAGGACGCGGCGCTGTACGACACCGTCAAGGCGGTCGGCATGGAATTGTGCCCGGCGCTGGGCATCAGCATCCCGGTCGGCAAGGATTCGCTGTCGATGCGCACTACCTGGAAAGATGAAGAACACAGCAAATCGGTGACGTCGCCGGTCTCGCTGATCGTTTCCTCGTTCGCGCCGGTGAGCGACGTGCGCAAATCGCTGACGCCGCAAATCAGGACCGATGCCGGCGACACCAGCATCATCCTGATCGACCTGGGCCGCGGCAAGAACCGCCTCGGCGCCTCGGCGCTGGCGCAAGTGACCGGCCAGCTGGGCAATGAAACCCCGGACGTCGACAGCGCGGACGATTTGAAGGCATTCTTCGGCGCGATCCAGCAATTGAACGGCGACGGCAAGCTGCTGGCCTACCATGACCGTTCCGACGGCGGCCTGTACGCGACGCTGGCCGAAATGGCCTTCGCCGGCCATACCGGCCTGTCGATCAACCTCGACATGCTGACCCTCGAAGGCGAGCATGCGTCCGACTGGGGCGACGCCAAGAACTGGGCCGGCCAGGTGGCCGAACGGCGCAAGGAACTGACCTTGCGCGCCTTGTTCAGCGAAGAGCTGGGCGCCGTGCTGCAAGTGCGCGCCGAAGAAAAATCGCTGGTGATGGACGTGCTGCGCAGCTTCAACCTGGGCGCATGCAGCCACATCATCGGTAAGCCGAACGAGCGCGACGTGATCGAATTCACCCGCGACGCCAAGCTGGTCTACACCCAGCCGCGTGCCGAACTGCACCGGCTGTGGAGCGAAACCAGCTGGCGCATCGCCCGCCTGCGCGACAATCCCGCCTGCGCCGATGCCGAATACGACCGCTTGCTGGACCAGCACGACCGCGGCATGACGCCGGTGCTGACCTTCGACCCGTCGGACAACATCGCCGCGCCATTCCTGGCCAGCGGCGTGCGCCCGCGCGTGGCGATCTTGCGCGAGCAGGGCGTCAATTCGCACATCGAAACCGCCTACGTGATGCACCAGGCCGGCTTTGCCGCGGTCGACGTGCACATGAGCGACCTGATCGCCGACCGCGTCAAGCTGGACGACTTCCAGGGCGTGATCGCGGTCGGCGGCTTTTCGTACGGCGACGTGCTGGGTGCGGGCGAGGGCTGGGCCAAGACCATCTTGTTCAACAGCAGCCTGTCGGATCAGTTCGCGCGCTTCTTCAGCCGTGGCGACAGCTTCGGCCTGGGCATCTGCAACGGCTGCCAGATGATGAGCAACCTGAAATCGATCATCCCCGGCGCGCATGCCTGGCCTAAGTTCACGCGCAACAAATCGGAGAAATTCGAAGGCCGTTTCGCGATGGTCGAAGTGCTGGATTCGCCGTCGATCTTCTTCCAGGGCATGGCCGGCACCCAGGCCGGCATCGCCATCGCCCACGGCGAAGGGTATGCCGACTTCTCGCAAACCGGCGACATCAGCCAGGTCACGGCGGCGCTGCGTTTTGTCGACCACCAGGGCCAGGCCACCGAAGCGTATCCGTACAACCCGAACGGTTCGCCGCAAGGCTTGACCTCGGTGACCACGCCGGACGGCCGCTTCACGGTGCTGATGCCGCATGCGGAGCGGGTATTCCGCTCGGTACAGCAATCATGGCATCCGCAATCGTGGGGCGAGGACTCGCCGTGGATGCGCATGTTCAGGAATGCCCGCAAGTTTGTCGGGTAAGTGTCGAATAGGTATGGAATAAGCGTGAAATAAGCATCGAATAACAGCCAGGGGCGTTGCGCCCCTGGGCTGGATATTCAGTCCAAAAACCGCTGTCGCGATGACAGCGGTTTTTTTTTCGCCCGCTGGCCATGGCGGAGCATGGCCAGCGCCAAACGGGCGTGCAACAGCCCGCAATCGGGCAGCGATGCATCCGCTGCTCCGGCCTTGAAAAGTGACTATCCAATCAATAGTATCCGCTCAAATAATTATTGTATAGATGTAATAATTCATAAAAACAACATTTTCGGGAAAATTTTTAAATTACGATTAACCGTTACTTTTCATTACATCCGTATGACAAAATCATTGGGCCTGATTAAAAAACATCGGGTTTCAATCATAAAAATTGATATTTTTATAAAAATATCTATAAATCCGGGAGTGTGTTTTGAGTAAACAACTAATACTGAAGAAAAGTGTCATCGCTGTTGCGCTGACCTTGGTGTCCTCGCAGTTTTTTCCGGCATATGCACAATCATCGGCTCAGGCAGAAAATAAAGGCGGCGTAGAAAAAGTCGTCGTCACGGGTTCCAACATCAAGCGCGGCGCGGATCAGGAAACGTCGTCGCCGGTGCAAGTGATCTCGCGCGAGGAAATCACGGCGATCGGCGCCAGCACCGTCAAGGATATCCTCGATACGCTGACGGCGAATACCGGCGCCTTGACCGACCTCGGCGGCGGCAATTCCTTCGCCAGTGGCGCTTCCGGCGTTTCGCTGCGCAACCTCGGCAAGGGTTCCACGCTGACCTTGCTCAATGGCCGGCGTATTTCCAACTACGGTTTTGCCGACGGCGGGCAAGAAACCTTCGTCAATATCGATACCTTGCCGACCGAAATCATCGACCGGATTGAAGTGCTGCTCGATGGCGCCTCGGCGATCTATGGCTCGGACGCCGTCGCGGGCGTGATCAACGTGATCACCAAGCGCGAGTTCCAGGGCGTTACGCTGAAGGGCGGCGCGCGCCAGTCGCTGGTGAACAGCGTGATGAACAAGGATCAAACCGCATCGATCACCGCCGGCATCGGCGACTTGCGCACCGATGGTTATAACGTTTTCGGTAACCTGGAGGCATTCCACCGCTCGCCTTATTCAGACCGCGCGATCGAAAAATCGGTGCCGAGCTGGTATACCGACTACGTCAACCCGAGCTTTGGCGTGAAGTCCAGCTATTCTTACCCAGGCAACTATGTCGGCCGCTATCCGGCCAACTATGCCGATCCGGCCTTGGCCGGCAAATCGTTCAACACGCCTGCGCCTGGTTGCGCTCCAGAAAATATCACCGGCGGTCTGTGCCGTTTCGACCAGTACGACCGCCTGGGCGCCCACGCCGAAGCCAAGCGCTACAACTTCTTTGGCGGCGGACGCTTGAATTTGTCGAATGGCATGCAGGCGTTTTCGGAAGTTACCTATTCCGACACCACCACCAGCTACTACAACGCGCCGCCGATCATGCAATACACCGGTTCGGCCAGCACCTGGTACAGCGTCAAGGACCAGGCGCTGAAAAGCTTTACCGAGCCGCGTTTGCCGGTGGGCCATCCCAATAATCCATACAGTTTCCCGGTCGAATTGCGCTATCGCTACGCCGACGATCCGAACATGTTCAAAAGCGTGGCCCATGCCAAACAATACCGTGTGATGGTCGGCCTGGAAGGCTCGGACTATGGCTGGGATTGGAACACCGCCGTCGGCGCGATGGCGTCGACCGCCGACAACCAGATCCGCGGCCCGAAACACGCGGCCAATTACCTGGCGGCAGTGTTGAGCGGCGAATATAAATTCGGCGGCCAGAACAGCGCTGAATTGTTGAACCGCATGTTCCCGACAGTGGTGTTCGGCGGCGAAACGAAGCAAGTGTTCATCGATGCGCGCGCCACGCGTGAATTGATGGCCTTGCCTGGCGGTCCGCTGAGCCTGGCAATCGGCGGCGATTTCCGCACCGACAAGTTCAATGCCTATGTCAGCGACAATATCGCCAACGCCGAAATCGTCGGTTACGGTGCGATCAATGTCGAAGGCTCGCGCCATATGAGCGCCGCCTACGCCGAATTGAATGCGCCGCTGACCAAGGCGCTGGAAGTGAACGGCGCGGTGCGCGTCGACAAGGTAGGCCAGACGGAAACCTCGATCGTGCCCAAGGTGGGCATGCGTTTCGAAGTGACCAGGGGCTTGATCTTGCGCGGCACGGTAGCCCAGGGTTTCCGCGCGCCGAATGCCGCCGAGACCGGCAAAGTGGCCTTGTCCGCGTTCCAGAACAGCATCCAGGATCCGAAGCGCTGCGCCACCGCGCAGGCCATGTATGCGGTACTGAACGCCAGCAGCAATCCACTCGACAAGGCCGACGCCTTGCGCGTGCGCGACAGCCTCGGTTGCGCCACCAGTTTTGCGGTATCGACCGACGGCAATGCCGGCCTGGCGCCTGAAAAGTCGAAGAGCTACAACTTCGGCGTGGTGCTGGAACCGACCCGCGACCTGACCCTGACGCTGGATTACTACCGCATCGAACGCCGCAATGAAATCGGCACCAAGAGCGTCGACCAGGTGCTGAGCAGCGAAGATGGCGTGCCAGGCAGCGTGCAGCGCGCGCCCGTCTCGGCCGACGACCAGGCCGTTGCCGCGCGCGTCAAGGAATTGTCCGGCAAGGATTTGCAATTCTCGGTGGGCCGCGTCAGCGCCTTGTCGCAGCGTTATGAAAACCTGAACAAGACCCGCGTCTCGGGCCTGGACATGGAATTGACGCACCGCTGGAACCTGGGCAGCGCGGGCCGGCTGTCGTCGTCGATCCGCGCCAATTACCAGCTGGACTATCGCAGCTGGGATACGGTGACCAACGACTACACGGAAAACCTGGTCGGCACCTATGAAAACTATCGCTACAACATCCGCGCCACCAGCAACTGGAAAAAAGGCGCGTGGAACGTGGGCGGCGCGTTGACCTACTTGCCAGGCACCAAGCTGATCACCGACAAGTATGACCAGCGTTATACGGCGCAAGGTTGTGAGGACCGCAATTTCCCGGCCGATTATTGCAAACTCGATAAGGACTATGTGGTGGATGCGAACTTGAGCTATGCCGGCTTCAAGAACTCGACCATTTTGTTCTATATCAATAACGTGTTCAACCGCGCAGCCGTGGTCGACCTGCGCGCCAGTACTTCGATTCCTCCGGTACGCGGCCGTACCGCTCGTGTTGCTTACGAGTACAAGTTTTAATCTCGGCCTGAGCCAGGCCGGGCTGTTCGCATAAAGTCCGGCTGGCCTGATGAAAATCCCCGTTCCAGGACGGGGATTTTTTTTGGAGGAGGGTTAAATTTCCTGAAAAATCGTCATGCCTTGCGCAGCCGGTAGTAGGCGATCGAGGTGGCCACGGCCAGATAAATAGTCAACACGGCCAGCGCGCTGATGACATCAGTGAAGTCGAGCCGCTTGGCGCGCAGCCAATGGGCCATCATGATGACGACGGCGGCGCACAGTGCGTTCCAGCCATGTTTGCGCAACGTATTAAAGAATGCCAGTCGAAGGTTTGTCATTTTTTATGTGATCAACGTTGTGTGCCTGGACCCGCGAGTGATACTGCGCGGCTTATGCTGCGTCGTCGTCAGACCGACTTGCTGTCGATATTGCCACTGGAAAGTTGATTGAGCAATAGCAAAGCCAACTTGGCCACGGTTTACATGATGGATTGTTGTATTGCAGCCTCTACCGTGTTGCCGCCGCTATTTGTAAATTTTTGTTGATCATTCAGATTGAGCGGCGCGGCCTGATATAGTCTGGCAATTGTTTTTCGTGTGCAACACTAACCTGGAAGGTAGGCATTTTATGAAGAAAAGTTTTGTGGCTTTACTCGGCTCCAGCCTGTTGATGGCGCTTGCATTGCAGGCGCAAGCGGCGGATGCGGTGCAGCGCATCAGTCCATCGCCGGCCTTTCCTTATTCCAAGGCCGTGAAAGCGGGCGATACCGTGTACGTGTCCGGCCAGCTGGGTACCGACGCCGACGGCAAGCTGGTGCCGGGCTTCGAGGCGCAAGCCCATCAGGTGATGCGCAACGTCGGCGCGGTCTTGAAGGAAGCAGGGCTAGGGATGGACGATGTGGCCAAGTGCACCGTATTCATCAATGACATGAGTAATTTCCCGGCCTTCAATGACGTCTATAAAACCTATTTCAAGGCGGGAAAATATCCGGCGCGCAGCGCGATGGGCGTGAATGGCCTGGCGCTGAAGGCCGATCTGGAAGTAGAGTGCATCGCTTACCAGCCGGCACATTAAACGACGCGGCTGAAGGCCGGCAGCCTGTGATTGCGGGCCTTCAGCCAATCCGGACTTGCCGCGCAGGTTTGCAAGCAGCCGGTCCGGCGACGTTTTATTCAGCCGGGGAACATGGGTATACCGATTACCTGGCAATCGCCGGGTGATCTTATTCCGGCTTGAATGGCCGGCCAATAAAAAAGCGCCCCGCGGGGCGCTTTGTGGCATCGCAGTAAAAACCGGTTACTGGATTTTTGCTTTTTTGATCAAGTCTTCGCGCAGGGTGCGAACGCGGCCTTGTTGCAGCGATTCGGCGATCTGGCCTTTGACTTGTTCGAATGCCGGCAGCTTGGTTGGACGGGTTTCTTCCAGCTTGATCACGTGGAAACCGTATTCACTCTTGACCGGGGTTTCGGTGATCTGGCCTGGTTTCAACGCGGTCAGCGCATCGGCGAACGGTTTGACGTAGGAAGCAGGGCTGGCCCAGTCCAGGTCGCCGCCATTGGCTGCGGAACCGTCTTTCGATACTTTCGCCAGTTCTTCAAACTTGGCGCCGCCTTTCAGCTTGGCGATGATGTCTTTCGCTTCCGCTTCGGTGCCGACCAGGATGTGGCGGGCATGGTATTCCTTGTCGCCGGCTTGCGCCTTGAACTTGTCGTATTCAGCCTTGATTTCGGCATCCTTGACGGGATTTTTCTTGACGTAGTCGGCCAGCATTGCATTGATGATGATGCTTTGACGGGCGTTCTCGACTTGCGCCTTGACTTCAGGACGGGTGCCGTAGCCTTGTTTGTCGGCTTCCTGTATCAACACTTCGCGGCCGATCAGGTCTTTCTTGATCGCATCGCGCAATTGTGGCGAATCCGCTTGTTTGCCTTGTGCAACCACTTGCTTGACGACCTGGTCCAGGCGCGAGCTTGGAATGGCTTTGCCATTGACGGTGGCGACGTTTTGGGCGTAAGCCGGAATGGCGGCGACCGCGACCAAGGCTAACAACAGGCTGGCTGGCTTCAGATTCATGTATAACATCCTATTAAAGTAATAATCGACACGCTTGCGTTGAAAGACGCAATACGCTGGTTCTAATCACGCAATACGCGACCGGCGCCCACAAGGGGCGCCGGCCGGTATGACATGATTACTGGATTTTGGCCTTTTTGACCATTTCTTCTTGGTACGCTTGCAATTTCTTTTGTTGCAGCGCTTCGGCGATCTGTGGCTTGACTTCTTCCAGCGACGGCAGTTTGGCCGGGCGGGTGTCATCCAGTTTGATCACGTGGAAACCGTTCGGGGTTTGTACCGGGGTTTCGGTGATCTGGCCGTTTTTCAGACCGACGAAGGCATCCGAGAAAACTTTAGGGAAGGACGAAGGCGATGCCCAGTCCAGGTCGCCGCCGTTTTCAGCCGAACCGGTGTCTTTCGACGCTTTGGCCAGGTCTTCGAACTTGGCGCCGCCTTTCAGCTTGGCGATCACGTCTTTTGCTTCCGCTTCGGTGGCGAGCAGGATATGGCGCACATGGTATTCCTTGTCGCCGGCCTGGGCCTTGAATTTGTCGTACTCAGCCTTGATGTCCGCGTCGCTGACCGGGTTCTTTTTCAGGTAGTCGCCGACCAGTGCATTGACGACGATGGCTTGACGCGCATTGTCGATTTGCTGCTTGACCGCTGGATCCTTGCCGAAACCTTGTTTTTCAGCTTCTTGCATCAGCACTTCACGACCGATCAAGTCTTTCTTGATCAATTCGCGCAGTTGCGGCGAATCAGGTTGCTGACCTTGTGCCACGACTTGCTTGACGACTGCGTCAACGCGGGACGACGGGATAGGCTTGCCATTGACAACGGCAACGTTTTGCGCGAGAACAGGTACCGCAACAACGGCGAGAAGTGCGATCAGCAAGCGGGCTGGCTTAAAAGTCATTATTAAATCCTGTTAGGGAAAGTTCGTAAAAAACGCGTTGATGAAATTAAATTGCAATTACTGCTGTTTGTTCACTTTTGTTTAATTGGGTATGGCGATTTTCATACTGCGTTAATCGCTGTCCATTATCATACTTCGGACGGCGCCAAAGCCACAATAGCCAATGCATGAATCTCATTATGCATCATATCGTGCACGGAATCATACACGAGTCGATGGCGCGTGACGAGTCTGAGCCCTTCAAATTGACTAGAAACAATCCGTAAATTGTAATGGCCGCCGCCGGAAGCCGCGCCGGCATGTCCGGCGTGGCGTGCCGAGTCGTCTTCGAGCACACATTCGACCGGGGACAGGGCGCTTTCCAGCCGGCTTTTAATACGTTCGATGCGTTCGCTCATGTTTCCTCCTTGATGTGTTTTGCCAGGAACAGGGTTTGGCAAACGATGAAGACAAAGAAAATCCCGGTTGCGCCAAACGCCTTGAAGCTGACCCATGCCGCCGTATCGCCGGCATAGAATACGAACGCGACAAACAGGTTCAGCGCGCCGATCGCGGCAAAAAACGTGATCCATGCGAACAGCAGTTTTTGCCAGACGTCTTGCGGCAGCTTGACTTGCGATTCCATGGTCTTGCGGATGAAGTTTTTCTTGAAGAAAACGTGACCGACCAGCAGCGCCAGGCCCGACAGCCAGTAGATCAGCGTCGGTTTCCACTTGATGAAGTTGTCGTTGTGGAAGTAGATACTGGAACCGCCAAACACCACGAACACCACCAGCGACAGCCACAGCATGCCGTCGACCTTGCGTTTGCGGGCGATCAGGTAGCCGACTTGCAGCGCGGTGGCGACGATGCCGACCAGCGTGGCAATCATCAGCGGCGCCTGGTCGGGCTTGATGATGCCGCCGGAAATGACGCCGGACAGGTATCGCTCCACCAGCGCATGGGCCGCCGCCTGATCGTGCCCCGCTAATTTATAGGCAATAAAGAAAGCCAGCAGCGGGAAAAAGTCGAACAAAAGTTTCATCGTTTATTTACCGATTGTAGTAATAAGGGAAAGGTGATGCTTAATCTTGCGGGTCAAAACGCAGCGATGCCGAATTGATGCAATAACGTAAGCCGGTTGGCGGCGGGCCGTCCGGGAACACATGTCCCAGGTGGGCGTCGCACACGGCGCAGACAATTTCGGTGCGCACCATGCCATGGCTGCGGTCGACGATTTCAGTCACATGGGCCGGATCGAGCGCCTTGAAATAACTCGGCCAGCCGCAGCCGGAATCGAACTTGGTGTCGGAGGCGAACAGCGGCGTGTTGCAGCAGACGCAAGTGTAGATGCCGTGTTCGTGGTGATCCCAGAATTTGCCGGTGAAGGCGCGTTCGGTGGCGGCGTGGCGCGTGACCTCATATTGCATCGAGTCGAGCATGGCGCGCCATTCGGCATCGGTCTTTTTTACTTTGGCGGTGGTCATAATAGTGGTGGTTTATCAAAAAAGTTAAGAAGAGCAGCTCACTTCCAGATGACTGGCCCAGTCCGGCGGCAGCGCGGCATACTGCTCATGCCCCGGCTGTTCATCGAACGGACGCTGCAGCACCTGCAGCAGGCGCGCCACTTCAGTAAAGTCCTTTTGCTGCGCTTTTTCAATGGCAACTTGCGCCAGGTAGTTGCGCAATACGTATTTTGGGTTAATCAAGTTCATCGCCACGCGGCGGCTGCCGTCGTCGCTGGCTTCCAGGCGCAGCCGTTCGCGGTAGCCGACGGCCCAGGCGTCAAAGGCCGGGCGGTCGATGAACAGGTCGCGCAGCGGCTCGTCTTGTTCCGGGGCATGGCTGCGCAAATCGCCGAGGCGGCGGAAGAACAGTGTGAAATCGACATGATTGGCTTGCATCAGCGCAAACATGCTGTCGAACAGCGCCGTATCGTCGGCTTGCACCGTGGACAGGCCCAGCTTTTTATGCAGCAATTCATCCATCTTGGCGGCAAAGGCTGGCTGGTAGACGTCCAGCGCCGCTTGCGCGGCAGACACTTCGCCAATCAGCGGCAACAAGGCCTGGCCCAGCGCATAACAATTCCAGTGGCCGATTTCCGGCTGCATGGTGTACGAATAACGGCCTTGCTGGTCGGTATGGTTGCAGATATGGCGCGCGTCGAACGCTTCCATGAAGCCGAACGGGCCGTAATCGAGGGTCAGGCCGAGGATCGACATATTGTCGGTATTCATCACGCCATGCATGAAACCGACCGCCTGCCAGTGCGCGATCATGTGCGCGGTGCGGGTCGATACTTCCGCCAGCAAACCCTGGTAGGGATTTTCCTGCTGGCGCAAGTGCGGATAAAAGCCGTCGATCACATAATCGACCAGGACCTTCAATTCGTCTTTTTTATTTTTGTAAAACCAGTGCTCGAACGAGCCGAACCGCACGAAGCTGGGCGCCATGCGGGTGACCACGGACGCGGTTTCGACCGTTTCGCGCATCACGCCCTGGTCGGAACCGGTAATGGCCAGCGCGCGCGAGGTCGGGATGCCGAGTGCGGCCATCGCTTCCGAGCACAGGAATTCGCGGATCGACGAGCGCAGCACGGCGCGGCCGTCGCCCATGCGCGAATAGGGCGTGGCGCCGGCGCCTTTCAATTGCAATTCCATCGGGCCGCTGGGCGTGGCCAGTTGACCCAGCAAGATCGCGCGGCCATCGCCCAATTGGCCGGCCCAGACGCCGAACTGGTGGCCGGAATACACGGCCGACAGCGGCAGCGCGCGTTGCGGTACCATGTTGCCGCTCAGCACGGCGATAAAATCGTCGCTGGACAGGGCGGACGCATCCAGTCCCACCAGTGCCGCAGCGGCGGCGCTGGCGGCGACAAAGTAGGGCGCGGGCAGGGGTGTGGGCATCAAGCGCGTAAAAAACGCGGGCGGCAAGGCCGCGAATGAATTGTCCAGTGGCAGGCTGTGAGCAGTAATGGCGGTTCCGTTCTGTTGGTGGTAAGTCTCGGGTATGGATTTTACCGCACCGTGCCAGTTTATTGACTGGCACATCGATTTAATAGCAAGATTACATCCAATAACTTAACCGTGACTGAAACCGCCCCCTGCCATCAGGCTGATTATTGTTTTGATGCCTGCCGGCCATCCAGCGCTTGCAGCAATTGATATGCGGTCGTCACCCGGGCGTCGACTGGATAGTTTTTATTCGCCAATATCACGATGCCGGTCTTTTTCGCCGGTATAAACACCACGTAGCCGCCAAAACCGTTGGTCGAGCCGGTTTTATTGATCAGCACATTGGCTTGCGGCGGCAAGGCCGGCTCGATACGGGTGGCCGGATTCGGGTGGTAGGCCATGTCGCCGGAATTGCCAGCTAGCAGCGGTTTTAATTCCACCGGATACGCATACTGTTCCCAGATCAAGTCCTGGGTCAGCGTGCCGGACCTGAAGTAGCCGGTCTGGGTGTGCTTGATGGCGCGCTGCCATTGGTCATCGACCTTGGCCAGCTGCATGTTAGCTTCGAGAAATTGCAGCAAGTCGCCAGTCCCGGTCTTGACGCCATAGGCTTCGGCGGCCAGCGGCCCGGGCGACACGCGCACTGGCGCGTCCTTGCTGTTATATCCTTGCGCATAGTGCTTGAATTGGCTGGCCGGCACCTTGATGTAGCTGTGTTTCAAGCCCAGCGCAGGAAACAGTTTTTTTTCAAGCGCATCCTCGAACGGGATATCCATGCTCCTGGCGGCGATCCAGCCCAGCAAGCCGATGCCCGGATTGGCGTAAGTGCGGTAAGTGTCTGGCGCATAAGCCGGTTTCCATTGCCTGAAATAGTTCATCACCTGTTCGTCGCTTTGTACCTCATCGGGGAATTGCAGCGGCATGCCGCCCGGCGTGTGGGTTGCCAGGTTCAACAGGCTGACCTGGTCGAGGCTGCTGCCGCGCAGCGCGGGCAGGTATTTGCTGGCCTTGTCCGACAGGGCCAGCTTGCCGTCGACTTCCGCATAGGCCGCCAGCGTCGCGGTGAAGGTCTTGCTGATCGAACCGATTTCAAACAGCGTGTCCTGGTCGACCGGCAGCTTGCTGTCCCTGGACGCCACGCCGTAGTTATAAAAATAGCGCTTGCCATCGACGCTGATGCCGACCGCCATGCCGGGGATATTGTATTGCTTCATCAGCGCCGCGACGGCGCTATCGACCTGGTCCTTGAGCGGCGGCTGCGCATCGCCGGCGGCGTGGCCGGCAAGGGGAAAGGCGCAGGCCAGCAGGGAGATGAGTTTGATTATTTTCATGCGTTCAGGATTCCTGCTTGATGATACGGAAGTCGTCCACTATAGCCGAAGCCGATGCTGGATGGCGCCGCATAGGAGCGGTTTATCTTGCTGCGACGCAACATCGAAAACCGTTGACTGTTTTGGCAAGACCGCACGACACTACGCTTGATATCAATTTTGCAAACTTTCCGGGAGATTGCATGCCGTCTTACCCTATGAGTCCCGTGATGGGGCAAATGATGAATCAGCCGCTGCTGATTTCCAGCATCATCGAGTTTGCGTCACGCCATTATGGCGCCAGCGAAATCGTTTCCCGCAGGATCGAAGGCGATCTGCACCGCTACACTTACCGCGCATGCCACCAGCGCGCACGGCGCCTGGCGAATGCCTTGCATGGCCTGGGCGTGGCCATCGGCGACCGCGTCGCGACGCTGGCCTGGAATGGCTACCGGCACCTGGAAGCGTATTACGCGGTGTCCGGCTCCGGCGCGGTCTTGCACACGATCAATCCCCGCCTGCATCCCGAGCAAATCGCCTACATTACCGGCCATGCTGAAGATAGATGCCTGTTGTTCGACCTGACCTTCCTGCCGGCGGTGGAAGGCATGGCGTCGCAATGCAGGACGGTGCAGCATTACGTGCTGATGTGCGACCGCGACCGCATGCCGCAACACAGCGCCATCCCCAATCTGCTGTGTTATGAAGACTTGATCGACAGCCATTCCGACGATTACCAGTGGCCGCTGTTCGATGAAAATTCGGCCGCCACGCTGTGTTACACGTCTGGCACCACCGGCAACCCGAAAGGCGCGCTGTATTCGCACCGCTCGACGGTGCTGCACGCCTATGGTTCGGCGGTGCCGAATGCGCTGAATGTGTCGGCGATCGATACCGTGCTGCCGGTAGTACCGATGTTCCACGTGAATGCCTGGGGCTTGCCGTATTCGGTGCCGCTGTCCGGCGCCAAGCTGGTGTTCCCGGGCGCCGCGCTGGACGGCAAGTCGCTGTTCGAACTGTTTGAAAGCGAGCAAGTGACGTTCTCGGCCGGCGTGCCGACGGTCTGGCTGGGGCTGATCAATTACGCGCTGCAAAACCAGCTGAAATTCTCCAGCTTCCGGCGCACCGTGATCGGCGGCGCCGCGTGTCCGCCATCGATGATGGATACCTTGATGGACCAGTTCGGCATCGAAGTGGTGCATGGCTGGGGCATGACGGAAATGTCGCCGCTGGGCACCACCGGCGGCTTGCAGGCGCGCCATTTGACGCTGCCGAAAGACGAACAGCGCAAGATCTTGCACAAGCAAGGCCACGCGATTTATGGCGTCGACCTGAAAATCGTCGACGACGATGGCAAGGAGTTGCCGTGGGATGGCACGAGCTACGGCCATTTGCTGGTCAAGGGACCGTGGATCATTGCATCGTACTTCAAGGACGAGGGCGGCGACGTGCTGCAAGACGGCTGGTTTCCGACCGGCGACGTGGCCACCATCGACGCCGACGGCTATATGCAAATCACCGACCGCAGCAAGGACGTGATCAAGTCCGGCGGCGAGTGGATCGGCACCATCGACCTGGAAAACCTGGCGATGGCGCATCCGGCCGTGCTGCAGGCGGCGTGCATCGGGCTGCCCCATCCGAAATGGGATGAGCGGCCGCTGCTGCTGGTGGTCAAGCGGCCCGGCATGGATGTGTCCAGGGAAGAACTCTTGCAATTTTTCGATGGCAAGGTGGCGAAATGGTGGATACCGGATGACGTGGTGTTCATCGACAGCTTGCCGATGGGGGCCACCGGAAAGGTCCAAAAGAATAAATTGCGCGAGCAGTTCAAGGAGTATTGTTTGCCGGCAGCATAGTTTTGTCAGCTGAGCCCGTTGTGTTGGGAAGCGCCAAGGCTACGCGCTTCCCACTGTATTGCTATGCTTTATTGAAACACTCGAGCGCCGTTCTTTACCCAGTCCCTGGGGATAGTGGTCGGTGTGATCTGGTTGATGATGGACGCTACCTTGTGCACGGTGCGTGTGTCGAAGACGGCAATGTCCTGCCGGCCGTGATGGTCGGGGAATCCAAGCTGTGATCCCAGCGTATTCGCCACCAATCGTTTTTGGTTTTCAAGGTCATGCGCCGGCGCGCCGATAAATGACAAGGGGCTATCTTGTGCCGCTTGTTGTGACGATGGCGGCGTGAAATATACGGTTTGTTGCAAACCAACGTGCACGGTGCCGCTGTCGACTTGACGCGGCGGCGTCGTTTCACGCTCGCTGCCGGGATTTTTGGTGGAGTGGAGGAAGTCCACGTTTTTGTTAAGGCCGAAGACATATTCGCCATAGGTTGCGGTTTCTGGCAGGGTAGAAACCCAGGCGCCGGCTGAACCGGTGCCGGTCCGCGGGCTCGACACTTTGATGCCCGGACGTTCCGAGTAGAGGATTTCTTCGCTGTTTTCCTTGGTCGAGCAATGGTAGTAGCTTGGCAAAGCCACCGGCACGCCGGCCTGGTAGCGCTGCATCATCGTGCTCAAGTACTGGCCCATGCGTTTTTCGTCGCGGTTATTCGGGTCCAGATTATGAATCACGGTAGCCAGCACCGCACCGACGTTCAGCGGCGCCGTTTGCGACGGGCGGCTTTCGTATATTGCATCGGTCAGGGCAAGCCTGTTTGCCTCGCCGCCAGTGCTCATGGTTTGGCGCATCAAATTCGCGACGTCGCCGTTAGGCCAGGATTTTGCCGATTGAGAATATTTGGCTTGTTGTGCATTTCTTATCGTATTGCTTGCCTCCTGCTCCAGCTTGGCGACAATCTGGGATTTAAAATTGTTATCCATGTCAGGGGTATTCATCACCTCGTGTTTCAGTGCAAAGAGGTTGCCGACCGCATCGAAGCCTGTCGCCCCCGTCGTCCCTTGCAAGGCACTATTCACGCGCGATTCCAGCGACGGTGGTGCCGCTGGCGTCGTATTGCTTTTGCTCTTGCCTTGTATGCTTTTCACCATTTTATTCCAGACGCCGGGGTGCTTTTGCTGGCGCGGTGCTTTTTGCGATTGCGAGGTGGAAGCGCTGCCTGTAGATGGCTGGGGCTGGTTCAAGGCCGACCGCGACCCATATTGCGCAGCGGAGGCGGTCGATGTGTTGGTATTATTGAAATTGGTATACATATTGATCCTGTCTATGAACGATATCGTCGGTTCTTTGCAATCTCACATGGCAATGTTGTCCGAGTGCGTAGCAATAAGTTGCGACAGGCTGGCAAAAGGTTCCGTGGCGCAAGCCTCGTCTAAGCGCCCCCGTTTGTTGTGAGTGTAAAAATAAAATTCACTTAAAATTTATACATTATTTAAAAATAGAATAATTATTTTTTGCAATTTATTGCTGTGTCCGCTATGGTAGTCCACGGCGCCGCTGCTGTTTTTTCAGCGGCGTACCGCGATGCATACCGGCTGGCCTGGTGTCGGCAGCCGTCTTGCCATCTCCATAATATCAACGTCAAAAGCTTGGAGGATGTATCCATGAATGCAAAGGACGAGCAGCAAGCCGTGTCACAACGTCGCAATTTCTTGAAAAAAACGGCCAAGGCCGGCGCCGCGGGCGCTTTTATCGCCTGGATGCCGCTAGCGCGCATCAGTTCGGCGCAGGCGGCTTCTTGCAGCGTGCCGGGGAATTTTCCGGTTGAAATTTCCTTGTACAAGCAAACCTTTCACAACTGGGCCGGCGATATCAAGGTCGACGATGTGTGGACCTGCGCGCCGCGCAACGCGGACGAAGTGCTGAAGGTGGTCAACTGGGCCAAGGACAATGGCTACAAGGTGCGTCCGCGCGGCATGATGCACAATTGGTCGCCGCTGACGGTGGCGGCGGGCGATGTATGTCCGGCCGTGGTCTTGCTCGACACCACCAGCCACCTGACCGCGGTCAGCATCGATCAATCGGCGACGCCCGCCACGGTGACGGCGCAAACCGGCATTTCGATGGAAGCGTTGCTGACGGCGCTGGAAGGCAAGGGCCTCGGCATGACCGCGACGCCGGCGCCGGGCGATTTGACGCTGGGCGGCGTGCTGGCGATTAACGGCCATGGCACGGCGGTACCGGCGCTGGGTGAACAGCGCTTGCCGGGCGCTACCTATGGTTCGCTGTCGAACCTGGTGCTGTCCGTCAAGGCGGTGGTGTATGACACGGCCAGCCGGGCGTATGTACTGAAAACCTTGGTGCGCAGCGAGCCGGACATTGCCGCCTTGCTGACCCATGTGGGACGCGCGCTGATCGTCGAGGCCACGCTGCAAGTGTCGCAAAACCAGCGCCTGCGCTGCGAAAGCCTGTTCAATATTCCTTACACTGAAATGTTTGCCGCGCCTGGGTCGGCCGGCAAGACCTTTGCCAGTTTTCTCGACAAGTCCGGCCGGGCCGAGGCGATCTGGTTTCCGTTCACCACCAATCCATGGCTCAAGGTATGGAGCGTGGCGCCCACCAAGCCATTCTGGTCGCGCGAGACCAACGTGCCGTTCAATTACACTTTTTCCGATAATCTGCCGGCGGGCTTGAGCGACCTGGCCTATAAAATCGTCACGCAGGGGCAGGGCGGATTGACGCCGACCTTCGGCCAGCTGCAATACACGGTGGCGTCCGGCGGACTGGTGACCACCGCATCGTGGGATTTGTGGGGCTGGTCGAAAAACCTCTTGTTATACATCAAGCCCACCACCTTGCGCGTCACCGCCAATGGCTATGCGGTGTTGACCAGGCGCGCCGATGTGCAGCGCGTATTGCATGAATTCACCACCTTTTACCAGGCCCGGGTCGCCGCTTACCAGGCGCAGGGCCGCTACCCGATGAACGGTCCGGTCGAAATCCGCGTCACCGGCCTGGACCAGCCGGGCGACGTGGCCGGTTCGAACGGCGTGTCGCCGGCCCTGTCTGCCTTGCGTCCGCGTCCCGACCATGCCGACTGGGACGTGGCGGTGTGGCTGGATATCCTGACCTTTCCCGGCACGCCGTATGCCAACCAGTTTTACCGCGAAGTCGAGCAATGGCTGGAAGCGACGTATAACGGCGCTTATGCGGCGTTGCGCCCGGAATGGTCCAAGGGCTGGGCTTATTCCGACCAGGCCGCCTGGGCCGATCCGGTGGCATTGCACACCACGGTGCCGAACGCCTACCGGGCCGGACAAGCGAGCGGCAGCAACTGGGATAGCGCCAAGGCGGTGCTGGACAAGTATGACCCGCACCGTTTGTTCTCGGCCAGGCTGCACGACGACCTGGGGCTGTAGCCGGGACAGGCTAGGCGGCTGCTTCCGGCATTTCCCTGGACAGCCTTTGCAACAAGCGGTCGCACTGGAAGACGCTCAGCGTGTGCCGCTTGCTGTCCGTGCTGATGTCGATCATTTCGTCCATTTCACCGCGTAAATCCTCGCTGCTATGCTCGTTGCGTATCAATTGCGGCGCGGCATAGCGCTGGCTGTCGGGGATGGTCATGATGTTGTCGACCGCATCGACCAGGAAGCCATAACGCTCGTCACCCCGTTCGACGATCATGATTTTCGATTGGCTGCTGTCTTGCAGCGCCGGCATGTTGTAGAGCAGGCGCAGGTCGATGATGCTGATCATCTGTTGCCGCAAGTTTAGAATGCCGCGCATGAAACCGGGCATGCCCGGCGGTTTGGTGATGGCGCCGCCGAAATCGATGATTTCGCGCACTTGCTTGATTTCCACCGCAAAACTGTTTTCGACCGTGAAGGTAATGTAGACCTGGCGCTGGGCCTTGCGCTTGTCGGCTTGCTGCGCCTTGATGGCTTGCTGGTCCTGGTCCGGGTACAGATTGGCGTGGCCGGTGCGCATTTCAACGATTTCACTGTTCGAAAAGATCTCGCCCTGGTTCAGGAAGATGATGTCGCCCAGGTCCGGTTTCGAGATGCAGCCGCCAAACATGCCGGCGCGCGCCTTGCTCAGCAACGGAATCGGCAATATTTCATCTGGAAAGAAGTGCACGATATTATCGACTGAATCGACCAGGAAGCCGATCGTGGCGTCGTCGATGCGGGCGATGACGATGCGCTGTTCGGGCTTGAAGGTACGCATGCCTGGTTCCGGCGCGGCGTTCAGCAGCGCGGCGAAGTCGACCACGGCGACCTGGTGGCCCCGAAAATTGATGCGCCCCAGGCACAACTTGCTGTTCAGTATTGAATTGTGCAATTCCGGGACATTGATGATTTCCTGGATCGCGCCCATTTCAAACGCGAACGTCGAACCGGCGGCGCGGAAGCTGACGCATTGGCGCCGCTCGCTCTGGGCGTGGTAGCGCTGGCTGTGCAGCTTGCCGCTGACCGCTTGTTGGGCCAGCACGCGCGGCACGTTTTCAATCTGGATCAGGCTGGCCGGATTGAGGATTTGCAGCAAGCGCTTGCCGTCGTCCAGCAAGATGGTGCCGGCGATCACGCCATTGCTGTCGGCCGCGCTGTAGCGCAGCGTGCTGCGCTGTTCCGGCCGCACGCGCAGGATTTCGCCGGTATCGTGGAACAGGATGCCGACCAGCACTTGCTGGTAATCGATGATGGCGATTTTATGCTGCTGTCCGGCGCGCGGCGCGTCCGGATCGAACAGGCGCGCCAGGTTGACCACAGGAATGACGCTGCCGCGCAAGGTGAACATGCCCTCCAGAAAGCTTGGCGACAAGGGCAGGGCGGTCATCTTATCCGGGAAATTGACGACTTCGCGGATACAGCTGGCCGGTAGCGCGAATTCGTCGTTGCCGAGGTAAAAGGAACCAAACAGTTCGCTGGCCGCGGCAGTCGCGGCGGTTTCAATATGCTGCGCTTCGCTCATTTCCATATGCCGGCTCCGGTGATTGTGCGACGATCTTGGTGATGGAATAACTTTGGTCGGCGCAATCGATCAGTATTTGCCGGCCGCATCTGCCGCCCAGTTCGCAATATTCGACGTGCAAGCCGCACTGCGACAGGTATTTGCGCGCCGCCGCGACGTTTTGCTGACCCACCTGCAAGCGTCCGGAGCGGCCGCTGAACATGCTGGCGCCGCCCGCCAGCACGACTTCGATATCCGGGTAGTCGGACTGGCGCGCGCCCATCAGGCGCAGCAGCGACGGCACGGCCTGGCTGACGTAGCGTGCGCCTAGGCTGTTATCGGCGTCCGGCGATTCCGGTAATAAACAATGGGCCAGGCCGCAGCGGCCACCTTTTTTCCAGATGAAGGCGATGCCGACGCAGGAGCCTAGCACGGCTTGCAATTGTTCATCGCGCGCGCCGACCTTCAATTGGCCCATGCCGACTTGCTGCAAATGGTGTTCCATCATATGACCCATTACCTCGTCCCTCCAGTGCGGTACACCATCGGGAACTCGAATTGGTATTCGGTGCCGAGGCGTTTGATGGTTTCGGATTCGCCCAGCACCAGCCGGGCGTCGGGTTGCATGCTGTGGCGTGCCTGTTTCAGCACGGTTTCCTGGTGTTCGGCGTCGAAATAAATCAGTACATTGCGCAGGAATACCAGGTCGAACTGTTGCGCCGGGCGCAACACGCCGAGCAGGTTGTGCTGCGCGAACGACACATTTTTCTTCAGCAGCGGTACCACTTGCACGCTGCTGCCGTCGGTCGTCAGGTATTTTTTCGCCATCTCCGGCTGCGACAGCTTGATGCGCTCGACCGAACGGCCGATATAACGCCCGGCGCTGGCGATATCGAGCATTTGCTGCGAAATGTCGGTGGCCAGGATCTGGTAGCGGAAGCTGGGCGCCTTCAGCTGGAACTCTTCGCACAGCATGGCGATCGAATACAGTTCCTCGCCGCTGGCGGCGGCCGCCGACCAGATTTTCAGCGTCTTGCCCGGATGGCGCAGCAGCCAGGCCGGCAAGAACTGGCGCGCAAAATAATCCCATACCTGCGGCGTGCGGAAGAACAGCGTGTCGTTGGTGGTCACCAGGTCGATAAAGTGCGGTATTTCGGCGCGGTCGCTTTCGACCCGCTCCAGGTAATCCTGGTAGCTGTGCAGCGCCAGCGCTTTCAGGCGCGGCTGCAAACGCCGTTCCAGCAAGATACTTTTCCTTTCCGTCATCGCAATGCCGGTGTGCTTGCGCACCAGCGCGATCAGGGCGCTGAGGATGTCGGGCGTCAGTGCTGCGGATGTGTCCATGGCTACTCCTTACCTTACCTTGTCTAGACCACGAAGCCGGAGACGGTTGTGTTCAAGCCGCCGGCGCGGTCGTTCAAGCTGTCGATGGAGCGGGCGATGCCATCGCAATTGGCGGCCGATTTTTCGGTTTCCTCGGCGATATACTGGATCGCCGCGCTGACTTCCTTGGCGGTCAGCAATTGCTCGTTGGCCGCCTTGGAAATGTCGGAAATCGCCAGCGTCGTCTTGCCCACGCCGGATACGATCTTGTCGAACGCATCGCTGGCCTGTTTCGAGATTTCGCTGCCGGTCGACACGCGCTTGACCGACTCATTAATCAGTTTGGAAATTTCCTTGGTCGCCTGCGACGAGCGCTCCGCCAGCTTGCGCACCTCGTCGGCCACGACCGAAAAACCGAGTCCGTGTTCGCCGGCGCGGGCCGCTTCGATGGCGGCGTTGAAGGCCAGCATATTGGTCTGGTTGGCGATTTCGCTGATGACCTTGACGATTTCGCCGATGTCTTCCGACGAGCGGTTGATCAAATCCATCGCTTCGATCGATTTGGCGACGGCCTTGGCGCCCGCCTCGGCCTCGTGCTGGGTCGACTTGGCCAGGAAATCGGCATTCGAGGTGTTTTCCGCGATCGAATGGATGGAGTGGGTCAGGCCGTCGATCGACGCATTCATTTGCTCGACCGTGGCGCCGAGGGCCTGGGTGCCGACCGCCACGCCGGTCGAGCGTTCGGCGATCAGGTTCGACGCTTCGGCAAAGCCGCTGGCCGCCGACACCACGTTGCCGATCACCGAGCGCAAGTCGGCGATCATCTTGCTGATGCCGCCGGCCAGCAAGTCGATCGGTTCATTGCCTTCCACCTTGATGCTGCAAGTCAAGTCACCTTGCGCCGCGCGCGCCACCGAGGCCAGCAATTCCTCGACCTTGTGGGTATCGCTTTGTGCCTTGACCTTGATGCTGTTTTCCAGATTCACCTGGTCGGTAATATCGATCGCGAATTTGACGATCTTGTAAGGCTTGCCATTAAAATCGAGGATCGGATTATAAGTGGCTTGTATCCATACTACTTTGCCGTGATTGCCGATGCGTTTATAACGGCCGCTGTCGAATTCGCCGCGATTCAATTTCTGCCAGAATTTTTTATACTCCGGGCTATTCGCATATTCAGGCTCGCAAAATATGCGGTGATGTTCGCCCTTGATTTCATCGAGCGTATAACCCATGACGTCGAGGAAATTGTCATTCGCGTCGAGCACCTTGCCATTGATATCGAATTCAATCACCGCCTGCGCCTTGCCGATGGCGCTGACCTTGCCCTGGTATTCGGCATTGCGGATCTTGTTGCAGGTAATGTCGGTGGCAAACTTGACCACTTTCAGCGGCTTGCCGTTGGCATCGAAGATCGGGTTATACGTGGCGTTGAGCCAGATTTCGCGGCCATCCTTGGTCAGGCGCTTGTATTCTCCGGATTCATATTCGCCGGCGCCCAGCTTTTGCCAAAAATCGGCATACTCCTCGGTCTTGACATAGTCCGGGTCGCAAAATATGCGGTGGTGCCTGCCTTTGATTTCCTCCAGCGTGTAGCCGACCGACTTCAGGAAATTATCGTTGGCAGACAAAATAGTGCCGTCGAGATTAAATTCGATGACCGCCTGGGATTTGCCGATGGCATTCATTTTACCTTCGTAGTCGGCGTTTTTCTGCTTGCTGGCGGTAATGTCGCTGGCAAACTTGATCACCTTGTACGGCTTGCCATCGGCGTCGAACACCGGATTGTAGGAAGCGTCGATCCACACTTCGCGGCCATCCTTGGTGATGCGCTTGAAGTCGGCGTGTTCGAATTCGCCGCGCGCCAGTTTGGCCCAGAATTCGCGGTATTCGGAAGAGCGGGCATAGGCCGGGTCGCAAAAAATGGCGTGGTGCTTGCCCTGGACTTCGTCCAGCGTATAACCGAGCAGGCGCAGGAAATTTTCGTTGGCGTGCAAGATGGTCCCGTCGAGCTCGAATTCAATCAAAGCCTGTACCCGGTTGAGTGCGGCATTAATAGCTTGTAAATCCAGACCCTGCGATTTGCTTACGTGGCTAGCTGCGTCCATTATATTTCCTTTGATGTGGGCACTTTCGTTATATTTGGATAGATTTAACCTGCCAGCGATTTCATTTGTGATTATTGGAGAGAATCGGGTGCCGATTGTTTCTCTGGTCTCGAATTAAATTATACCTATCCCATAACAAAGAAAATGAGCCGTCCCGATTATTTGAATGCCGTTGTATAAATACAAGGATGGAACCGGTAAAAGTGGCCTGTAACGCATGTTTTAGCCTGCCTCACGATAATCACGAGGTCATCTTGTCATTATGTTTTGCTACTTGGAAAGTTATTCAATCGATAGTCACTCTTGCTATTGTTGTAGTAGTCGCTGGCGATCCATCGCGGCCGATAAACAAGCTCATCTACGATACACGGAGAAATAATTCAAAATCGTAAAAATTGTCAATATGACTTGCCTGACTTCCCGCCAGCATGGCGCAGCGTGTAACATCGGCCACCCGAGCACGGGTGAATAAAAATAATACGATCGTTCTTTTATGCGGTATAGTCACACATCACACTCCGCATGCTGTTTTAACTACAACAAGGAAGAGACATGAGCGCCGAATATCAAGTCAACGGTTCCGTTGCCGTCATTACCCTGAATAATCCGCCGGTCAACGGCCTCGGCCTGGCTACCCGCAGCGCCGCGGTCGCTGGCATCCAGCAGGCGCTGGCCGATACCAACGTGACAGCGATCGTCATCACCGGCGCCGGCAAGGCGTTTTCCGGCGGCGCCGACATCAAGGAATTCAATTCGCCGAAAGCGCTGGCCGAACCGACCTTGCACACGCTGATCCATGTCGCCGAAAGCGCGACCAAGCCGGTCATCGCCGCGATCCACAGCGTGTGCATGGGCGGCGGACTGGAGCTGGCGCTGGGCTGCCATTACCGTATCGCCGCGCCGGATGCGCAAATGGCGTTGCCGGAAGTTAAACTCGGCCTGTTGCCGGGCGCCGGCGGCACGCAGCGCCTGCCGCGCGTGCTGGGCCTGGAAATGGCGTTGAACATGATTGTGTCGGGCAACCCGGTGGTCTCCGACAAATTGGCGCAGACCGCGCTGTTCGATGAAGTCATCGCCCCGGGCGCCGATCTGCTGGCGGCCGCGATCGCTTTGGCCGGCAAGGTCGCCGATCTGCGCCCGCTGCCGAAAGTGCGCGACCGCAAGGTGGATTATCCGAACCACGAAGCGTTCCTGCAGTTTTCGCGCAATACCGTCAAGGCGATGGCGGGCCCGTTCCCGGCGCCGCTGAAATGCGTCGACACCGTGGCCGCGTCGGTGACGATGCAGTTCGAGGACGGCTTGAAGTTCGAGCGCGACTTGTTCATGCAATTGCTGCAGTCGGCGGAATCGAAGGCGCTGCGCCACGCGTTCTTTGCCGAGCGGGTCGCCAGCAAAGTGCCGGATGTCCCGGCCGACACGCCGGTGCGCGCCATCAAGCAGGCGGCCGTGATCGGCGCCGGCACCATGGGCGGCGGCATCGCGATGAATTTCGTCAATGCCGGCATCCCGGTGATCTTGCTGGAAACCAGGCAGGAAGCGCTGGACAAGGGGTTGGCGACGATACGCAAGAATTATGAAAACACGCTCAAGAAAGGCAAGCTGACGCAAGAGAAATTCGAGCAGCGCCTGGCCTTGATCAGCGGCACCTTGTCGTATGACGCAATCGCCCAGGCCGACATCGTGGTCGAAGCCGTGTTTGAAGACCTGGCCGTCAAGGAAACCGTGTTCAAGAAACTCGATGAAGTGATGAAGTCGGGCGCGATCCTGGCGTCGAACACCTCGACCCTGGACTTGAACCGCATCGCCGGCTTCACCAGACGTCCGCAAGACGTGATCGGCACCCATTTCTTCAGTCCGGCCAACGTGATGAAATTGCTGGAAATCGTGCGCGGCGCGGCCACCGGCAAGGACGTGCTGGCGACCGCGCTGGCGCTGTCGAAAAAACTCAGGAAGACCGGCGTGGTGTCGGGCGTGTGCGACGGTTTTATCGGCAACCGCATGATCGAGCAATACAGCCGCCAGGCCGGGTTCTTGCTGGAAGAGGGTTGCCTGCCGGAACAGGTCGACAAGGCCGCCGAAAAATTCGGTTTTGCGATGGGACCGTTCCGCATGGGCGATCTGGCCGGCAACGACATCGGCTGGTATATCCGCAAACGCCGCTACGTCGAAACGCCGGAAGTGACGTATTCGAAAACCGCCGACTTGCTGTGCGAACTGGGCCGCTACGGCCAGAAGACCGGCGCCGGCTGGTATGATTACCAGGCGGGCGACCGCAAGGCGTATCCATCGGAAGTGGTCAACGACATGATCGTGCGCCATTCGGGCGACATCGGTGTCGAGCGGCGCAAGGTCAGCGACCGGGAAATCGTCGAGCGCCTGGTGTATGCGCTGGTCAATGAGGCGGCGCTGATACTGGAAGAGGGCATCGCGCTGCGCGCCTCCGATATCGACATGGTGTACCTGACCGGCTACGGTTTCCCGCTGTTCCGCGGCGGGCCGATGTTCTACGCCGATACGGTCGGCTTGCCGAACGTGCTGGCGGCGATCGCCCAATACGCCAAGGGGCGCCATGGCGATGCATGGAGACCGGCGCCATTGCTGGTCAGGCTGGCGGCGGAAGGCAAGACGTTCAACGGCTGAGTTGACAACTGAGTTGACAAATAACAGGGCGGTTTCCCCACGGCTGGGTAGGCGGGGAAACCGCCCTGATAATAAAAAGAGGTAGGCGTGAATATCGAACGTATTTTGCAAAGCATGAAATTGCACCATGGGGATGACACGATTCAAGGTGTCCAGACGGCTCATCGTATACAACTGGTAACAGCGATGGGCATCAGGCCCGGCATGCGCGTGCTGGAAGTCGGTTGCGGGCAAGGAGATACCACGGCGGTGCTGGCCGAGGCGGTCGGTGCGCAAGGTTTTGTCAGGGGGATAGACATCGCGGATGCGCAATATGGGATGCCGATTACTTTAGGACAAGCAGCCGAGCACTTGAAAGCCGGTCCATTGGGAGCGCAACTGGCTATCAGTTTCGAAACAGATCTATTAACTCTCCCCCTGTCGGAACAATATGATGCGGTCGTTTTCTCACATTGCTTATGGTATTTTGATGGCAAAAAATTATTGCAACAACTCTTGAGAAAAGCTTCGCTGCATGCCGCTGTGGTTCATGTGGCTGAATGGGATATCGTGCAGGTCCGCCCGGCAGCACTGGCTCACCAGATGGCGGCGTATGTCCAGGCGTTTTATGCGACGCTGGAAAAAAATGACAGCAATATTCGTACCTTGTTTACACCGCAGCAAGTAAAAGATGTCTTGGCGGAGTTATTTGCGGATGTTGAACAACAAACCATCGATGCCAGCGGCCTGCAGGACGGCCAGTGGGAAATCGACTGCGCGCGCAGTTTACATTTTGAAGCGGCATCGGAAGATCAGCAGCATTTTGCAGCGTCCCTGCTGCAATCGATGGAGTCATTCGGGAACGACAGTGTTCAATCCTTAAACAGTTTCTTACTCACCGCCACGCAAAGAAAATAATGCGCAAGGCGATACAGCCAGACTACCCGTATCAGTTAGCATGGTGTCGAAGTGCAGCCCGACGCGGCTGCGCACCAGCAGGTCGTGACGCAGGTTATCCGGTCACGCATACAATCATATCAATACCGCACGAGCTTGCTGACCGTTCTTAGAGCCTATCCCAGTAGTGAGCGTCTTTTGCTGGCCGCGCATCGGGAGCGCGGACCAGGCGTGAGGAGGACGCGTGGCGGGCCACGCGACGACGAGCAACGCAGTCCCCGTTCCTGATGAGCGCCAGAACAGGGCGTATTCATCTACTGGGATAGGCTCTTAGTCAGGCCTGTGTATGGCATACCGCCTCGATGCGGTTGCCGTCCGGGTCGAGCAGGAAGGCGGCATAATATGTGGGGTGGTAGTCGCGCACGCCCGGTGCGCCATTGTCGCGTCCGCCATGCAGCAGCCCCGCCTGCCAAAAAGCGTCGACCTGGGCGCGGGTGGCCGCCTTGAAACAATAATGGCGGCGCGGCGCATCTTCCGGCCTGGGACCCAGCCGCACTGAAAAATAGCTGCGTTCGGGATGCTCGCGGTTGCTGCGTTCGCCATAACCGATCCAGGCGTCGGCATGATCCGAGCCGACCTTGACCACGTTCAAGGCGGAAAACACGGCGTCGTAAAAAAGCTCGGCGTTATACAAGTTGGCAACAGTGATAGAGACATGATCAAGCATGTTGATATTGTAATCGAGAATAGTAACAGGAAGTAATAATTGCCCCTTATCGGGCATAAATGACTTTGCCCTTACGGTAAAATAGCGCAAGTTTTGATTAATATTTCATTCACAGTTTCACTGGGAGATCGTAGCATGACAGCAACAGGTAGTGCCGCAGTACCAGGTCACGCATCGGCCATCGATGAAGACCGTCTTTACAGCAAGGTCAGTTGGCGCTTGATGCCGTTCTTGTGCCTGGGTTTTGTCGGCTCCTATCTCGATCGGGTCAATGTTGGCTTTGCCAAACTGCTGATGCTGAGCGACTTGCAATGGAGTGAAACCGTGTATGGGCTGGGCGCCGGGATTTTTTTCCTCGGATATGTGCTGCTGGAAGTACCGAGCAACCTGATTTTGCACAAGATCGGCGCGCGGCGCTGGCTGGCGCGCATCATGATAACGTGGGCGATTATTTCCGGCGCCACCGCGTTTGTGACCACGCCGATGCAATTTTATATCGCGCGCTTTTTGCTGGGTGTCGCTGAAGCGGGGTTCTTGCCGGGCGTGCTGCTGTATCTGACGTACTGGTACCCGGCCAATCGCCGTTCGCTGGCCACGGCGATGTTCGTCTGTGCGATTCCGCTGTCAGGCATCGTCGGCGGACCGTTGTCGGGATGGATCTTGAAAAATTTCCATGCCGTCGGCGGCCTGGCGGCCTGGCAATGGGTGTTCTTGCTGGAGGCGATCCCGTCGCTGGTGATCGGCGCTGCGATGCTGGTGTACCTGAATGACGGCATCCGCAAGGCTGGCTGGCTCAGCGAAGCCGAAAAACAGCTGTTGGAGCGTAATATCGAAAAAGATACGGCCACCAAGCACAGTCACTCCTTGCGCGCTGCGTTTAGCGACAGGCGTGTCTGGCTGTTGTCCCTGACTTATTTCACTACCGGCCTGGGAAATTATGCCTTGCTGTTCTGGCTGCCGTCGCTGATCCAGGCTACCGGCGTCAAGGATGTGCTCAATATCGGTTTGCTGAGCGCGATACCCTACATCGCCGGCGTGGCCGTGATGTTTTGGTGGAGTAACCATTCCGACCAACGCCAGGAACGCCGCTGGCACGCGATGGCCGGCATCACGCTCGGCGCCTTCGGCCTGGCGCTGAGCACCTTCTTCGGCGATAACACGGCGCTGGCAGTCTTCGCGCTGACGCTGGCGTCGATCGGCATCATGTCGTTCATCCCGGTATTCTGGGGCATGCCGACCGCCTTGCTCGGCGGCGTCGCGGCGGCGGCGGGGATCGGCGTGATCGCCAGCGTCGGCAATATGGCGGGTTTTTTCAGCCCATACCTGATCGGCTGGTTCAAGGATGCCACGCACAGCACCAACAGCGCGCTGTTGATCGTGTCGGCATTGATGATGGCGGGTGGGGTCGTCATGGTGACGGCGTTTCCGGCACGCCAGGAAAGCAAATAAACAGCAAGCTGATGCGCCAACTGTCGGGGTACACTCATCAGCAGGAACATGGGGTGGCCAGGAGCAATGCGCTGCGCCAGTTGCTGGCCGCACAGCGATAAAAAAGCCAGCCATAAAAAAACGCCGCCAGGGCTGATGACCCTTGCGGCGTGCTGGGGCTGCATCAATTCAATTTGCTGAATCAATCATCCGCATAAATATTCCTGTCCTTGGTTTCGCCGACGAACAGCGTGCCGATCACCACCGTGATCAGCGCGACGACGATCGGATACCACAGGCCATAATAAATGTCGCCCTTGAACGCGACCAGCGCGAACGCGGTGGTCGGCAGCAAGCCGCCGAACCAGCCGTTGCCGATATGGTAGGGCAGCGACATCGAGGTGTAGCGTATCCGGGTCGGGAACATTTCCACCAGCATCGCGGCGATCGGGCCGTACACCATCGTCACATACAGCACCAGGATAAACAGCAACAGCACCACCATCGGCTTGTTGATCTGCTCCGGATCGGCCTTGGCTGGGTAACCGGCGGCCTTGACGGCGGCGCCGATTTCTTTCTTGAACTCGGTTTCATGTTTCTTGCTTGCATCGTCGAAGTTCAAGCCGTCCGGCGTCATCACCGCGCTGAACGAGGTGAATTCCTTGTCGCCGATGCGGATCCTGGCGATGCTGCCGGCCGGCGCGTCTTCCTTGGTATAGTTGACCGAGCTGTTCGACAGGAAACCGGTGGCGATATCGCAAGACGACGGGAATTTCTTGGTGCCGGTCAAGTTGAACTGGAAGTGGCACGAGGCCGGATCGGCGACCACCACCACCGGCGAATTTTTCAGCGCCGCTTCCAGTTGCGGATTGGCGAAGTGGGTCAGGCCGCTGAAGATCGGGAAGTAGGTCGCCGCCGCGATCAGGCAACCGCCGAGGATGATGTACTTGCGGCCGATGCGGTCCGACAGGGTGCCGAAGAACAGGAAGAACGGCGTCGCCAGCAGCAGCGCGATGGCAATCAGTACGTTGGCCGTGGCCAGGTCCACTTTCAGCGTCTGTATCATGAAGAACAGCGCGTAGAACTGGCCGGTGTACCACACCACGGCCTGGCCGGCGGTCAGGCCGATCAGCGCCAGGATCACGATTTTCAGGTTTTTCCATTGGCCGAACGCTTCGCTGAGCGGGGCTTTCGAGGTCTTGCCTTCGGCTTTCATCTTGGCGAAGGCCGGCGATTCATTCATCGCCAGACGGATCCACACCGAAATGCCCAGCAGCAGCACCGACACCAGGAACGGCACGCGCCAGCCCCAGGCGGTAAAGCCTTCCTCGCCGATCGCCAGGCGGGTGCCGAGGATCACCATCAGCGACAGGAAAAAGCCCAGCGTGGCGGTGGTCTGTATCCATGCCGTGAACGCGCCGCGCTTGCCTTCCGGCGCGTGTTCGGCGACATAGGTCGCCGCGCCGCCGTATTCGCCGCCCAAGGCCAGGCCTTGCAAGATGCGCAGGATCACCAGGATGATGGGCGCGGCGATGCCGATCGACGCATAACCCGGCAGCAAGCCGACGATGAAGGTGGAGCCGCCCATGATCAGGATGGTGATCAGGAAAGTGTATTTACGGCCGATCATGTCGCCCAGGCGGCCGAACACGAGGGCGCCGAAGGGCCGCACGATAAAGCCTGCGGCGAACGCCAGCAGCGCGAAAATGAAGGTGGTGGTCGGGTCGCCGACGAAAAACTGCTTGGCGATGATGGATGCGAGCGAACCGTACAGGTAAAAATCGTACCATTCGAATACAGTGCCGAGCGAAGATGCAAAGATGACCTTGCGTTCTTCAGGCGTGATCGGCGTTCCCTTGGTGGAACTCTTCCGTACGTCGGCCGGGCCGGAGGTTGATGCCATGGTTTGTCTCCCTATCATTATAAGAACCGCTGCCGCCGATGCGATGTCTGTGCATCATGTGCATCCTGTTCGGCAACTGTTCCGGAGTGTGGGCGCTGAACCTTACGTCATGCTTGCTTCAAACTTACGCCGAACTTACAAAAAACTTATCAAAGGAAAAATCTTGTCGAATTTGCGAACGATCGTGCTGAAATGTGCTATTCTCGTTTCAGCGATTCACCGAGCACCAGATAAAACCATTCCATAAGGAGACAATCATGATAGACGCCGTCATCGTATCGACCGCCCGCACCGGCCTGGCCAAATCCTGGAAAGGCGCATTCAACATGACCCATGGCGCCACGCTGGGCGGCCATGTGCTGCGGGCGGCGATCGCCCGCGCCACTATCGAGGCCGGCGAAGTCGAGGATGTGCTGATCGGCTGCGCCAACCCGGAAGGCGCTACCGGCGGCAATATCGCGCGCCAGGTCGCCATCCGCGGCGGCTGTCCGGTGACCACCGCCGGCATGACCGTCAACCGTTTTTGCTCGTCCGGCCTGCAAACCATCGCGCTGGCGGCGCAGCGCATCATCGCCGGCGAAGGCGACATCTATGCGGCGGGCGGCGTCGAATCGATTTCTTGCGTGCAGCAAGAGATGAATATGCATATGTACAAGGAAGTCTGGCTGGAGCAGCACAAGCCGGAAATCTACTGGTCGATGCTGCAAACGGCGGAAACCGTTGCCAGGCGCTACAACATCAGCCGCGAGCGGCAAGACGCATATGGCGTGCAAAGCCAGCAGCGCGCCGCCGCCGCACAGGCCGCCGGCCGTTTCAATGAGGAAATCGTGCCGATGACCACCGTCATGGGCGTGGCCGACAAGACCAGCGGCATGTTGCTGAGCCGCGAAGTGACGATCACCGCCGATGAAGGCATCCGCGCCGATACCACGCTGGAAGGCGTGTCGAAGATCCGCACGGCGCTGCCGGGCGGCGTCATCAGCGCCGGCAACGCCAGCCAATTTTCGGATGGCGCCTCGGTCGCCATCGTGATGAACGCCAAGGTGGCCGAAGCGAAAGGCTTGCAGCCGCTGGGCATCTTCCGCGGCTTTGCCGTGGCCGGCTGCGAACCGGATGAGATGGGCATCGGCCCGGTGTATGCGATACCCAAGCTGCTGAAAAAGGCCGGCTTGAGCGTGTCCGATATCGGCTTGTGGGAATTGAATGAGGCGTTCGCGGTGCAAGTGCTGTATTGCGCCGACACGCTGGGCATCCCGATGGACCGCTTGAACGTGAATGGCGGCGCGATCGCGGTCGGCCATCCTTACGGCGTATCGGGCGCCCGCCTGACTGGTCACGCCTTGATTGAAGGCAAGCGCCGTGGCGTCAAGTACGTGGTCGTGACCATGTGCATCGGCGGCGGCCAGGGCGCGGCGGGCCTGTTTGAAGTAGTATAAGCAGCGCCAGCTACCAGCGGGCGCCCGGTGCAGGCGCCCGTTTTTTCATACCATCAGGGACACTATGCAATCAACCATCCTGTCGCGGCGCGATATCGACTTCATGTTGTACGAATGGCTGCAGGTCGAGGCATTGACCGACCGGCCGCGCTTCCAGGACCACAGCCGCGAAACCTTCGACGCCGCCATCGATACCGCCGAGCAGATCGCCAGCGAATTGTTTGCGCCGCATAACAAAAAGAGCGACCAGCAAGAACCGCGGGTGGTCGATGGCGCAGTGGTCATCATTCCCGAGGTCAAGACCGCACTCGACGCATTTTCGGCGGCCGGCTTGATGGCCGCCGGCCAGGATTACGAACTGGGCGGCATGCAATTGCCGGTGGTGCTCGAAAAAACCTTGTCGGCCTATTTCACTGCGGCCAATGTCGCCACCGCGTCCTATACCTTCTTGACGGTCAGCAATGCCAATACCTTGCTCACGTGCGGCACGCCGCTGCAAGTGGAGCGTTTCGTCAAGCCCATGTTCGACGGCAAGTTTTTCGGCACCATGTGTTTGTCGGAACCGCAAGCCGGCTCCAGCCTGTCCGACATCGCTACCCGCGCCGAGCCCGATCCGGCCGATGGCCCGGAAGGCGAACGCCAGTATCGTTTGAGCGGCAACAAGATGTGGATCTCCGGCGGCGAGCATAATCTGGCCGGCAATATCGTGCATCTGGTGCTGGCCAAGATTCCCGGCCCGGACGGTCGCCTGATTCCCGGCGTCAAGGGTATTTCACTGTTTATCGTGCCGAAATTCCTGGTCGAGGCCGATGGCGCCTTGGGCGAACGCAACGACGTGGTGCTGGCCGGTTTGAATCACAAGATGGGCCATCGCGGCACCAGCAATTGCCTGTTGAACTTTGGAGAAGGCAAGTTCCAGCCGCAAGGCAAGGGCGGCGCGATCGGCTACCTGGTCGGCCAGCCGCACCAGGGGCTGGCGAATATGTTTCACATGATGAACGAGGCGCGCATCGCGGTCGGGCTGGGCGCGGCGGTGCTCGGCTACACCGGTTATCTGCATGCGCTCGATTATGCGCGCAACCGGCCGCAGGGGCGCCATCCGGCCGCGAAAGATCCGGCCCAGCCGCAAATCGCCATCATCGGCCATACCGACGTGCGGCGCATGCTGCTGGCGCAAAAGGCGTATGTCGAAGGCGGCCTGGGATTGGTGCTGTACAGCGCCAGCCTGGTCGATGAAGCGCGCAGCGCCGAGACGCCGCAAGCGCGGGCCAAGGCCAACCGCTTGCTGGATTTCCTGACGCCGGTCACCAAGTCGTGGCCGTCGCAGTGGTGCCTGGAAGCGAATAGCCTGGCGATCCAGGTGCATGGCGGTTATGGTTATACCCGTGAATATAATGTCGAACAGTTTTACCGCGACAACCGCTTGAATGCGATCCACGAAGGCACGCACGGCATCCATGGCTTGGACTTGCTGGGCCGCAAGGTGGTGATCCAGGATGGCGCGCTGTTCAACACGTTTGGCGACGAAATCGCGGCCACCGTGGACCAGGCGCGCAGCGCGGCTGGCCTGCCGGCGCCGTTGAGGGCCGAATTGCAAGGCCACGCCAGCTTGCTCGAGTCGACCTGGAAGCGGGTCGGACAAGTCACCCGCGGCTTGTATGCGGTGGACGACATGAACCGGACGCTGGCCAACGCCAGTGTCTACCTGGAAGCGGTCGGCCATGTGGTGGTGGCCTGGATCTGGTTGCGGCAGGGCTTGCTGGCGGCCGGCAGGGACGACGACTTTTATCGCGGCAAAGTGCAGGCTTGCCGTTATTTCTTCCACTGGGAATTACCGAAGGTCCAGCAACAGCTTGATTTATTGGAAAGTGTAGACACCACCACGCTCGATATGCAAGATGCGTGGTTTTAATCCGGAGCGCCGAAAAAACGCCGATGGCGGCGTTGCATTGCCCTGAGCATTTTTCGGCGCTGTTACATAATGAGCAAAGATACCCATGATCAAACACATCGTTTTTTGGAAATTAAAGGAACACGCCGAAGGCAACGACCGCGCCACGAACGCCATCAAGGCCAAGCAATTGCTCGATGCTTGTTCGGCACTGGTGCCGGGCATCTTGAAATTCGAGGCGGTGATCGCCCAGCCGGGGCTGGAAGCGACCTATGACCTGGCCTTGTACAGCGAGTTCGACAGCAAGGAATCACTGGACGCTTACCAGAACCATCCGGAACACGCATTGATCAAGCCATTCTTCGGCGCCGTGCGCGAAGCGCGGCAATGCATGGATTACGCAGTCTGAACAAAAAGGGACATGATGCGCACTACACAACAATTGTTCGATTTGAGCGGTAAAACCGCGCTGGTCACCGGAGGCTCGCGTGGCCTGGGCTTGCAAATGGCGCTGGCGCTGGGCGAGCAGGGCGCCACGGTGGTGATTTCTTCCCGCAAGCAGGCCGAGCTGGACCAGGCCGTGGCCTTCCTGGCCGAGCACAAAGTCACCGCCTACGCCGTCGCCGCCGATTTGTCGCAGGACGCCGCCGTCACGCACCTGGTCGATAGCGCGCTGGAAAAGCTCGGCCACATCGATATCCTGATCAACAACGCTGGCGCCACCTGGGGCGCGCCGGCCGAGGATCATCCGGTCGAAGCGTGGGACAAGGTGATGAACTTGAACGTGCGCAGCATCTTCCTGATGTCGCAAGCGGTCGGCAAACGCTCGATGATACCGCGCAAATACGGCCGCATCATCAATATCGCGTCGATCGCCGGCCTGTCCGGCAATCCTCCCGGCACCATGCAGACCATCGGCTACAACACCTCGAAAGCGGCGCTGATCAACTTTACCCGCACGCTGGCTGGCGAGTGGGGCGCGCATGGCATCACCGTGAACGCGATCGCCCCGGGCTTTTTCCCGTCGAAGATGACCAAGGGCATCCTGCAGCAACTGGGCGCAGACGAATTGTCGAAGGGCGTGCCATTGCAACGCATCGGCGACGATGAAGATCTCAAAGGCGCGGCGCTGCTGTTCGCGTCCGACGCAGGCAAGCACATCACCGGCCAGACGCTGGCGGTGGATGGCGGCGTTTCCGCTGTTTAAACAGACTGACAGGAGTTCCCATGACAACCTTCCAACGCATCGTACTGGCATCCCGGCCGCAAGCCGAAGTTCATCCGGAAAACTTCCGGCTTGAAACCCAGGAAATCCCGGCCATCACCGATGGCCAGGTGTTGATTCGCAACCATTATCTGTCGCTCGACCCGTATATGCGCTGGCGCATGAACGAGACCAAAAGCTACGCCGCGCCGCAAGCGCTGGACGAAACCATGATAGGCGGCGGCGCCGGCCAGGTGATCGAATCGAAGAACCCGAAATTCGCGGTCGGCGACTTTGTCACCGGTACCCTGGGCTGGACCGAAATCGCCGTCTCGGACGGTACCATGCTGCGCAAGGTCGATACCACCCATATTCCGTTGTCGGCGTTTGTCGGCGTGGTCGGCATGCCCGGCATGACCGCCTGGTTCGGCGTGAACCAGATCATGGCGCCGAAAGCCGGCGAAACGGTGCTGGTGTCGGCGGCCAGCGGCGCGGTCGGCGGCGTGGTCGGGCAATTGGCGAAATTGCGCGGCTGCCGCGTGGTCGGCATCGCCGGCGGCGCGGAAAAGTGTGCCTACGTGGTCGAGCAACTGGGGTTCGACGCCTGCATCGATTACAAGGCCGGCAATTTGCAAGCCGACCTGGCGGCCGCGACGCCGAACGGCATCGATGCGATTTTCGAAAATGTCGGCGGCCAGGTGTTCGACACGGCATTGCCAATGACCAATGCCTTTGCCCGCGTCGCGCTGTGCGGCTGGATTGCCGGCTACAACGGCGAAGAAACGCCGATCCGCAATGCGGTCTTCTTGCTGAGCAACCGCATCACCTTGCGTGGTTTTGTCGTGGTGGAAAACATGGAATTCTGGCCGCAAGGCTTGTCCGAACTGGGCTTGCTGGTGGCCAGCGGCAAGCTGATTTTCCGTGAAACCATCGCCGACGGCTTGGCCGCCGCACCGCAAGCGTTTATTGGGCTGCTCAAGGGCAAAAATTTCGGCAAACAACTGGTGAAACTGATCTGATGAAAAATTTCCACAATAAGGTTGCCGTCATCACTGGCGGCGCCAGCGGCTTGGGCCGTGAATTCGCGGTCCAGGCCGCACGACTGGGCATGAAGCTGGTGCTGGCCGATGTGCAGCAAGATACGCTCGATGCCACCCGGACTGACCTGGAAGACGCCGGCGCCGATGTGCTGGCGATGCTGTGCGACGTGCGCAAGGGCGAGCAAGTGCAAGCGTTGGCCGACGCCACGATGGCCAAATACGGCGCGGTGCACCTGCTGTTCAATAATGCGGGCGTCGGCTCCGGCGGCTTGATCTGGGAAAACAGCGAGGCCGACTGGGAGTGGGTGCTGGGCGTCAACCTGTGGGGCGTGATCCATGGCGTGCGCATTTTTACCAGGCTGATGCTGGACTGCGCCAGGAAAGATCCCGATTACCAGGGGCATATCGTCAACACCGCGTCGATGGCCGGTTTGTTGAACGCGCCGGTGATGGGCGTCTACAACGTCTCCAAGCATGCGGTGGTGTCGCTGGCGGAAACCCTGTACCACGACTTGAAACTGGTCGAAGCGCCCATCGGCACCTCGGTACTGTGTCCATACTTTGTGCCGACCGGCATCAACCAGTCGCACCGCAACCGTCCCGACGACGTGCGCATCAGCGGCCGGCCGACGGCCAGCCAGTTGGCGTCGCAGGCGTTGACCGATAAAGCCGTGACCTCGGGCAAGATATCGGCTGCGCAAGTGGCGCAGCTCACCTTCGATGCGATCCGCGACGAGCAGTTCTATATCTATTCGCACCCGCAGGCGCTGGGCGGCGTGCAAGAACAGATGGAAGCGCTGGTACAGCATAAAAATCCGCCCGATCCTTACAAGGCGACGCCGCATGTCGGCGAATTGCTGCGCAAGAGCATGAAAGCTGCAAGCTGAGACTTGCCGTGCGACAATCATGGCTTGTTAAACTTTGCCAGATGCAACATGACGATGAGCAGCCATGAAATCCGCTTCGGCGCCTGGGATGCCTTGGGCGCCGACGCGACCGCGATCCGCTTTGAAGTATTCGTCGACGAACAGAATGTGCCGGCCGAGATCGAACTCGACGACATGGATGCGCTATCCCTGCATGCGGTCGCGTACGATGCCGCCGGCATCGCGCTGGGCACCGGCCGTTTGTTGCCGGATGGCCATATCGGCCGCATGGCGGTGCGCAAGGCTGGGCGCGGCACCGGCGTCGGCGGCGCGATCTTGCAAGCGTTGATGGCCAAGGCCCGCGAGCGTGGCGACAAGGTGCTGGTGCTGAATGCCCAGACCGTCGCCGCGCCGTTTTATGCGCAACATGGTTTTGTCCAGCGCGGCGCGGAGTTTTCCGAGGCGGGCATTGCGCATATCGAGATGACGCTGAATTTTTAAGCTCGCAAGCCGGGGCGTCTGCCCCGGCTATCGTCATCTTTACTGAATCACCAGCTCGTGCAATTCCCCCGGCGCATCGGCGTACAGCTTGACCACGGTCGAGGTGCGCGTGCCGTAGCCCGGTGTCTCGATGCAGACCGCCGACAAGACCCGTTCCAGGTCGAGCGGCACGCCAGTGTCCGGCAGGCGGAAATCCGGCGCGCGGGTGGTGTCCGCCAGCATCTCGAAATACGCTTCGTCCGGCGCACCCTGGCATAACAGGCTGGCGAATTGCGCCTTGGTTTTCAGCACTTTCGGCCATGGCGCGTCGAGCAGCGCGTTCGACAAGCCGTAAATGCCGGGTTCCATCGGCAAGCCGTTGCGCTGGTCGCCGTCGCCGCGGTTGGAAAACCAGATCAGCGTATCGCGGTCGCCCAGCACCAGGTTAAACCCGTTATACGCCTCGCCGCCATCCTTGATCTGACGCACGTATTCCTGCGCGCTCATGCTGCCGGCCAGGTAATCGGCCACCAGCGCGCCGCGCGACGGGGCGTCGCTGCGCCGGTCTTGCGGGCTGCGGATATTGGTGATGGCGGCAAAGCGCGAATTGCCATTGCCTTCATCGGTGATGCCCATCCAGCTGCCGCCGGCGCGCAGGTCACGTCCGCCATAGATTTTCGGGTTTTCCGGCCAGGCGCCGGCCGGTGCGCTGGCGCGTTCATAAAATTCGTCGCGGTTGGCGGCGGCGATCAGCGGCACGCCGGGAATGACTTTCCAGGCAAAAACAATCAGGCACATGGCGGCAGGTCCATAAAAATTTCTGTATGGCGCGGCCCTGCGGTCCAAGCCGGCAATCCGGCATCCAGCACGGCGCTGTCGAGCGCGAACTGGAAGCCGTCCGGCGTGGCCGGATACACTTCCATCCAGGTCAGCATGCCGTCCTTGCTGCCGGGACGGCGCTTCAACTGGCCAGGCACGCCGTGTTCCTGCGACAAGCGTGCTTGCATGCCGGTCACCAAGCCTTGCAAGACGGGCGCATGTTCTTCCCGCACCTGGTAATAAATATAGAGATCGATCATGGCAGCCGATTACAGATCGAGTGCGTCCAGCACGTACGGCATGCTCAGGAAGCGCAGCGGCGCGCCGGATGCGGAACCGAGGCGCACCGATTGCTCCAGGCCGTGGCCTTGCGAAATCGCCGCCAGTTTCATTTCCACCAGCGCATCGATGCCGCCGTCGCCATTCGGCGCCGCGTTGACGATCATGCCGCATGGCTGTTCCGGATCGGCCACCGCAAACACTTCATCGCCCGGCTTGGCGCTGCTGTCGGCGATGCTGACCAGCGTGGTGCGGCGTTTCAGTTTGCCGAGGTATTGGCTGCGGGCGACGATTTCCTGGCCCGGGTAGCAGCCTTTCTTGAAATTGACGCCGCCCAGCAATTCGTAATTGACCATTTGCGGCACGAATTGTTCTTGCGTGGCGCTGCCGATTTGCGGCACGCCGGCATGCACCTCGGACAAGCGCCAGGCATCGTTGCCGCCCTTGGACAGGGTCTGGACCAGCAATGGCCAGACGCTGGCCGCGGTGCTGGCCGACATCAGCCACTGGTAGCGCGGCGCGCCGAACGCGTCGGCCACGCGCAGCAGCGTGCCGTGTTGATGATCGAGTTTTTCATGGGCCGCGCCAGGCAGGCTTGCAAACCAGCGCTGCAGCGCCACATCGGCCTTGGCGCCGCCGATGCCGAGGATGACTTGATTGGCTTCGTCGGCGCTGGCGTCGTGCAGCTTGGCCTTGGCGCGCAGCACGAACATCTGCAAACGCTTTTGCAACGCGGCCTGGATGTCGCGCGGCAGTTGCAGATAAATCGTCGTTTCATTGCGCCACATCAAGAAGCTGGCCAGCAGCCGGCCCTTGGGCGAGCAATAACCGGCCAGGCGGACTTGGGTCGAAGTCAAATGTTCTACGTCATTGGTCAATTGACTATGCAGGAAGGACGCCGCGTCGTCGCCAGTGATGCCGATCAAGCCCTGGTCGGTGACTGGCGCGACAAAACCGTCGGCCAGCTCGGCGGCCGTCAGCGTCTTGCCAAAGTCACTGATACGCTCGTCGCTGATATTCGCGCCCTGCAATACTAAAAATTGATTCCAGTTGTTCATAATTTCCAATAGATTGACGATTAAAGCATTATCATTACGGGCTCATTATAGTGATGTCCCGCGAATCGCGCCGGGCAGTGGAAAAACAGGACCAGCGGCAACGGTGGTTACCAGCAATAACAACATGCACAAGATGAATCGTTACGATGGCTTTTATAAAAAAAATTGTAGTTAGCTCCATCATTGCCGTACTGGCCGCCGGCGGCGGTTTTGCGTACTGGGCGCGGCAAGCCATCATCCAGGACGAGCCGGCGATCGACTTCACGATCGCACCGGGCAGCGGCGCCCACGCGGCCGGCCAGCAAATCGCCGAAGCCGGCGTGCCGATCGAACCGTTGCTGTTCAATCTGCTGGCGCGGCTCACCAACCAGACGTCGCGCCTGAAGGCCGGTTCCTACGAATTGAAACCCGGCACCACGCCGCTGCGCTTGCTGGCGCAATTGGCGCGCGGCGAATTCGCCCAGGAATCGCTGACCATCATTGAAGGCTGGACTTTCAAGCAGATGCGGCTGGCGATGGCCAATCACAAGGGCTTGAAGCACGATACCGAAAATCTGAACGATGCGCAGCTGATGGCCAGGATCACGCCGGAATATCAAAAGCCCGAAGGCTTGTTTTTCCCGGATACCTATCTGTTTGCCAAGGGTTCCAGCGAGTTACAGATTTTCAAGCAGGCGCACACGATGATGATGGCGCGCCTGAACGAGGCGTGGGAAAAGCGCGACCCGGCCTTGCCGTATAAAAATCCGTACGAGGCGCTGATCATGGCCTCGATCGTCGAAAAGGAAACCGGCCAGAAATCCGAGCGCGCCATGATCGCCGGCGTGTTCGTCAACCGCCTGAAGGTCGGCATGCTGCTGCAAACCGACCCGACCGTGATCTACGGCATGGGCGACAAATACGATGGCCGCATACGCAAACGCGACCTGGAAACCGACACCCCGTACAATAGCTATACCCGCAGCGGCTTGCCGCCGACGCCGATCGCCTTGCCGGGCGTGCAATCGCTGACGGCGGCCTTGTCGCCAGCCAGGACGCCGGCGCTGTATTTCGTGGCCCGCGGCGATGGCACCAGCCAGTTTTCCGGCAACCTGGCCGACCATAACCGGGCAGTGAACCAATATATACTGAATAAATAATAAACTAAATAAATAACAAGTTCCGATAAGAAGCGACGTTTCATGACACAAAGCACCACACCCGCCCGTTTCATCAGCTTCGAAGGCATCGATGGCGCCGGCAAATCGACCCATATCGGCTTTGTCGCCGCGTTCCTGCAGCAGCGCGGCATCGCGCTGGTATCGTCGCGCGAACCGGGCGGCACCGAACTGGGCGAAAAGCTGCGCGATTTATTGCTGCACCAAAAGATGCACCTGGAAACCGAAGCGTTGCTGATGTTCGCCAGCCGCCGCGAACACATCGCGCAAGTGATCGCGCCGGCGCTGTCCCGTGGCGAGTGGGTGATTTCGGACCGGTTCAGCGACGCCAGTTTTGCCTACCAGGGCGGTGGCCGCGGCCTGGATTTGCAAAAAATGGAAGCGCTGGAGCAGTGGGTGCATCCGCATTTGCAGCCGGACCTGACCTTGCTGTTCGACGTGCCGCTGGAAGTGGCGCGCGCGCGGCTCGACGCGACCCGCGCGCTGGACAAGTTCGAGCAGGAGCAAGCCGACTTTTTCGCCGCCACGCGGCGCGAATACCTGCGCCGCGCGGCGCAGTTTCCCGGCCGCTTCCGCATCATCGATTCGACCCGCGGCATCGCCGACATTCAAGTGCAACTGGCGGCCATACTTGAAGTATTACTTGAGACAGGTGTTCCAGGGTATTGATTTCAATTTCTGGAATTCACTTCAATATAGCTTCATAAGTATTTGTTTTTAAAAAGAATATCATCATGAGCAGTTCACTTTATCCATGGCAGGAAGCCGCCTGGACGCAATTGCAGCAATTGCGCCAACGCATGCCGCATGCGATCCTGTTCCATGGCGCGGCCGGCATCGGCAAGTCGGGCTTCATCGAGCACTTTGCCCAGTCGCTGCTGTGCGAAGCCGTGCGGCCGGACGGCCATGCCTGCGGCGCTTGTGCATCGTGCGGCTGGTTTTCGCAGCACAACCATCCCGACTACCGCCGCGTGCGGCCGGAAGCGCTGGAAGACGAAGCGCCGGCCGATGGCGAAGAGGGCGAAGCGGATGGCGCGAGGAAAACCGCCAAGTCGACCAAGGCGCCGTCGAAAGACATCAAGATCGAGCAAATCCGCAACCTGGCGGACTTCATGAATATTTCGACCCACCGCCAGGGCTTGCGCGTGGTGGTGCTGTATCCGGCCGAGGCGCTGAATACGCCGGCCTCGAACGCCTTGCTGAAAACGCTGGAAGAGCCGCCGCCGGGCACCTTGTTCTTGCTGGCGTCGAACAGCCTGGATCGTTTGTTGCCGACCATCTTGTCGCGCTGCAGGAAATTCGCCTTGCCGATGCCCAGCCATGAACAGGCGCTGGCCTGGCTCAAGGGACAGGGCTTGAACGACGCCGACAGCTGGCTGCGCGAGCAGGGCGGTGCGCCGCTGGCGGCGCTGGCCCAGTCCGAGACCGGCAGCCGCGACGATACTGAAGCGTTGCTGCAATTATTGGCGCATCCAAGCGTTGAAGGCGCGTTGAAAATTGCCGACAAATTGCAGAAAGCACCGCTGGCGCCCTTGGTTGCCTGCTTGCAGCGCTGGCTTTATGATGTCTTTTCGTACAAACTGGCAGGAAACATCCGTTACTATCCGCGTTATCGGCGTGAACTGGACAGCTTGGCCGGCAAGATCCATATCGGCCGGCTGATGGCCGCGCTCAAGAGCGTCAACGACCGGCGCGCGATCGCCGACCATCCGCTGTCGCCGAAGCTGTTCATTGAAGACATGCTGCTCGATTACGCCGCATGCTGCGCCTGAAAGGATTTGCATGAGCATGAACGACAGCCTGCCGGAAAACAAGACTGCGCCGTTGGCGCGGCCGACGGTACTGTCGCTGGCGATCCGTGAAAAGGCTGCCTTGTACGCCGCGTATATGCCATTCCTGAAAAATGGCGGCATGTTCGTCCCGACCCAGCGCACCTTCAAGATCGGCGACGAGGTCTACCTGATCATGCTGCTGATGGACGACGCCGACAAATACCAGGTGGCCGGCAAGGTCGCGTGGATCACGCCGGCCGACGCCAACAATAACAAGGCGCAAGGCATCGGCGTGCATTTCCCGGACGACGACAGCGGCCAGCGCACCAAGGCGCGCATCGAAGACATCCTCGGCGCCGCGTTGCGCTCGTCGCGCGCCACGCATACCTTGTAGAGTTTCCTGTGCTGGCGAGCCGCGCGCCGCTCGCGTACAATCGTGGCATGTATATCGATTCCCATTGCCACATCAATTTCCCCGAGCTGGCCGCTCGTATGCCTGAAATCCTCGCCAGGATGGCGGAAAACAAGGTGACCCACGCCTTGTGCGTATCGGTCGATTTACCGGACTTCCCGCAAGTGCTGGCGTTGGCCGAACAATATCCGCACATCTACGCTTCGGTCGGCGTGCATCCCGATTATGAAGATACGCCGGAACCGGGCGTCGAGGAGCTGGTGCGTCTGGCCGATCACCCGAAAATTATCGCCATCGGCGAAACCGGCCTCGATTATTTCCGCCTGACCGGTGACCTGGAATGGCAGCGCGAGCGTTTTCGGACCCACATCAAAGCGTCAAGAATCACGCGCAAGCCTTTGATTATCCACACCAGAGCGGCCAGTGAAGATACCATTCGCATCATGCGCGAAGAGGGCGCCGGCACCGAGGCGGGCGGTGTGGCAGGCGTCATGCACTGTTTCACCGAATCGCTGGAAGTGGCCAGGGCCGCCATCGACATGGGTTTTTATATTTCATTTTCCGGCATCGTGACCTTCAAGAGCGCCAAGGATTTGCAGGCGGTGGCGTTGGCCGTGCCGCTGGAGCGCATCCTGATCGAAACCGATTCGCCCTATCTGGCGCCGGTGCCGTTCCGCGGCCGCATGAATGAACCCGGTTATGTGATGCACGTGGCGGAATACCTGGCCACGCTGAAAGGCATTCCGCTGGCCCAGGTGGCGCAGCAGACTTCTGATAATTTCTTCAAATTATTCAATCAGGTACGGTGACCTTTTGATGTTCAATATAACGGTAAAACGCAGCATTGCAGCCATCCTGACGGCCTGTGTCTGGTCGGTTCACGCGGTTGCCGGTGCGGCTTCCGACGAAGTGGCGTTTTCCCGTTCGGCACAGATCGACGACGTGCGCACCGTGCAACAGATGATGGAGCAGGGCATCGATCCCAACATGAAGGAACGCCAGCGCGGCGATCCGATGATGGTGCTGGCCTTGCGTGAAGATTCCAACAAGGTATTTCAATTACTGCTGGAACAGCCGAAGATCAACCTGGAAGCGCGTTCCGGCAATGGCGACACGGCCTTGATGATGGCGTCGTACAAGCATAACAAGCCGGCGGTGCTGGCCTTGCTGGCCAAGGGCGCGCAGGTCAACCAGACCGGCTGGAGCGCGCTGCACTATGCGGCCGCCGCTGGCGATGATGAGATCGTCAATATCTTGCTGGCGCGTCAGGCCGACCTGAACGCCCGTTCGCCTGACCAGATCACGCCGCTGATGTTCGCCGCGCGCGAAGGGCAAGACCACATCGTGGCTGTGCTGCTGGCGGCCGGCGCCGACGCCACACTGAAAAGCGTGCATGGCTGGGATGCCGCCCAATTCGCGCGGGCCGCCGACAAACCGAAGATCGCCGCCGTCATCGACGCGCATCTGAAGGCCGGGGGCGGTCAATAAGCAAGTAAACGTAGTAGTAGCTTCCTGATATCTTTCCCTGGCGCCAACAGTTGAATTGGCGCACTAATCCCAGCCATCTCCCCGCTTTGGTTTTGCTCCTGATTAACGATAATGGCCCTGTCGCCATATTCCATCAATCAGGAGAAAACTGCATGGGCCGGAAACATCACCTTGGACGCCGCTGGTATTGCAGGCGTCCTGAACCCAGTCCTTGCGATATCACTGCTTTTTGGAACGACAAGACCAGCCGGTTTTCCTTTGAGGAAGAAGCTGGTGCACCCGCAGTAGTATCCAAAAGGACAGATATGCTGAACGAACGAGAAATCGAGAGCTGTTACCTGGGACAATTTATTCCCGTCCATTACCATCACAATATGCTGATGGACCAAAATCGCATGCACGGCTTCAAGTCGGCCATCGATTATGCGGTCAAGCCCGGTATGAAGGTGTTGGAATTAGGCGGCGGCACCGGCGTCCTGTCCTGGTTCGCCGCCGCCAAGGCGGAAAAAGTATGGTGTGTCGAATTTAATCCCGACATGGTCAAGGAAGCGCGCAAGATGTTGGCGCTCAATCCGAACGGCGAAAAAGTCGAAGTGGTGCACGCCGACGCGTTTGAATACCTGCCGCCGGAACCGGTCGATGTCGTCATTTGCGAAATGATCCATGTCGGCATGCTGCGCGAAAAACAGGTCGAGGTGATCGAATCGTTCAAGCGCCGTTATGCGCAGCGTTTTGGCGGTCCGATGCCGGTATTCTTGCCGGAAGCGGTGATCATGGCGGTCCAGCCGATGCAGCAGGAATACGATTTCGAAGGTTTTTACGCGCCGATCGTCAAATTCCAGGAAACCACGGCGATCCATCCGGGCACGCTGGAGCTGGCGGCGCCGGCGGTGTACAGCATCATCGATTTCAGCCAGCCGACCGACAGCGTGTTTGGCTACGACGGCAAGTTTGTCGTCGAACGCAGCGGCACGCTGAACGCGATGCGTTTTGTCACCAAGAATATCCTGGCGGTGGTGCCCGAGCGCTCGACCACCATCGACTGGCTGAATCACTACATGACCTTGCCGCTGGCCGAGCCGATCGACGTCAAGGCCGGCGACATCCTGCAAGTGAGTTTCCAATACCGCGCCGGCGGGTCGATTCCGTCGCTGGAAGCGTCGCTGCGCGCCACGGTGATTTACGATGCGGCCTTGCAGCCGGTGATACAGACGCCGGTCTACGCCTGAGACTGCTTTCTGCGGAAGCGGCGCTTATGCCGTAGCGCCGCTTCCGGCATATTTATAGGCGAATATGTCATGTGTCAGGTATATTCCGTCTTTTCTCTTTTTACAGACAATTTGATATGGAACAGATCGATCAGCGTTATCTCGTGCAACAAAACAAAATCAGCGATGCGGAAACCAAGCCGCCGGTGTTTGCCAAGGTAATGCGCAGCAAGGAAGGCGTGTTTGAAGGCGTGTCCTTCATCAAGTCCAAGGAAAAAGCGACCGTGATGACGATCGCCGAAGCCAACCAGGCCATCAAATGGGCCGCGATGAAAAAGCCCAACGCCCACGAATACATCACCAAGATTATTTGCGTCGGCCAATAATCCCTGCCCGATAGCCGCTTCTTTATTGAAGCACCTGCTGTCCATTCCCGTTTTTCCGCCGTTTATCCGCTGAATCCGCAGTTTGTCGCATCGCCGTTGCCGAAGCAATACCGTGTTTTATATAGTGTCGTCACAGTAGCGGAGCAAGCACAGCTTGTTCCGCACATTTATTTGAAAGGCGACGCGATGCTCGGATTTTTGCTGTGGCTGTTACTGCTGATGGCGTGCTGGCCGCTGGCCTTGCTGGCGCTGATCCTGTATCCGCTGGTCTGGCTGCTGCTGTTGCCATTGCGCCTGATCGGCATCGGCGTCGACGCGGTGTTCGACTTGCTGCGCGCGATAGTGATGTTGCCGGCCCGCGTACTGGGCGGCAGCCCGCGGCGCTGACCGTACCCTATCGTTTCAAAAAAGCCAGGCTCCTTGAAGGAGCCTGGCTTTTTGTTTTGGCATGACGTTGCGCTTAAAAGTCGATCAAGAAACCCGCGCCCAGCGATTTTTGCGAATAGTTGTAATCGATCAGGCTTTGGCCATATCCCGAAAATAATTGCAGATAGCCTTTCAGGTTGGACACCACCGGGAATGCCCAGCCAGCCTGGATCGAACCGTGGCGGGTGCTGAAATTGCGCCGCGCGGTCATCGAAAACTCGTGGCCGTTATGGCGGTACGCCAGGCGCAGGTCGCCATGGCCCAGGTAGTCGGTGATATCGATGTTGTCGTTGTCCGACTTGTCATTGTCGAGCCGGCGCCACAGCCGCAGCGCGCCGCTGACATCGCCCCGGTCCACGCCCAGTTCGCCATAGATCCGGTTCCAGCTGCGCGACAGCGTCGAGGTTTGGCCGTTCGACTGGTGCACCAGCCCGAAATTGAGATAACGGAAATCCAGGCCGGCAAAATTCTTGTTGATCGGAAGCACCGCCATCAGCTCGGGCTGGTAATTGGTTTCGCGGAACGGGCTGGACGCGGCGCGGTTATACGCCTGCCAATAACTTTGCTGGGTGTAGCCGAACCACAGGTCGACCGGCGAGCCGGCAATTTCTTCCAGCATCTTCATCTTGAAGCTGAGCTGGTAAGTCAATTCCACGTGCTTGCTCTCGATGCCGGCCGGCGTGAAATCCTTGAACGGTTCATCGTTCGACGAGGTGCTGTAATTGGCCAGCAACAGATAATTGTCGCGGTGCGGGCGGAAGGCGAACACGCCGCGCTTCGATGGCTGGTCCAATTCCCATAATTGGGTGGTGCGCGAAATCGGCGATTCCGGCGGTGCGCTATTTTGCGAGGCGATCGCCGGGATATGGCCGGGATCGGCTTGCGCGGCCGCCGCACCGACTGCCGCGGCCGGCGCTGCGCCTGGCGCCACGGCGCCGGTCGCGGCGCTGGTCCCGCCACTGGCGATGGTGGCAACTTCCGCCGCTTTTGATAATGCGTCGAAGCATCCGAGCCGCGCGCTGGGGTCGCCGACCACTGCGCACTGCTGCAGTTGCCGCTCCAGTTCGCCGGCCTGGACCAGCATCGGGGAGAGCAGCAGCGAGGTAATGATGACTGCGTTCTTTTTCATCACGCCTAACACGGAATTCTGGTCCGGAATTTGATTACGCATAATGTTCTAAGAAATATAAGTCTTGAAAGTATATAGCATTACCTCATTTATCCTTTGCAATAAACAGCAACCGTGTGCACCCTGATTCCTCGGTATTCGACCGGGTTTGCGTGTGCCGGTCACCTGCTAAATCTTTGTCTGATACACTGAAATACCACTCCACAATTGAGTGCCGTGGCTTAAGGAGATTGTGATGACCCGCAAGACACCCATTGAGCGCTACCGCAACATAGGCATCAGCGCCCATATCGACGCCGGTAAAACCACCACGACCGAGCGGATCCTGTTTTATACCGGCGTGAACCATAAAATTGGCGAGGTGCACAATGGCGCCGCGACGATGGACTGGATGGAGCAGGAGCAGGAACGCGGCATCACGATCACTTCGGCCGCCACCACGGCCTTTTGGAAAGGCATGGCCGGCAATTTGCCGGAACACCGCATCAACATCATCGATACGCCGGGCCACGTCGATTTCACGATCGAGGTGGAACGCTCGATGCGCGTGCTGGACGGCGCCGTGATGGTCTACGACGCGGTCGGCGGGGTGCAGCCGCAATCGGAAACCGTGTGGCGCCAGGCCAATAAATATGGCGTGCCGAGGATTGCCTTCATCAACAAGATGGACCGGGTCGGCGCCGACTTCCTGCGCGTGCAGCAGCAAATCCGCGACCGCTTGAAAGGCACGGCCGTGCCGATCCAGATTCCGCTGGGCGCCGAAGAGCATTTCGAAGGCGTCATCGACCTGGTCAAGATGAAGGCCATCAGGTGGGACGATGCCAGCCAGGGCGTGCAATTCTCGTATGGCGAGATCGCGCCGGACTTGCTGCCGCTGGCGCAAAAGTGGCACGACAATATGGTCGAGCAAGCGGCCGAGGCGAGCCCGGAATTGACCGAACGTTATCTGAACGGCGTAGCGTTTACCGAGGAAGAGATCAAACACGCCTTGCGCTTGCGTACGATCCGCAATGAAATCGTGCCGATGCTGTGCGGAAGCGCCTTTAAAAACAAGGGCGTACAAGCGATGCTTGATGCAGTGGTCGAATATCTGCCGTCGCCGCTGGAAGTGCCGCCTATCATCGGCCATGATCAAGATGATCAGGAAGTCGAGCGCCACGCTGCCGACGACGAGCATTTTTCGGCGCTGGCGTTCAAGATCATGACCGACCCGTTTGTCGGCCAGCTGACTTTTTTCCGGGTCTATTCCGGCGTCGTCAATTCGGGCGACATGGTGTACAACCCGACCAAGAGCCAGCGCGAGCGTCTCGGCCGCATCTTGCAGATGCATGCCAACGAACGCAAGGAAATCAAGGAAGTGTATGCCGGCGACATCGCGGCGGCGGTCGGCCTGAAAGCCGTGACCACCGGCGACACGCTGTGCGCGCCGGACCATATCATCGTGCTGGAAAAAATGATTTTCCCGGAACCGGTGATTTCGCAGGCGGTCGAGCCGAAAACCAAGCCCGACCAGGAAAAGATGGGCATCGCGCTGAACCGGCTGGCGCAGGAAGACCCGTCCTTCCGCGTGCATACCGACGAGGAATCGGGCCAGACCATCATGTCCGGCATGGGCGAGTTGCACCTGGAGATACTGGTCGACCGGATGCGGCGTGAATTCGGCGTCGAGGCCAACGTCGGCAAGCCGCAAGTGGCGTACCGCGAAACCATCAACCGGCCGGTCGAAGACGTCGAAGGCAAGTTCGTCAAGCAATCGGGCGGGCGCGGCCAGTACGGCCACGTGGTGCTGAAGCTGGAACCGCTGGAGCCGGGCAGCGGCTACCAGTTCGTCGATGCGATCAAGGGCGGGGTGGTGCCGCGCGAATTCATTCCGGCGGTCGACAAGGGCATCCAGGAAACCCTGAAATCGGGCGTGCTGGCCGGTTATCCGGTGGTCGACGTGAAAGCCACGCTGACCTTCGGCTCTTACCATGACGTCGATTCGAACGAAAACGCGTTCCGCATGGCCGGTTCGATCGCCTTCAAGGAAGCGATGCGGCGCGCCAGTCCGGTGTTGCTGGAACCGATGATGCAAGTCGAGGCGGAAACGCCGGAAGACTTCATGGGCAACGTGATGGGCGATTTGACGGCACGCCGCGGCATGGTGCAGGGTGTGGACGACATCCCGGGCGGTTCCGGCCGTATCGTGCGCGCGCTGGTGCCGCTGGCGGAAATGTTCGGTTATTCGACCACCTTGCGCTCATTGACACAAGGGCGGGCCACCTACACGATGGAGTTCAAGCATTATGCCGCCGTGCCGAAGCACATCCTGGAGCAGATCGCCGCGAATGGGCGTTCTGCCAAGTAGCTAAGTTGAGTGGCAGGAAATTGACAGGATGTGCATCAAGAGGAGGGCACATGGATATTGCTATATTTGAAGGAATATAGCGAGTCTGTCAAGGCCGTGTGGAAAAGGGCTATCGTGGCGGGGAGATAACGATTAAATCAGCGGAAAGGAGCGGACGGGAATACGAAAGCTCAGCGAGAGACGGAACCAAACAGGCGACTTGGTAACTTAGTAATACACAAAACTCGAGGCCACCTCATGTATTCAATCCGTAATACCGCAAACCCGTATATTCCGTCGCAACCGGAGCCCACCAGGCAAGACCCTGTCCATGCAGCCGTTGTCAGCGGCGATAGCCAGCGGGTGCTGCAACTGCGCGCCGCGGGCTGGCGCGCCAATGTGCTGGACGGTGCGCGTCGCTCGCCGGTGGACGTGCTCGACACCATGCGCGGTATCGACAATCGCAGCTATTCGGGCATGCGCCAAGCCTTGCTGCAATCGCTGAACCCCACGGCGCCCAAGGGCTATACAAAGCCTGAAACGCTGCATGGATCGCCCTGGGGCCTGGAGATACTGGTGTCGGGGGCACTCAAGGGCGGGGTCAACGATGAGAAGGGCGGCGCCCAGTCACTGAATGGCAAAGTATTCTTTTCCGACCGCACGCCGCAGGCAGATACCGATACGACAACCCGGCAAAATTTGCGTACCAAGGCCCGTACCTATGCCCAGGGTCATGTGAGCGTGAGCGCTTCCGCGTCATCCCGTGCCCAGCAGCACCGCTTAACGCAAATCATCGGACAGACGCTCGATAAAGGCATGCCGTTGTCGCTCTCCGAGCGGGGCGGAGTTTTACGCGTAAGCGACCCGGGAAATATCCAGCAGGAGGCGGCCGCCTGGATGGAGAGTTTTCTTCATGATAAATACATCTATGGCAAAAGCGCGTTGCCGCTGCTTGCCGCGCCGCTGGAGCAAAGCGCCAAGGCGCTCAAGCTACCCGGAAAATTAACCCTGAAGTCCGAGCATGGCCCCGATCAGGTTTTGGAGGGCGCGCAGCTGCAGAGCTTTTACAAGATGGCGGCCGGCGGCTTGCGCAAGTCGTTGGAAGGCGGCAAGGCACCTTACTTGAGCATGCTTAACCAGGGTACCGTGGTGCCGGTCGTGTTCGGCTTTGACAAAGTCAGAAACCTCGGTTCCCACGGCATTCAAAGCATGATTACTAAATCCTACAGTTATTATTCCTACCAGAATCATGATCACCCGCTGTCCGGCAGCGCCAATGGCGGCAGGCTCAAGGAAGTGGAAGTGCGCAGCCTGGCGGATCTGGCGACGCTGTACCTGGGGTGCGAGGTCAAAGGCGCGCGGTTGCCGGATGACGTGCTGGTACGGATCAAAGGTGCGAAAAGGGACAAGGCCGAATACCTGGCGCCAGGGCAGTTAAAGCAATTCCGGGCCAATGTGCTGGCCCAGGCTGCTGCCCATAGTCCGGACAGGGGCGCCCGGCCTCTTCGGAAGCAAGCCTTGAGAGACTTGCAACAGATCAATACGACACTGCGCAGCCACGATCTCAGGGCTTACTTGAGGAGTCCCGAAGCCCATGTGCGGAAAGCATAATGGATCGGGCCTTGGCTGGTATAGAATCGGGCTGGCAGGAAGCGCCATGCGCACTGGACAAACTCATGTATCAGGAGACTATATAGATGAGCACGACAACAGAAAGCAGTGAAGAATTTGTCGTTACCCGCATCCTGGATGCGCCGCGCGAACTGGTGTTCAAGGCGTGGACCGAACCGGAGCGCCTGGAGCGCTGGTGGGGGCCGGCCGGTTTTGTCTTGAGCGTGCTGACGCTGGAACTGGAAGCGGGCGGCGTGTTCCATTACGGCATGCGTTCGGCCGACGGCCATGAAATGTGGGGCAAATTCACTTACCGCGACATCGCGCCGCCGGAGCGCATCGTGTCGGTGCTGTCATTCGCCGACCGGGAAGGCCATCCTGTCCGTCATCCGATGAGCCCGACCTGGCCGCTATTTACCTTGAACAAGCTGACCCTGGTCGAGGAAGATGGCAAGACCGTCATGACGCTGCGCTCGGTACCGCTGGAGGCCAGCGAGCTGGAGCGTGAAACGTTCAAGCAGGGCCATGCCTCGATGGCAATCGGGTTTGGCGCCACCTTCGGCCAGCTGGAAGCGTACCTGGATACCATCAGGCCCTGATGGACACGCTTATATGCCGAGCGCCTTGCGGATCTCGGCCAGTATCAGCGGCCACGACGGTGAATGGACCGCCACTTCATCGTAATGGCTGGCGCCCGGCAAGATCAGCACCTGCGCCTGATCGCCGGCCTTGATCGCGCGCGCCGCGTAATCGTGGGCCGCGCGCGGCGGCGACACATCGTCCAATTCACCGGTGATCAAGACCGTCTTGCTACCGTTCGGCATCAGCTCGGCCGCGTTGGTATCGGCAAACACGTCCGGCCGCTGCGGACTTGGCACGCCGGTCAGTTGCGTCAGTTCACACTGGCAACTCGATTGGATCAAGCCCGCTTCATTGCGCAAGTCGGCCAGGCCGCCCAGGCTGATGATATTGCTTACCGGCAAGAACGCAGCCTGATACAGCGGACTGCTGTGCGGCAAACGGGGGCGTCCAGCCAGCCATTGCACCAGCTGCCCGCCGGCCGAATGGCCGACCGCGACCACGCGGCGGGTATCGAGCCGATACGTGGCCGCCTGTTTTTCCAGCGTATCGATGGCGGCGTTGATGTCCAGGTAAGTGCCGGGATAACCGCCGCCTTGCTCATCGGCCCGGCGGTACTCGACATTGAGCACGGCGATGCCTTGCCCGGCCAGCGCGCCAGCCATATTGCGCATCTGGCGGATGCCGGCGTATTCCACGGTCCAGCAGCCGCCGTGTACCAGCAGCACCACCGGGAACGGGCCATTTCCTTGCGGCTGGAACACTTCGACGAATTGCGACGGCGCCTTGCCGTAGGCGATGTGCGCGGTCGGCTCCGGCCCGCTCAATGCCAGGTAATCCTGCACCGTCATTGGCGCGGCGGTGGCTGTACCCAGCGCCAGCCTGGACAGCAAGGTGGCGGCGATGGCCGGGAGGCGCGTGTGCTGGGACATGTCTGTTTCCATGGAAAGAATGGCGGGATGTATTTCTTATTTTCATATTGTAACGGCCCGGCTTGCCACGGGCCAGTCCATGGCAAGCGGCTGTGTGAATACCGTTGCTTTCGTATCATGGGAAACCGCTTGCACATGGTATATTCCTGCATCCCTCACATGGCATAACGATATCGTGCACGCAAATAAAATCATCGCGCTCCTCGACGCCGAGCACGCCGCCATCGCCGGCATCGCTTCCGGCGCGACGCTGGCCACCGGGCTGGAACGGCTGGCGGCCGCGATCGAAGCGCAAGCCGACGATGCCATGCAAGCGTGTTTTTTGCTGCTCGATGAAGCCGACCGGTTTACCGAATTGATCGGCTGCGGCTTGCCGGCTGCGTTCAGCGCGCTGTTGCCGGGCAGTGAAGCGGGGCCGCGCACCCATCCTTTCGGCGCCGCCGCGTTTTCCGGCGCGCCGGTATTTTGCAGCGATATCGGACAAGACCTGAGCTGGACCGTGGGCCGCAAGGATGCCCTGGTGCATGGCTTGCGGGCTTGCTGGGCGGCGCCGGTGTTCAGCGCCAGAGGCCGTATCCTCGGCGTGCTGGGCATGCTGTTCCATGCGGCCAGGCATCCGACCCAGCCGGAAACCGAATTGATGCATGTAGCGGCGCGCGCCGGCGCCCATGTGATCGAACGGTATCTGTCGGAAAAGAGCCTGGGCGACAGCGAAGACCATTTCCGCCACGCGTTCGAGCTTAACGCGCAAGTCTTGTGGACGGCGGATATCGACGGCCAGCTCGACTATGTGGCGCGGCGCTGGCGCGAATGGACCGGTAATTCCGGTCTCGGCGGCAGCTGGAGCGAGGCAATCCATCCGGCCGACCTGGTCCGCACGCAGCAGGCCTGGCGCCATGCAGTCGCCAGCGGCGACCCATGCGATGTCGAACACCGGGTGCGCATGCAGGATGGCCGCTATCGCTGGGTGCGCTCGCGCGCCATGTGCCGCCGCAATGAACGGGGCCACATTGTCAAATGGTATGGCTCGACCGAAGACATCAACGAATATTGGGTGGCGCGTGCCAACTTGCTGAAAAGCGAGGATGAATTCCGTTCGCTGGCGGAGGCGATGCCGAACCAGGCCTGGCTGGCGCGCAAGGATGGCTTGATCTATTGGTTCAACGAACGGGTCCATGAATACAGCGGCACCGTGGCCGGGGTCGCGCAAGAGGGCGACTGGAACCGCATCATGCATCCGGACGATTTCCCGGGCGCGCTGGCGGCGTGGCGCCAGGCGGTAGCCAGCGGCCAGGGTTATGAAATCGAATTCCGGCTGCGGCGCGCGTCCGACCATAGCTACCGCTGGTTTTTGGCGCGGGCGGTGCCGGTGTACGATGAAAGCGGCGCCGTGGTGCGCTGGGTCGGCACCAATACCGACGTGCAGGAACAAAAGAATGTATTTGAAAAGCTGGCTTACCTGAATTCCTCGCTGGAAATCGAGATGGCCAACCGTACCGCCGACCGCGACCGCATGTGGCGCTTGTCGACCGATATCATGCTGGTTGCCGATTTCAGCGGCAGCATCATGGCCGTCAACCCGGCCTGGTCGGCGCTGCTCGGGCGCGCCGAGGGCGAATCGCTGGGCATGGACTTTGTGCGCCTGGTGCATCCGGAAGACCGGGCCAGTACCTGGTCTGAAATTTCCAAGCTGGAACGCGGCGCGGCCAAGCTGCGCTTTGAAAACCGCTACCTGCACAGCGCGGGATCTTACCGCTGGATATCGTGGACCGCCGTCGCCGCGCAAGAATTGATCCACGCCATCGGCCGTGACGTCACCGATGAAAAGGAAGCGCGGCTGGCGCTGCTGCGCAGCGAACAGGCGCTGTTGCAGGCGCAAAAGCTGGAATCGATCGGCAAGCTGACCGGCGGCGTGGCGCACGATTTTAATAATGTGCTGCAAATTATTTCCGGCAATTTGCAATTGCTGGAACTGGCGGTGCAAGACAACCCGCTGGCATTAAAACGGATGGAATCGTCGGCCGCGGCGGTCGAGCGCGGCGCCAAGCTGTCGTCGCAATTGCTGGCGTTCGCCCGCCGCCAGCCGCTGAAGCCGCTGGTGACCAACCTCGGCTTCTTGCTACGCAGCATGGAAGAACTGGTGCGGCGCGCCATCGGCGACGGTATCGAGGCTGAAATCATGGTCAGCGACGACTTGTGGCATACGCTGGTCGACCCGAGCCAGATGGAAAACGTGCTGCTGAATATGGCGCTGAACGCGCGCGATGCGATGAATGGCAGCGGCAAGCTCAGTTTTGCGCTGAGTAATGTGGTGCTCGACGACGTCTATGCGGCTAATCATGCCGATGCGCAAGCCGGTCAATACGTGTTGCTGTCCATTAGCGACACCGGCCATGGCATCGAGCGCGACATCATCGACCAGATTTTCGAGCCTTTCTTCAGCACCAAGAAAGAAGGCGAGGGCACCGGCCTGGGCCTCAGCATGGCCTACGGCTTCATCCACCAGAGCGGCGGCCATATCAAGGTGTACAGCACTGCGGGGCAAGGTTCGACCTTCAAGGTTTACCTGCCGCGCTCGCTGGAAGCATTGTCGGTATTACCGGCCAGCCTGAGTGGCCCGCTGCAGGGCGGTACGGAAACCATTTTAGTGGTGGAAGATGATGCGCAAGTGCAAAGCACCGTGGTCGACATGCTGCGCGGCCTCGGTTACCGGGTGTTGAAAGCCTACGACGGCCTCAGCGCGCTGACGATCTTGCAGAGCGGCGTGCCGGTCGACTTGCTGTTTACCGACGTGGTGATGCCCGGCGAACTGCGCAGCCCGGAGCTGGCGCGCCAGGCCAAGGCCTTGCTGCCGCGGCTGGAAGTATTGTTTACGTCCGGTTATACGCATAACGCCATCATGCATGACGGCCGCCTCGACCCGGGGGTGGAATTGCTCAGCAAGCCCTATCTGCGCGAAGACCTGGCGCGCAAGGTGCATCATCTGCTCTCCAGCCGCCAGCCGGCCGGTGTGCGGGTGGAGGTGGCGGCCGACGCGCCATCGTTGCATGGACGCCGGATCTTGCTGGTCGAAGACAATCCCGACGCGCGTGAATTGACCACCGAATTGCTGCAATTGCTGGGCCACACCGTGCATGGCGTGTGCAGCGCCGAAGAAGCGCTCGGCATGCTCGATATCGCCGGCCTCGACGTATTGATCACCGACATCAGCCTGCCGCACATGTCGGGCATCGAACTGGCCAGGCAGGTACGACTATCGCGGCCCCAGCTCGATATCGTATTTTCCACCGGCTACGACCGGCGCAACATCCTCGTAAAAGACGAGGCCGCCCGTTTCTTGCCGAAGCCGTTCAGCCTGGAAGAACTGGAAGCGGTATTGAGGGTCTAGGAATCCACCGCACCCGACAGCGGCAAGGTCACGCAAAACAGCGCGCCCTTGCCAGCCTGGCTTTGCAGCGTGATCGCGCCGCCGTGGGCGCTGACCAGTTGCCGGGTAATGAATAATCCCAGCCCCAGTCCGCCGGTACCGTCTTGCTGCGCGATGCGCTCGAACGCGTCGAAGATGCGTTCCTGGTCGGCGGCGCTGATGCCGATGCCATGGTCGCGCACTTCGATGACGGCGCTGTTGCGGGTCGCGCTGACGCTGATGTGCACGCTTTTGCCATCGCCGTAGCGCAACGCATTGGTCAGCAGGTTGACGACGATCTGTTCGACCCGGAATGCATCCCAGCAGCCTTCGACCGCTACCGGCGCGCGCACTTCCAGCGTACTGCCGAACGAGGCGCCGTACGGCGCCAGGTCTTCCGCGACCCGCGTCACCAGCGCCGCCAGCTCGACCGGCTGACGCCGGATCGACAGCTTGCCGCTGTTGATGCGCGACACGTTGAGCATGTCGTCGATCAGCCGCACCATGCTGCGGATCTGGCGGCCGTCGCGCGCCACCATTTTTTGCAATTGCTCCAGCCCGAACGCGTCGTGATTGCCGCGCTCCAGGTTCAGGGTGCGCATCTGGGTTTCCAGGAACAGCGTATTGAGCGGGGTGCGCAATTCATGCGCCACCATCGACATGAATTCGTCGCGCATCTTGAGCGAGCGCTGCAATTCGGCCTGGGTGACGCGTAACTCCTGCAATAACGCCTCTTGTTGCAGCCTGCTTTGTTCCAGCGCCAATACCTGACGCCGGGTTTCATTACGCTGCTGGTACAGCGCGACAAACACATTGACCTTGCTTTGCACCGCGTTGATGTCGAGCGGCTTGTACAGGAAGTCGACGGCGCCGCTTTCATAACTCTGGAAGGCGTAATTCATTTCCTTGCCGGCCGCAGTGACGAAGACAATCGGAATATGGCGGGTTTTATCGGTGCCGCGCATCAAGTGGGCCAGTTCAAAACCGTCCATGCCCGGCATTTGCACATCCAGGATGGCCAGCGCAAAATCGTGTTCCAGCAGCAGGGCCAGCGCTTCTTCGCCGGACGATGCCTGGTAGACGCTGCGGTCGTCGGCGCGTATCAGCGCATTCAGCGCACGCAGGTTTTCCGGCAAGTCATCGACGATCAGCAATTTGGTGCTGGTTTTACTCTTCATAAGCTCTTTCAGACGCTACGTTTACGGTATAGTTTTTGATGCAACTTGTCATTACCCAACGCTTCGAAGCTGGCCGCATGGGCCGAAAAATTGGCGCTCTCTTTACTGCCCAGACCGAGGAAGCCGCGATGGCACAGCGATTCCCGGAACAAGCCCAGCGCCCGGTCTTGCAAGCTGCGCTTAAAATAAATCAACACGTTGCGGCAGCACACCAGCTGGGTTTCGGCAAATACGCTGTCGGTCGCCAGGCTGTGGTCGGCGAAAATGATGTTGCTCGATAGCGTGGGATCAAATTGCACGGTTTCATGCACCACCCGGTAATAATCGGACAAGGCTGACAAGCCGCCCGCTTGCTGGTAGTTACTGGAGTACAGGGCCATTTTTTCCAGTGCAAACACGCCCTTGCGCGCCTTGTCCAGTATCTGCGGATTGATGTCGGTGGCGTAGATGGTGCTGCGCTCCAGCAAACCTTCTTCCTTCAATAAAATCGCCAGCGACAATGCTTCTTCGCCGCTGCTGCAGCCGGCCACCCAGATTTTCGGTGACGGATAGGTTTTCAGCACCGGCACCACCTGTTCGCGCAGCGCGGCGAAAAACTCCGGGTCGCGGAACATTTGCGTCACCGGTATGGTCAGCATTTGCAGCAATTGCATGAAGGCGGCGCTGTCGCGCACGACCAGCTTTTGCAGGGCGGGAATGCCATCCACATGCAAACCCTCGACCGCGCGCTTGACGCGGCGCCATAAGGACGCCACCGAATAGTCGCGGAAATCGTAGCTGTATTGCTCGTAAATCGCGTCCATCAACTGGCGCATCTGCTCCAGTTCCGGCCCATGCTCGTGCTGGCGGTGCGACATACCAGGTGCCCCCTTAAATCCGTTCCATCTTCGGCATCCACACGCGCAGCAGGGAATACAGGCGGTCCAGCTCGATCGGCTTGGCCAGGTAATCGGACGCGCCGGCCTGCAGGCATTCTTCCTGGTCGTTTTTCATTGCCTTGGCGGTGATCGCGATAATCGGCAGCTTGGCAAAGCGCGGGTCGAGCCGGATCTGGCGCGTCGCTTCCAGGCCATCCATGCCCGGCATCATCACATCCATCAGCACCAGGTCGATATCGCTGACGCTGGCCAGCTTGCTGATCGCTTCAAACCCGTTGCGGCCGATTTCGACCACCACGCCTTTTTGCTCCAGCGCATTGGTCAGCGCAAAGATATTGCGCACGTCATCGTCGACCAGCAAGATCTTGCGGCCTTCGAATACCCGTTCGCGGCTGCGCACCTGTTGCAGCATGCCTTGCCGTTCGCTCGACAGTTCCGACTCGACCTTGTGCAGGAACAGCGTCACTTCATCGAGCAGGCGTTCCGGCGAACGGGCGCCCTTGATGATGATGGAGCGCGAATATTTCATCAAATCCGCTTCTTCTTCGCGGCTCAGGTTGCGTCCGGTGTACACGATGACGGGCGGAAAGGAACACAGTTCTTCATGTTCCATGCGTTCCAGCAACTCGTTGCCTTGAATATCCGGCAACTTCAAGTCGATGATCATGCAATCGTAGATATTCTTGCGCAGCAACTCCAGCGCTTCCTCGCCTAGTGCCACGGCGGTGATTTCGATATCGTCGTCGCTGATCAGATGCATCACGCTTTCGCGCTGGCGTTCGTCGTCCTCGACCAGCAAGATACGCTTCATCTTTTGGGTGAACTTCGATTCCAGCTTCAGGAACACGTCTTTGAGTTGCTCGCGGCTGCGCGGCTTGGTCGCATAACCGATCGCGCCCAGTTGCATGGCCGCTTGCACATGGTCGTTGCCGGATACGATATGCACCGGAATATGGCGCGTGGCCGGATCTTCCTTTAACTTTTGCAGAACCAGCAAACCGGGACTGTCCGGCAAGCCCATGTCGAGCAAGATGGCATCCGGCAAGTATTGCGCCGCCAGCTTCAAGCCTTCGTCGGCGCCGTGCGCGACCAGGCAGCGGTATTGCATTTCATGGGCCAGGTCGAACAAAATGCCGGCGAACGACGGTTCATCCTCGATCACCAGCACCGAGCGCTGGCCGGGGCGGCCGTTGTTGCGGTCATCGTTGAATGAGGGGACCGCGGCCGGCTGCGGTTTGGCTTCGGCCGTTTCCGGCGCCGCCGGCGCAGCGGCAGTGGCGGGCGGCTGCAAGGTGGCCGGGACGATCGCTTGCGGCGCGCGCCATTCCAGCGGCAGCGTCAAGGTAAACGTGCTGCCCTGGCCCGGCGTGCTGCTCAGGCTGATGGCGCCGCCCAGCAAGGCCGCCAGGTCGCGTGAAATCGACAGGCCCAGGCCGGTGCCGCCATAACGCCGGCTGCTGGTGCCGTCGGCCTGGTGAAAGGCGTCGAATATTTTTTCCTGCTGGTCCAGGGCGATGCCGATGCCGGAATCCTCGATGACAAAGGCAGCGCAAGCGTCGCCGTCCAGCCTGACGCTGATGCCGACCTTGCCGTGGTCGGTGAACTTGATCGCGTTCGACAACAGGTTCTTGAGGATTTGTTCCAGGCGCTGGGTATCGGTGACCAGCGACGGCGGCAATTGCGGCGCCAGCTGGACGCTGAATTCCAGGCCTTTTTGCTCGGCCGACGGCCCGAACAGCATCTTCATGCTGGTCGTCAAGGCGGCGAATTCGACCGCTTCCGGCCGCAATTCCAGCTTGCCGGCCTCGACCTTGGAAATATCCAGGATATCGTTGATCAGGTTCAATAAATCATTGCCGGCCGAATAAATGGTTTGCGCAAACGTCACTTGTTCCGGCGTCAAATTGCCGCCGTTATTATCGGCCAGCAGTTTCGACAGGATCAGCGAGCTATTCAGCGGCGTGCGCAATTCATGCGACATATTGGCCAGGAATTCCGACTTGTAGCGGCTGGCGCGCTGCAATTCGCCGGCGCGCGCTTCCAGTTGTCCATGGGCTTCGACGATCGCCATATTCTTTTGATCGAGCGCCAGCGCTTGCACCGCCAGTTGCTGGTTCGATTGTTCCAGCGCCGCTTTTTGATTCTCCAGGTGGGCTTGCGATTGTTCCAGCACGCGCGATTGTTCGCCCAGTTCTTCATTGGCGGTCCGTAATTCCTCTTGCTGGACCTCCAATTCCTCATTCAATTGCTGGGTTTCTTCCAACACATCCTGCAAACGCTGGCGGTATAGCGCCGCTTCCAGCGACATGCCGACATTGCTGCCGATCAGGTGCAGGAAGTCCAGTTCACGGGCGGTCGCCGGACGCGTAAAACCCAGTTCGATGACGCCATTGACCTTGCCTTCATTGACCACCGGCACCAGCACCAGGTCGAGCGGGGCGCCGTTGCCGAGGCCGGATGAAATGGTCAGGTAATCGCGCGGCATCTGGCGCACGTGCATCAAGCGGTGTTCGCGCGCCGCTTCGCCGACCAGGCCTTCGCCGCGCTTGAATACCTGTTTCTGCTGGCCGCCTTCGCTGCTGAAACCGTACACGGCGGTGCGCCGCAAGCTGCCGTCGTCGTCGCTGACATACATGGCCGCCACGCCCAGGTCCAGGTAACGGGCCAGGAAATCGAGGATCTGGCGCCCCAGTTGCGGCAAGGCCAGTTGCCCGCTGGTAAATGCCGCCAATTCACTCTGGCCAGTGCGCAGCCACGCTTGCTGCTGCAATACTTCATTATTGGCCGCTTGCTGGTCCAGCGCGGCATTGTAGATTCCCGACAGGCGCAGCAATTCGCGGCGCCCGAAAAACGCCAGCAAACCACTGAACGACAGGCTCAGCACCACGAAAACACCCACCGCGATCGCGCTGCCTTGTTCGGCGGCATCGCTGTTTTCTTGCCGCATACGCTGTTCCATCGCCAGGAAGGACTGCACTTCGCGCCGGATTTCATCGAACTCCAGCTTGCCTTCGCCTTGCCGCACGCGGGCCAGGTATTCCTGGTTGTGCTTGCGCTGTTCGATGATGCTTTCGGCATAGATATTCCATTGCTTTTGCAGCGCGCGGACGCGTTTTAAACGGTCCACTTGCAGCGGGTTGTCGCTGACCAGGTCCAATAACGTGTCCATTTCGACGCTGATCTTGGCCTTGCCGGCCTTGTACGGCGCGAGGAAAGTTTCATCGCCGGTCAGCAAGAAGCCGCGCATGCCGGTTTCCAGGTCGACCGACAGTTTCATCACTTCATTGGCGTTGCCGATCACCCGTTCCGAATGCTCGACCGAGCGCAGCGCCGACAGCAAATACAGGATCAGGCCGACAAACACGGCGGCGGTGACCACCCCGACCAATAGCGGCAGGGTGACGTTGCGGGCCAAAATACGGCGGAAGCTGAAGGGATCGATCGCGGCTTTGGAGTTCATCATTGAGCATGACTGCAACAAATAAAGGTGCACGATTTTAACGTATCTATAAAAATTGCAAGTATTGCAAACGTGCGTGCGCTGCCTTGCGCTGCCTGTGCACGGCAGCCAAAAATGAGGGTGTTTGACAGGAATTTCGGCATTTTGTTATGATGCGCAAGTCTATAACCGCTACGCCGATGAAAACATCCCGCCCATTCCGCTTTGTGACTGTGCTGATTGCACTGTTCAGCATGCTGTTCATGCAGCTTGCGGTGGCGGCGTACGCCTGTCCGAATACCGGCATCGCACCCGATAGCGAGGCGGTGCTGAAGGCGTCTGTCGCTGGCATGCAAAACATGCCAGGGTGTACCGGCATGGACGTTGAACATCCGAGTTTGTGCCACGCCCATACGCATGGCGAAAAGCAATCGCTGGATAAACCCGATTTTCCGCAAGTCCCGCCATTCATGGCAGTCGGCCTGACGCTGACCCTCAGTTATATCGAAGCGGCCGATATTGCGCTGCCGGCCCAATCGCCGCCGTTGTTATTGCTGCGCAGTACCGCGCCGCCGCTTGCCATCCGCCACTGCTGTTTCCGAATTTAATCTTCCAGACCGCTTAGTCCGCCGTCGCCATGCGCTGTGCATGGCCGATGCTGTTCCATGTCGTCTGGAGATTTATCATGTCTTACCTGATAGGCGCGCCGAAAGCGGCGCGCACCTTGTCCTTGTTTGCCGGCCCGGCTTTTGCCGCGCTGCTGGCTTTTTCCATCCATAACCATGCGCATGCGGGCGAAATCAGCGGCATTCCGCTGACGCTGGCCCGCGCCCAACAATTGGCCATCGAACGCAGCCGGCAACTGGCCGGCCAGGACGAGGCGGCCGCCGCATCGCGCGACATGGCGGTCGCGGCAGGCCGCTTGCCGGACCCGGTCTTGAAGTTCGGCATCGATAACTTGCCGGTCAGCGGCGCCGACCGCCTCAGCGTGAATAGCGATTTCATGACCATGCGCCGGGTCGGCCTGTCGCAGGAATTGACCGGCGCCGACAAGCGGCGCTTGCGCAGCGGCCGGCTGGAACGCGAAGCCGAAAAATCGCTGGCTGAAAAAGAAGTATCCAGCGCCGCCATCGAACGCGATACCGCGTTCGCGTGGCTGGACCGGTTTTATGCCGAAGCAATGTTGACGCTGATACGCGAGCAGGGCACGGCGGCGCAGCTGGAAGTGCAGGCCGCCGACGCCGCGTATCGGGGCGGACGCGGCAGCCAGGCCGATTGGCTGGCGACGCGCGCTGCGCTGGTCGCGCTGGACGACCGGGCCAGCGAGTACAAATTGCGTGTCCGCAACGCCAATACCATGCTGCTGCGCTGGGCCGGTCCCGCCGCGGATACGTCACTGGCCAGTGCGCCCGATATGAGCGCGATCCCGCTCGACCATCCGCGGCTGGATGCGCAATTGAAGCATCACCCCGAACTGGCGCTGCTGGCCAGGCAGCAGGAAATCGCGCGCACCGATGTGGCATTGGCCAAGGCCGAGCGCAAACCGGATTGGAGCGTCGAGTTTGCCTATCAACAGCGCGGTTCGGCATATTCGAACATGGTCTCGGTCGGCTTGTCGGTGCCGTTGCAGTGGGACCGCAAGAATCGCCAGGACCGTGAATTGTCGGCCAGGCTGGCCATCGAGCGTCAGGCCGGCGACGCGCTGGAAGAAGCGCAGCGCATGCACCTGGCCGATATACAGGGCTGGATAGCCGAGTGGAACAACAAGCGCGAACGGAGCCAGCGTTATCAGGATGAATTGTTGCCGCTGGCCAAGGAACGCACGGCGGCGCTGCTGGCCGCCTATCGTGGCGGCAAGTCCGGCCTGGCCGATGTGCTGGCCGCGCGGCGCGCTGAAATCGAGCTGCGTTTGCAGGCGCTGCAACTGGCGGCGGACACTGCCCGGCTGTGGGCGCAACTGACTTTTATCTTTCCGGACGGCGATAAATCAACTGCTCCGGCCCCTATGCCCATGTCGCTGTCGCTGAAAGGAAATACACCATGAAACCACGCATGATCATCATCGCCTTGCTGGCGGCAGGTGTACTGGCCGCCGCCGGCGCCGGCTTGTACCGCCTCGGCGCCAGCCACGCCATGCAGGCGGGACCGGCCATCGACGCCATCCAAGCAGAACCGGCAGCAGGCGCGGGCGACAAGAAAGTACTGTATTGGCACGACCCGATGGTGCCGGCCCAGAAATTCGACAAACCCGGCAAATCGCCATTCATGGACATGCAACTGGTGCCGGTGTATGCCGATGGCGCCGATAGTGGCGCTCATGAAGGCGGCGTCAGCATCAACCCGCAAGTGCAGCAAAACCTCGGCATCCGCACCGCGCCAGTGACGAAAGGACATCTGACGGCGCCGTTCGACGTGGCCGGCAATATCGCCTATAACGAGCGCGACGTGGCGCAGCTACAAGCGCGCAGCAATGGTTTTGTCGAAAAACTGTATGTGCGGGCGCCGCTCGATGCGGTGCGCCAGGGCCAGCCACTGCTGGACCTGTATGTACCGGAATGGGTCGCCGCGCAAGAGGAATACCTGTCGGTACGGCATATGGCGGGACCGGGCAGCGAGGGCTTGCTGGACGGCGCGCGCCAGCGCATGCGCCTGGTGGGCATGACGGAACAGCAGATCGGCCAGGTCGAGCACAGCGGCAAGACCCAGCCGCGGCTGACCATCACCGCGCCGCTGGGCGGCGTGGTCACCGAACTGGGCGCGCGCATCGGCATGACGGTGGCGCCGGGGATGTCGCTGTTCCGCATCAATGGCCTGGGCACGGTGTGGGTCAATGCGGAAGTGCCGGAAAGCATGGCTGGACAAGTACGTCCCGGCAATACGGTCGAGGCGCGCCTGCCTGCCTTGCCGGATACTGTATTCAAGGGCACGGTCGGTGCGATCTTGCCTGGTGTGAACACGACCACCCGCACCTTGATCGCCCGCATCGAACTGCTCAATCCCGGTGCGAAATTGACGCCCGGTATGTTTGCCACCATCAAGCTGAACCCCTCCGCACGTGGCGCTCAGGGTGAGGTGTTGCTGGTGCCGAGCGAGGCCGTAATCCAGACCGGCACCCGCAGCGTGGTGATGCTGGCTGTGGGCGGCGGCAAGTTTGCGCCGGCCGAGGTGGTGGTCGGCCAGGAAGCCGGCGGCCAGAGTGAAATCCGCAAGGGATTGCAGGAAGGCCAGCAAGTGGTGGTGTCCGGCCAATTCCTGATCGATTCGGAAGCCAGCCTGAAAGGCACGCTGACGCGCATCGGCGATCCGGCGGCTGCCGCTAGCGGCGCCGGCGCGATGAATATGCCGATGAGCATGCCTGAAAAGGAGGCGCCATGATCGCCAAACTCATCCGCTGGTCCATCGTCAACCGCTTCCTGGTCTTGCTGGCCACCGTCATGTTGAGCGCATGGGGCATCTGGTCGCTGGCCCATACGCCGCTCGATGCGCTTCCCGATTTGTCGGACGTGCAAGTCATCGTGCGCACCTCGTATCCGGGGCAGGCGCCGCAAATCGTCGAAAACCAGGTCACGTATCCGTTGACCACCACCATGCTGTCGGTGCCGGGCGCCAAGACGGTGCGCGGTTATTCCTTCTTCGGCGATTCCTTCGTGTATATCTTGTTCGAGGATGGCACCGATCCGTACTGGGCCAGGTCGCGGGTGCTGGAATACCTGAACCAGGTGCAGGCGCGGCTGCCGCCGCAAGCGAAGACCGCGCTGGGGCCGGACGCCACCGGCGTCGGCTGGATTTATGAATACGCGCTGGTCGATCGCAGCGGCAAGATGGATTTGTCGCAACTGCGCGCCTTGCAAGACTGGTTCTTGAAGTATGAATTAAAGGCGTTGCCGAACGTGGCCGAGGTGGCCAGCGTCGGCGGCGCCGTGCGTCAATACCAGATCGTGCTGGATCCGGCCAAATTGGTGGCCTACAACATTCCACACGCGATGGTGATCGATGCGGTGCGCCGCGCCAACCAGGAAACCGGCGGTTCGCTGCTGGAACTGGGCGAAGCCGAATACATGGTGCGTTCGTCCGGCTACCTGACGTCGCTGGACGATTTCCGCAAGATACCGTTGAGCACCAGCACCGGCGGCATCACGGTACGGCTGGGCGACGTGGCGCGGGTCCAGGTCGGGCCGGAAATCCGCCGCGGCATCGCCGACCTGAATGGCGAAGGAGAAGTGGCGGGCGGCGTTATCATCATGCGCTCGGGCAAAAACGCGCTGGACACCATCGCCGCCGTCACGGCCAGGCTGGAACAATTAAAACCCGGCTTGCCGGCCGGCGTGGAGATCGTGCCGGTGTACGACCGTTCCCACCTGATCAGGCGCGCGGTCGATAACTTGCAGCACAAATTGATCGAGGAATTCATCGTCGTCGGCATCGTCTGCGCGCTCTTTTTATTCCACGCGCGTTCGGCGCTGGTGGCGATCGTCACTTTGCCGGTCGGTATCTTGATTGCCTTCATCGTCATGCATTATCAGGGTGTCAACGCCAACATCCTGTCGCTGGGCGGCATTGCGATCGCGGTCGGGGCGATGGTCGACGCGGCGGTGGTGATGATAGAAAACGCCCATAAACATATCGAAGCGTGGAACCATGCGCATCCGGGCCAGAAACTGCAGGGCGAGCAACATTGGCGGGTGATCGGCGATGCGGCGGCCGAAGTCGGCCCGGCGCTGTTTTTCTCGCTGCTGATCATCGTGCTGTCATTTATTCCGGTATTTACGCTGGAAGCGCAGGAAGGGAAGCTGTTCGCGCCGCTGGCTTTCACCAAGACGTATGCGATGGCGGCCGCGGCCGGGCTGGCGGTCAGCCTGATTCCGGTGCTGATGGGATATTTGATACGCGGAAAGATTCCCGATGAAAGCAGCAATCCGCTGAACCGTGTCCTGATCAGGCTGTACCGGCCGCTGCTGGAACGCGTGCTGCGCTTCCCGAAAACCACCGTGCTGGCGGCGGCGCTGCTGGCCCTGGTCACGTTATGGCCGCTGGCCCGGCTGGGCGGCGAATTCCTGCCGCCGATCGACGAGGGCGACTTGCTGTATATGCCCTCGGCCTTGCCTGGCATTTCGGCCGGCAAGGTGGCGCAACTGTTGCAGCAAACCGACCGCCTGATCAAGACCGTGCCGGAAGTGCAAAGCGTGTTCGGCAAGGCGGGCCGCGCCGAAAGCGCGACCGATCCGGCGCCGCTGGAAATGTTCGAGACCACGATCCAGTTCAAGCCGCGCGATCAATGGCGAAAGGGCATGACGCCGGATAAGCTGGTCGATGAGCTGGACCGCATCGTCAAGGTGCCGGGACTGTCGAATATCTGGGTGCCGCCGATCCGCAACCGGATCGACATGCTGGCCACCGGCGTCAAGAGTCCGGTCGGCATCAAGGTGTCGGGCGCCAATTTGCAGCAGATCGACCGCGTCACCGCCGCCATCGAAGCTGCCGTCAAGCATGTGCCGGGCGTGTCGTCGGCGCTGGCCGAGCGTCTCAATGGCGGGCGCTACATCGATATCGACGTCAACCGCGACGCGGCGGCCCGTTACGGCATGAATATCGCCGACGTGCACAGCATCGTCGCGTCAGCCATCGGCGGCGACAATATCGGCGAGACAGTAGAGGGCTTGCAACGTTTCCCGATCAACTTGCGCTATCCGCGCGAAGTGCGCGATTCGGTCGAAAAACTGCGCCAGTTGCCGGTACTGACCGAGCGCGGCGCGCAAATCCACCTCGGCGACGTGGCCAGCATCCGCATCAACGACGGGCCGCCGATGCTGAAAAGCGAAAATGCACGCTTGTCCGGCTGGGTGTATGTCGATATCCGCGAGCGTGCGCTGAGCGATGCGGTGCATGATATGCAGCAAGCCGTGACTAGCCAGGTCAAGTTGCCGCCGGGTTATTCGATCGCCTGGTCGGGCCAGTTCGAATACCTGGAACGGGCCACCGCGCGCCTGAAAATCGTCGTGCCGGCCACCTTGTTGATTATTTTCGTGCTGCTGTACCTGACCTTCCAGCGCATCGATGAAGCGGCGCTGATCATGGCAACATTACCGTTCGCGCTGGCCGGCGGCATCTGGCTGCTGTGGCTGCTGGGCCACCATCTGTCGGTAGCCAGCGGGGTCGGCTTTATTGCGCTGGCGGGGGTGTCGGCCGAATTCGGCGTGATCATGCTGCTGTACCTGAAACAGGCGTGGCAGGCGCAACTGGATCAGGGCCGCGATGGCGAAAGCGGCTTGCTCGATGCGATACGGGAAGGCGCGGTGCTGCGCGTGCGGCCCAAGGCGATGACGGTGGCGGTCATCATCGCCGGCCTGGTGCCGATCATGCTGGGTAGCGGCACCGGTTCCGAAGTGATGCAGCGCATCGCCGCACCGATGGTCGGCGGCATGATTACCGCGCCGCTGCTGTCGATGTTCGTGGTGCCGGCCGTGTATTTGCTGCTGCGCCGGCGGCAACTGCGGCGCAAGGAGCAACAGTCCGGCGTCTGACGCAGCTCATTTGATTTATATCAAATGCTCGTCATGCTGTAATCCTAGGATGGAAAGACGTCGCCGCGCCCCAGGCCAGCAGCAAGCTGGCCAGCGGGCCCGGTGCCCTTCTATGCGTAAAGGAGCACACCATGACTAACAATCTGACATCCCGCGATCCTTTTGGCGGCTTGGCCCGCTTCGACCCGTTTACCGATATTGACGATATCGTGCGCGATTTCTTTTCGCCCCTGTCGCTGCGCCACCGCGACGTCGCAGCACGCATGCGGGTCGACATTTCTGAAACCGAGCAATCGTACCAAGTCAATGCCGAAATTCCCGGCGTCAGCAAAGAAGACATCAAGGTATCGATCGACGGCCACCGCGTCTCGATCAGCGCCGAAGTCAAGGAAGAGCGGCGCAGCGACGATGGCGCCGGCAAGAGCGTGCGTAGCGAGCGCATCTATGGCCAGCAATACCGCAATTTCACTTTGCCCCAGGAAGTGGACGATGGGGCCGCGCAAGCCCGCTACCAGGACGGCATCCTGGAATTGACGCTGCCCAAGAAGGCCGGCAGCGGCGGCAAGCAATTGACGATTCAATAATGCCGCCTGCCGATGCCGGGCTGGCGCCTGGCAGCCACGGGGAGGGCGCTTGATGGCTACGCGGCAGCTGCGTTTCCGGCTGGCGCTGATCCTTGGCTTGGCGCTTTCCTTGTTTTTGCTGCTGCTGTTGGCCGCCTATGGCGCGTTGCGCGCCAGCTTGCCGGCGCTCGGCGGCGATGTCACGCTGCCCGGCTTGAGCGCGCCGGTCAGCATCCAGCGCGACGCCGGCGGCGTGCCGATGATCGCCGTAGCGGATCGTAACGACGGCGCTTATGCGCTGGGATTCCTGCACGCGCAAGAGCGGTTTTTCCAGATGGACTTGCTGCGCCGTTCGTCGTCCGGCGAACTGGCGGCCTTGTTGGGGCCGGCCGCGCTGGAACAGGATAAAAACCATCGGCGCTTCCGTTTCCGGAGCCGGGCCGTCGCGGCGCTGGCCCAGCTGGACCCGGCCAGCCGGACGCACCTGCAACACTATACGGCCGGCATCAACCAGGGTTTGCAGCAACTGACGCTGCGGCCGTTCGAATACCTGGCGCTCGGTGCGGCGCCGCAGGCATGGCGCGCCGAGGACAGCTTGCTGGTGGTGTGGAGCATGTACCAGCTGTTGCAAGGCAATCTGGAACCGCGCGAATTCGCCCGCGGCTGGATCAGGGAGCACAGCAGGCCGGAACAATTGGCGCTGCTGTTGCCGGAAAGCAGCCGTTTCGATACGCCGCTCGACATGGATGGCATCGCCAGTCCGACTCCGCCATTGCCGGCCATCGGTCCCGGCTGGATCGGCCATGCATCCGGCGTGGCGATGCGGACGCCGCAGTTGGCGGTCGGCAGCAATGCCTGGGCCTGGTCCGGTCCGGCCAGCGGACACGGCGGCGCGATGCTGGCCAACGATATGCACCTGGGCTTGCGCTTGCCCAATACCTGGTACCGCGCGGCGATGCGTTATCCGGCCGATGGCGGACAACGGCGCGTGGTCGGCCTGACCTTGCCCGGCACGCCGCTGTTCGTGGTCGGCAGCAATGGCAAGCTGGCCTGGGGCATGACCAACAGCTATGGCGATTACCTCGACCTGATCGAAGTGCGGCGCGATCCGGGCCACCCCGGCCAGGTCGATCGCGGCGCCGGATGGCAGCCGGTCAGCGACTATCGCGAAACCATCGTCGTCAAGGGCGGCGCTCCGTTCATATTGATGGTGCAGGAAAGCGCCGGCGGCCTGTTGCGCCAGGTCGCCGGCCGCGAATACGCGGTGCACTGGATCGCCCAGGATAATAACGCCGTCAACCTGCAATTGTTCGGCATGGAGTCGGCCGCCAGCGTCGCCGAAGGCGCGACCGTGGCGGCGCGCGCCGGCATTCCGGCACAAAACATCACGCTGGCCGATGCGGCCGGACACATAGGCTGGAGCATTGCCGGTCCGCTGCCGCGCCGGCTGGCGACCTTCGGCGCCACGTTTCCGTATGCGGCGGGTGGCGGCCCGGACTGGCACGCCATGCTGGACGGCGCGGACTATCCGCGCGTATTCGATCCCGCCAATGGGATCTTGTGGAGTGCCAACAACCGTCAATTGGGCGGCGCCGATTACGCGCGGCTCGGCGACGGCGGCGCCGATCTTGGCGCGCGGGCGCGCCAAATCCGCGACCGGCTGCTGGTGCTGCGGGAATGGCGACAAGACCAGCAGCCGGAAGCGGCATTGATGGCGATCGCGCTCGACACCAGCCCGAGCTACATGGCCGAATGGCGCGCGCTGGCGCTGGCCGCGTTGACGCCGGCGGCAGTTGCCGGCCATCCGGCGCGCGCCGAATTGCGCCGCTTGCTGGAATCGGCCTGGGATGAGCCGGCCGGCGTGCGCAGCGTCGCCTACCGGCTGGCGCGTGGCTACTCGCGCGCCATTTACGATGCATTGTTTGCCGATGCCGATGCGCGCATGGCCGCCGCCGGGCTGGCACAAGCGAGCGTCGAGATCGCCAATCCGCGCTGGAGCGAACTGGCGATGCGGCTGCTCGGCGAGCGCCCGCCAGGCTGGCTGCCTGCGGGAACCAGCTGGCAGCAGCTTGAACTAAGCGCGATCGACAGCGTCATCGGCACCTTGACCGCGCATGGCCAGCGGCTGGCCGACGCCAGCTGGGGCCAGCGCAACCGGGCCGACATCCGCCATCCGCTGGCCACGGTATTGCCGTTCGGCGACTACTGGCTGGCCGCGCCGCGCGATCCCTTGCCGGGCGACGACGACATGCCGCGCGTCAGCGCCCCGCAGTTTGGCCAGTCGGAACGGCTGGTGGTGGCGCCAGGCAGGGAAGAGCAGGGCTTGTTCAATATGCCGGGCGGACAGAGCGGCCATCCGCTGAGCCCATTTTTCCTGGCCGGCCATGCCGACTGGGTCCATGGCAAGGCGCAGCCTTTGCTGCCGGGTGCGGTTCGATATACGCTGACGCTGCGGCCGCGCCGACGCTGAATAAACGATGCTGTTAGATTGGATGCCGATTATCAGTGCCGATTATTCGGTGCCGATATTGGTAAACGTCTTGTTGACGATGCTCCATTTGCCCTCCAGCCGGCGCAGCGTCAGGTACAGCTGGTAATTAAAACCCAGCATCGGCGAATGCAGCGTGGCGGTGGCGATGCTGCCGAGCTGGTCGACGGCCAGCAAACGCATGCGGTAAGGCTCGCCCAGCGCCTGCGGACTCTGGCGCGACGCGACGCCGTTGAGGTAGGCGGCGATCGGCTTGTGGTAAGCGTTGCCGTCAATTTCGCCGAAAACCTGGGCGTTGACATTGAATAACTGGGCCAGCGTGGTTGTGTCGCCGCTGTAGACGCTGCTTAAATAAGCGTCGACGATGGCCTCGATACTGGCGTGGTGGTCGCTCTGCATGGCATGGTTCCTCTGATGACACTATGGAAATAGGAACGGGAAGGGCCGGGCGGCGCCTTCCCGTGACTGGCCTTTCGGCAAGATGGCTGAAACTTATTTGCTCTCGCTGAAGGTCGCTTGTCCCAGGTTCTTTTCAATTTCCCCTGGCTGTTGCAAGCCCTTGTCGATCAGCGCCTTCAAACGTTGCCGGGCGGCGGGACGGTGCACCGAAGCGATGAAGGCGTCCCATCCCGGCTGCATCTCGGCGTCCGGCGGCAGGCTGGCGCGGTTCACCAGTTTCTTGGTGTCGATGATCGCCGCGCGGTCGAACGAGGCGATGCGCCTGGCCATGGTATCGACAAAACCGTCCAGTTCGGCGTCTGGCAGTGCGCGGTTCACATAACCGTAGCGCTCGGCGACGTCAGCGTTGATGTCATCCGACGCGATCAGGATTTCCAGCGCGCGGCCACGGCCGACCAGGCGCGGCAAGCGGGCCATCGGGCCGCCGCCGGCAACCAGGCCGGCGCCGACTTCCCACTGCGACAAGACGGCTTTTTCGCGGCTGGCGAAACGCATGTCGGTGGCCAGCACCAGTTCGCTGCCGATGCCGGTGGCACGGCCACGAATCGACGAGATCGTGACGATCGGCAGGCGGGCGATGCGCACCATCATGTCCGGCACCGGATGCATGCCGGTCGGTCCCGGTTTCATGCCGGTCGATTCCTGCAACGGCGTCAGCAAGTCGTAGTGGGCGATGAAATAGTCAGGCAGGGCGCTGTCGAACACCACCACCTTGACTTGCTTGTCGGCCTCGATCGCTTCGACGATCTTGACCAGTTCGCGTACTTCGGCCGGGCCGACGATGTTCAGCGGCGGGCTGGCGAAGGTGACTTTCCAATAGGCCGGGCTGACGCGGGTCAGGCGGATCTTGGCATCCGGCGCTTCGGCGGCGATCGGCGCGGTGCTTTGCACGACGGCTTCATGCGCCGCGGATGCCGGCGCGGCGGAAGCCCCGGCGGCGTACAGTGCCACGGCGGCGGCGATCGCGCCGGCCGCGCTTTTAACCAGGGTAAGCTGTCTCATGGTCTCTCTCTATCTTGATGGAATCAGGTTCAATGGAATCCGGTTGCAGGGATCAGGCCAGGCGCGCCGTGACGTCGCGCAGGCGTTCGCCGAACAGGCGCGCGGTGGCCAGGTCGCCGGCCGGGATTTCGTCGGGCGACGCATCCGACGGCGAGGCGGTGGCCAGGCCGGCGAACGAGGACAGGTAATTGATGTCGTGGCGGGTGGCGCTCTTGGCGTTACTTGGCATCATGCCGGTGCCGGCCCACAACATGCCGTGCTGCTGCGCCAGCGTGAACAGGGTGTACAGCGTGGTTTGCTTGTCGCCGGCGACCGACGCCGAATTGCTGAAGGCGGCGCCCAGCTTGTCCTTCCAGCCCTGGCGCGCCCACACCGCCGACGACGCGTCGGCGAAACGCTTGAATTGCCAGCTGACGTTGCCCATATAAGTCGGGCTGCCGAAAACGATGGTGCGCGCCTTGTCCAGCACATCCCAGCCGTCGTCCGGCAAATTGCCTTCGGCGTCGATGGCGAGCAATTTGGCGCCGCTGCCCGCGGCGACGGCTTCGGCAATCCTGGCGGTATGGCCGTAACCACTGTGATATACGATGACGATATTCGAACTCATGAATTTTCCTTTGAGATAGTTAAAAAACTGTTCATGTCGGGCACGCGCAAGTGTCGGTAAAGATCAGTCTTGCGGCTTGTCGCCGGCCTTGGCGCGGGCTTCACGGGCGCGCAGCGTGGTGATGTTTTCGCGGTTCAAGCCCCAGCTGTCGGTTTCGACTTCATCGATGATGACGAAGGTGGTCGCAGGATTCTTGTTCAGCACGCGGGTCAGCAAGTCGGTGGCGCCTTCGATCAGTGCCAGTTTTTGCTCGGGAGTGACGCCTTCTTTGGTGATCCGAATATTTACGTATGGCATGGTAAGACTCCTGTTTTGTTGTTTGAGGAGTTCACTATACTTATGCCGTTTGAGTAGATAAATGCCGTTTTCTGAAAATTACTTGATACCCTGTGTAATATATTGAGGCGAAATCAACGTTCTATATTCCATGCAGATCAGGAGGCGGGGGAGGGGACGCCATGCTGTCCCTTGCGCTTGAAGTGCTGGGGTGGCTGGTCGAAGATGCGGCGGAATGCCCTTCTCATGCGCTCGGGGTCGCCAAAGCCGGTCGAATCGGCGACCCGTTCAATCGAATGGCCGCCCGATTCCAGCAGCATGCGGGCGCTTTCGACACGGATACGCTCGACGGCCTGCGCCGGCGGTTGGCCAATTTCCATCTGGAATTGCCGAGTGAATTGCCGCTTGCTCAAGTTGGCGATCCCGGCCAGGCGCTCGACGCTCAGCTCATTGCGCAGATTATCCTTGATGAAGATCAGTGTTTTGTGGATGCGGTCGGACTGCGGCTCCAGTTCCAGCAGCGCCGAAAACTGGGCTTGTCCACCCGGGCGCTGGTGATACACCACCATTTGGCGGGCAATAAAACGCGACGCGGCCAGCCCCAGGTCGTCGCCGACCATCGCCAGCACCATATCGATGCAGGCGGTCATGCCGGCCGACGTCCATATCCGCCCTTCGGCGGTGAAAATGCGGTCTTCGGTGACATGAATTTTCGGGAAGCGCTGCTGCAGCTGGCGCGCCAGCGCCCAATGCGTGGTTGCATGGCGGCCGTCCAGCAAACCGGCTTCGGCAAAGATAAACGCCCCGGTACACACACTGCCGAGCCGCCGGGCATGCGGTGCGGCGCTGCGCAGCTTGTTCAGCAGGCCGGGCGGCGCCGTCAGCACCTGGGTACTGCCGGCCATTAATAAAGTGTCGAATTCCTGGTCGGCCAGCGCGACCGTGCGGATCTCGACCCCCATCGAACTTTTCACCAGGCCGCCATCGACGGACAACACTTCCAGCGTGTAGTGCGGCTTGGGCGATGCCGCATTGGCCATCTCGAATGGCGTCAACGCGGCAAGTTCAAGAAGTTGAAATTCGGGAAATACGATCAAACCGATGCGTTTCATGGTGACTCAAAAGGAGGGCTAAATGGCAATTGGGGCGTTGTTGCCGCTACTACACTTGTTAGTGTCAATGTCGACGCGGCAGCGGCCAGGTCCGCTGTCTCTTTTCCAGCTATTTCTAAAGGAGTATAAATTAATGAGCACCCAACTTCCGCCACTGTTACTCGAAGCGATCGCCGCCCATGGCGGCCTGGCACAATGGAACAAGTTCAGCCAGGTCTCGGCATCGGTCGTGGTCGGCGGCTTCCTGTGGAGCATGAAGGGCATCGACATGGATGACAAGCCGCGTACCGCCACCGCCGACCTGCAAAAACAATGGCTGCGGGTGGATGGCTTTGGCGATCCGAACTGGCAAATGACTTTCACTCCAGAAAAAGTATTGATTGAAACCAAGGCCGGCGAAGAAATCGCCAGCCAACCCGATCCGCGCGCCACCTTTGCCGGCCACACTTGGGAGAGCCCGTGGACGCCAACCCAGCTGGCTTATTTCAACGGCTACGCCACCTGGCTGTATTTCGTGACGCCGTTCTTGCTGGCACGGCCGGGTTTCACTTTCAGCGACGTGCCGCCGATCAGCCATAACGGTGAAACCTTGCGCGGCCTGAAAGTGCGCTTTCCCGCACACATACACACGCATAGCCAGGAACAGGTCTTGTACTTTGGCGACGATGGTTTGCTGCGCCGGCATGACTATAAGGTCGACGTGGCCGGCGCATCGCCGGGCGCCCACTTCCTGTCGGAGTACCAGGAATTCCAGGGCATCCGCTTCCCGACCAAACGCCGCGTGTTCGTGCGCAATCCGGACGGCAGCCCGCAATGGGACAAGAACACGGTCACCGCCGACTTTTCCAACTATCAACTGAGTTAAGCCAGGGAGGCGGGCGCTGCTCATCATGGGCCTCCGCCTTTTCCCTGATGCGCAACGGCAGGGCGCTCAGCTCCGGTAGCCGGGCTGCACCGAATCAATCTCGGCGCTGAAAGCCGGCAAGTCCTTCAGGCCGTTCGGATTGAGCGCGCGCGCAATCGACAGCACATCCAGGAATTCGCGCAGATGGGTGATCCGGCCACCCTCGACCACCATCCTGGCCGCGAAAAGATAGCGGACTTTCCGCTGTGTGCCGCGGGTCGTCACGCGTGTGACATATTCGGCGTAGAGCTGTCCCGGCGTGTCGATCAGCACCCTGGTCTGTGCGCGCGAAAAACCGAAATCCACATACAGGTCTTTCAGCGAATCGTAGAATGCGGCGATCGCGGCCCGCCCGACATAGCGCGGTTCCAGGCCCAGCGAGTACAGATAGGGCAGTTCAAGAATACCGTCCGGCGCGAACAGTCCGGCGGCCTTGGCGCCGTCCGGAATCGCGTCGATCAGCCGGTACAGCAGGTCGCTGGCCCCGGGCGTGGTTTGCGCCGCGGCAGCGCAAGGGCTGAAGCCCAATTGGGCGCTTGCGATCAGTCCGCCTATCGCGGCGCTTCCGCCCAAGAAATGGCGGCGCCCCAATCCGCAGCCGGCGTCGTCTTGCGGTCCGATAAGTTGTTCTTGTTGAGACATGTGATGGCTCCTTTCTTGACGTGTTTGCATGATGCGAGTGAGCTTAACGCGGCAGGAAATGCGCTGAATGCCATCTGTCCCTCGTTTTACGCCAAAGGCATCGCCGCAAGGCTGCCAATAAAAAAGGCCGCCGGGCAGGTATCTGCGCGGCGGCCTCCGGTTTTGTAAAAACTTACAAAACGTTGTTTACATCATTACAGCGACTTCATGAACGTCAGCAGCGCATCGCGATCCGCTTTCGACAGCTTCTCGAAACGTTGACGCGATGCCTCCGCTTCACCACCGTGCCACATGATGGCTTCGGTCACGTTACGCGCACGGCCGTCATGCAGAAGACCTGCTTTACCGGTACCGCCGGCGACTTTATCGGCGTAACCGATGCCCATCAATGGGGCGGTACGCCAGTAACTGCCCTTGGCCTGGCCTTCGATAAACTTGTCGGCCAGCTTAGGACCCATATCGTGCAGCAACAAGTCAGTGTACGGACGGAAGGTCTGATTGCGCAGTTCCGCCAGCAGGTGGCCAGAACCCGTCTTCATTTCGACCGTATGGCAAGCCGCGCAGTTCATGCTCTTGAACACCTGGGCGCCCAGGTTGACTTGCGCCGGATTGACATCCAGATCTGGAAGCGGAGCAACGCCTTTCGGGAAACCGCTGGCTACACTGCGTTGTGCCGGTACGGCGAGCAGCTCGAGGTAGTGAGTGATCGATTGCAGATCAGCCTCGCTGATACCTTTCTGCGTGCCACCGGCCGCGCAACTGACAGGACCGTTGGCGCAAGCGCGGTTAGGATAGATAGGCGAGGTCACCGACATATCCAGCAGCAACGCTTCGGCGCTTTGCTGACGCAAGCTCGCTTTGGCTGCTTTCCAGCCGAAGCGGCCCAGGCGCACTGCACCGGTTTCCGGATCGTAGGCGAAGTTAGCCACACCCTTGACGCCATCGGCATCAGGAGTGGTGCGGACGCGGGCAAGAATGTCCGCTTCCGGCACGGCTTCCAGCAGACCCACGCCGACCATCCGCTGGGCGGAGCGCAGCGAGAAGTTTTCCGGTACCGGACCATCGAAGGCCAGCGTCGGCTTGCGCAGCTCGACGGAGGTACCGTCGGCCAGTTTCACCGTGCTGGTTTCGAAGCCCGCTACACGCACACCAGTACCCCAGTCTTGCGGCGCGCCGTTGGCGGCGGCGCCGTTCATCTGGATCGCGGTGCCGTATTGCGGATGCGGCACTTGCTGGCCGTTGGCGTTGGTGACGGCAACCCGTACCGACATCTTGTCGAGGCGCTGGTTCACTGCTAACGGTGCCGGACTGGTGCCGTTGCCGTCATGGCAGGCGAAGCAGGAGGACTGATTGAAGCGTGGTCCTTGCAGGCCGGCCACTCGCGTGAAGCGGTCATTGCCTGGCTCGTTGTGTTCGCCGGTCGTCAGGTTGGTATGAATCAGGCGACGGCCTTCGACAAAGCGCTGCATGTTCTGCATGCCGATGTTGGTTGCAGGCTGCTGGAACATCCAGCTGCCGTTATCCGCGTAGTCATACGACACCGAACCCAGGCCACCGGTCAATGTTTCAGCCGGCAATGGCGCGGAGTTCAGGCGCGGGAAAACGCCGACCCATGGCCGCAGACCCTGGCCGACCACATACATCATCTCGGTCGAGTAGTAGCGGATGCCGCCGTTGTCGCCCTTGGCGGGCATCGCACCCGGTGCGGCGAACATCGACGGCGACATTTCGATCGCATCGCCGACTACCAGCGGACGCGCCGGTACGTTCTTGCCGTTCGGGTAACCTTCTGCATCCAGGTCGCCATGGCCCGGGTAGTCACGGATCAGCAGCGTACAGGAGCTGTTGATGCCGTTGGCACTGTACAGCCGGCCATTGGCCGGATAAGGCGTGGATTTGCAGACCTTGCCGTCGTTCACGGCCAGTTCGCCATTGTTCATCCAGCCGTAACCGGTTGCACCCGGCCGGTCGAACGCGCGGAAGAACGCGATGCCGCCAGCGAGGTTATCGGTTTGCATGTACTCGTTGACCTTCAGCATAGGCTTGGTTACACCGGGCACGCGGCTGTTATCGATCACCTCGATACCCCAGGTACGGTTCTGGAAGTAGTTCGGCACGAAGGTCAGGTAATTGCCCGGGCCTTTGTCCACCGGCATGCCGGTGATTGGATCGATGGTCTGGTTGATGGCGCCTGGGAAACCGACTTCCCAATCCTCACCGCGCTCGCGGCCATGGCGGCCGACGCCGCGTACGCCGAAGCGTGTCACCAGCGTACCGTCCGCCAGCGTGAACTGCAACGTTTCCAGCGGCTCGTCGTAAGTCGGCAGCGGAGTCCAGCCATTGCCGCTGGCCGGGAATCTAAATGCCGACGTTTCAGCGGTCGGCACCGTGTTGTCGCTGCCTGGCGATTTGAACTCGACCTCGAACAAGGAATAGCCATACTGCGTGGCGCGCTGTACGCCTTGCAATTGGATATAACGGGAATTGACGCCGAGGTTAAAGAATTCCTCGGTACCGCCCTTGCCATTGGTGATGTAACGCAGTTGCGACCAATTGACGCCGTCATCCGACACGCGCAGCTTGTATTGCTTGCCGTAAGAGTTTTCCCACAGCAGCTTCATGTAGCCGACTTGCGTCTTGACGCCGAAGTCGAACTGGATCCACGCGTCGTCTTCGGACTTGCTGGCCCAGCGGGTATTGGCTTTGCCGTCGATCGCCAGTGCCGCCGACAGACCGCCGTTTTCCGGGGTCGACGAAGTTGCCGCCACCGGTTTGACGGGGACACCCGGCTTGGTGGTGTCGATCGGACCAGGATCCGGCAACGGAACAGGATCCGGATCCGGTTCCGGAGTCGGATCAGGCGCTACCACCGGCGTGCCGGAGAATGCCTGGATCTCGAAGATCGAATAACCGTATTGCGACGAACGCGCGACACCCTGCATGCGCAGATAGCGTCCCTGGCCGTTGACCAGCACGTCTTCGGTGCCGCCCTGGCTGTTGTCCACGGTCTTGATGGTGGTCCAGTTCTGGTTATCGTCGGACACTTGCAACAGGTACTTGGTCGCGTGGGCGTTTTCCCAGTCGATGCGTACCCGGCTGATCTGTTCGGATTTACCGAAATCGAGCGTCAGATACTCGGTGTCGGAAAATCCGCTGCCCCAGCGGGTATTCATATTGCGGTCGATGGCCGCCGCGCCATTCAGGTCGCCACGCTCGGACGAACTGCCCGTCGCGCTCACCGGGGTGAGCGCGACTTCCGCCGCGGCATTTGCCGAAACCTGGGACTTGAGCGAGGTGTTACCGCTGGACGATGAATCGCCGCCGCCGCAAGCTGCCAGCAACAACGTCAGCGCCAGTGGCAAGCCGTGTGTTGAAAGATGCCGTAACCGCCCAGAGTTCAGACCGCTACGAAGTGGTGTTTTTTTCATGATTCTCCTTTTTTGGTTTATTACTGTTACTGCTGATACATCTGCTACTGGTACATCTGCGTCGAAAAATCGACCGCATCGCGAGCGGTCAAAATCATCCCTTGGTTACTTGCCAATAAAACATTTTCCATTGCAAGTATGACACTCGTCATGTTTGTTTCTTAAATAAAAGCCACTGGAATGCGGCTGTACTTAAATTCTATGAGCAATGAAAACATTGCCACATGGAAATATTTTTGGGTAAGATATCGTGAGTCTTTCGACATGTCAAGCTTTCAATTCTCCAGTGCGCAGGCTGATTTAATGGCCATGTTGGCAAAAGATGGCGGTTTCAGTCTTAAAGCTTTGGAAACGGTTCCATAGAAGGTTGCAAAATAACAACTCACGTTACAACTTTTGCGTTGCCCAGTATTGATCGGTGTAAGATCTCGGCTTGATAAAAAAGAATCTTTCGGGTATCGCGTGTGAATTTGCAGCCTGACGCATAGCGTAAAAGGAGCGCTGAAGATGCGAGCTTCTCATGTTTCATCCACCACGGAATCCAGGCACCCGGGGAGCTTCATCGGCCAGCGGCCACAGCTGGTGGCGCAAGGCAAGCTTGTCGGCCTGATCTTTCAAAGTGCCCGGATGGCCACGCAGGCATGAACAATTCCGGGGGAAAACACTGATGAGAACTTCAAGTCAGACATGCTGGAGGACAGCGACAAGAGCCGTGCACAGCTGCAAGACTACGGCACAGCGCTGCAGGCCGATACCCCGGTATCCCTGGGGAATACCATTGACCAGACTCAGCTCCGGTCATTAATGAAGGCCATGAGGAGCATGGGTTAAGTACTGGGTGGCAAGAAGAGATGATCCCGACTGGAAATCGTGTTTGCGATTGGGATACATGCTGAGGCGACTGGCCGTGTGTGGAAGGTTTGTCCATGGGGACATGGGCCGTAACGGTATTTTATAATTTCGCATAATTTATATTATGTTAAATTGTCTACAGGAAACACTGCGATTTTCATCGTCCTGATATTAGTACGAACGCTCTGATGTAAAGGTATCGGGTTGATTGATCTAATCGTACCGGGTATGGCCGAAACCGCATTTTCTGGACTTACCCGGTATGTATAGATCAAAGTACGCCAACATGAGTCTGGGTGTTTTGCGACATCATCATGGGGTGTTTGCGAAATCGTCGAAAAGGTACCACTAGATGTCGCGCGGCTTCTCCGCTTTGTCGCCAAGATACGAAAGTCACTAAATTTGTTCTTTCCACCATGTCTTGACAACCGCAGAGATGGCGGTGATCGCTGCGAGGTAAAAAGCATCTACTTGCGCTCGAGCTTCTGCCCGCCATACTAGGTGACAGCCGGTAGTCGCTGATGGCCCCTCATATTTTGTGTACCTGTCCATGCTGCTGTATCGCCGCTAAAAAGACACTAGAATTGTTCTCAATTTATGTGAAAGTCCATGGCTTGGTCGGATATGCCCCATATTAGCTGTACAGCTAATATGGGGTAAGTCCCTAATTTAGGTGTAATCCTGAGTCTAGCGGCGCCTCGAAGGAAAAATGAGATACATGCAGCTGGCCGATGCTAAATCAACGCGTTGCCGCTGTCTAGCATGCTTCTCCCGACTTCGACGACTCGACGTCTTCTCTTGCAGCACGTCCGTATGCTCGAAGTTGGATTTCGGGCTGGAAAGTTACGCTGCGAAAAAGCATTATAGATTTATCCCCCTATCAAGAGCAAAGAGCAAGCTCCATTTCCAACGGCCTCCCTGGAATGATTCATTCCACATTGCGACGTACTTCCCACACATCTTTCCGGCAGCGTCTCAGGCAAGAAAGTCACTAAAATTGTTGGCCTCTTTAAAGGCCAGAGAAAGCCGGGCTATACAGGATCATAAGACCGCGTGGCAGGATTTTCTGGTGACAGAAAATCTCACCATTGTTGTCGACGAATAATAAAGTCTGACACAACGGTCCATTAAAAATCAATGACTTATCCCTTTAGCTTCGTACCGACGAGCGAAATAAAGTTTGACACAAAGGACGACTTTCACGCTGGTGCCTAGATTCTTGCAATAATAAAGTTTGACACAAATGCGTCGAAGCTTGGTCGGCCATGGCTCCCTCTCGGCGCACCTCATAACTGCAACGCCAGCACGTTAAAGGTCTGTGCCGCAATGGGCCGGCCAACTGGCGCGCCTTCCGGAAGTCCTTATCTGCCGCAGGGTAATGGTGGGCGCCGAGTGCTCGTCCAGCATAATGTCTCAAACAGGCAAGCCTTACAGCAGACACGTTCATCAATTAGAGGGATTTGACAACGCGCTTCTCTGCGATCTTGGATCCCCTGATGCGCGCAGTGGTGTGGTTGTTCGTCAATGAAGAACGACCTGGGCTTGCCAGTGCGCGGCATGGAAATGGCTCCAGTTTCTCCCCCCTCTCCGTCTGCATGACATTCCCTCCAACGATGGTAACGGCAAGCGACTTCGGGTGCCAGCTTTAGAAAGTGCGTTGCTGTCCCCGTGATTAACAACCAGTGGTCTAATGCTGTTGGATGTCGCCGCACTAATAATTTTCTTCTGACGCCAACTTCGCCTGAGTTACTCGGATAGCCAGGGAACTCATCCAGGCTCGAGGTCGGTACGTCACGTCCGAGATACTCGTTGACTCGCCTGAGTAGAGCCTCGGCTGCATTTGCCACCTGGGTCAAGTGAGGCTCTAGCGCAAGGTTCATATCATCAACCGCTCGGTTGTAGGACAACTCCAGCGGTTCGGCGCCTTCGATAACAGTCAATAGCGCGCCGTCATTGCTCCGAAGCACAAGCGCCGGGTAAACCAGAATGCGCGGGCGAGGGGAAAACAGCTGCGATCCGCTAGCTTCATAGCTGAGATGAAGCGCATGGAAGCAATCGACGACGGCCTCGGGAGCGACGTAGTTGAGCACCTGCGCCGCGCGAATGCGAAACGGAAGTTCAACTCGAAGTGTTGCCGCGGAGAGTAGGCCATACAGCTCGCTTGCCCTCCTGACGAAGTCCACCTTGCGAAACACTTCGATGTCGGTTGCGCTTGGCACCTCGCGACAAAACGTCGCGATGGGGCGCTTAAAAACGACTAACCACTGTCCACTTGTTAAGACCGCCCGCGGAAGCTCGTGTTCGTACCGGTCAAGAAGTCCACACACGTAGCCGCCGACCTGCTCAACATAGTCATGCCATTCCGCTGTCGCTGGCGACGTGGCCCGATCCCCCTCATTTCGCCAATGATTGATCGCTTGAGCAATGAGGGACGAGAATTCGTAATTGGTATTCGTTCCACGAGGCGTAATAAATGGCTTATCCCAGGCCTTTGCTTCAATAAGAAGGACAGGCGTGTTCGTCTCGGACGCGACGCCTAAGTAGTCCATGCGCGTCACAGTGCCATTTCTCAGCCGGGCCTCTTCAGCCATATCACCGCCAAGCCCAAGCTTCCAGCCAAGCAGCTCCACAAACTCGTCGAGCAGATGTACGCGCGTCACATGCTCATTGGGGGCGCCAGCGGCCTCCCCAATGTAGGGCCCGGGCGCGTCGCTCTCGAGTGAGCGATCGAATCTCGTGAGCAACTCGGTGAGATCACGCTCGAAAGTTACTTCGTCGGTCTCGCGCGTCACTGGATGAGCTCCGGCAAGCGGTACAGCAGGCGCCGCGCCGCAGTCCATCCCGCGTCCATAAAGATCTCAAGACAATCAACTAGTGCCTTACGGCGTGTTTCGTTCTCGAAAATCTCCTTGTTATCCGCTAGGAAGGTACCTACCATTCGAACCATCAAATCGGCGCCAAGTGACTCGAAATGGTAGCCCCCTTCGACGCCACCAGAACGGATTGCGTGAACGGTGAGATCGAAGGCCTTCGCCGCGTCATAAGGGGCAAGAATTTCGATCAACTGCATAAGATAATAGATCGTGTGTGGTGACGCACGATCACCGATGCGTTCAATTGTTTCCGCCGTCTCAGCGAGGAAGGCTGTGCAGGCAGCGTTGCTCAGCCCCGCAATTTCTCCCCCTGCTCTCCCAGTTGCGAAATACAGTTCCGAGCCTGCGGAATCCAAAAGATCCATACACGCGCGAAACGCGTCCACCTGTTCCGTTGGCACCTCGACCCGAGGGTCGTAATTGATAAGCACACCGTTCGCGGACAGTACGATTTGGTGCAACACTGCCTGCGCGCGGTGACGGACGCTGCTGTCGTCCGGTTCGCCGGGCCGAAGCCCAAGTGCGATGGCTCCTCTAAGCGTCGCGATGATCTTACGCAGCGGCTTGACATACGAAACAGGGTCTCCGATCCACCGAGACTGTAAAGCCACTGCAGCTTCACTCGAATACGTTATTGCCAAAATAGCGACAATGTCGGCCGTCAGCTCAACAATCCTGGCGTGGTTTACTGTACCGTCGAAGCGCTGCAGAGCAACAAGAAGTTGAGACTCCGTTCGATCATGGTCGGCATGAAGTACTCTTCGCAAGAGATCGGCGAGATGGCTTAGTACGCCGAAGTTGGTCTCATTTCTGAACCGCGCATCTAGACGCGTCCAAAACGACTCGCGGTCGATGTCCCAGATACGTATTAGGTGAGTCGCCGCTTGCAGGCGCGTCGCGGGGTGCTGATCACCGAGTAAGCGATCGATATCGTCGCCCAGACGAGCGTATAGTTCCGGGCGCGATAAACATACGTCGAGTGCTGCCACTGCAGCCTCAACGCGCGGGGCAGGCGAGCCCCATGCTTGAGATTTCTCGAATTGAGCTTCGGTTTCATCGTCCACCGTCGGGTTTTCCGACTCAACGGCTATCCGCAGAAAGCTCAGGAAGCGGTCAGCGGGATCGCTCTCCTCATCATTGCAAACAAGTCGCTCACCCTCAGCGAGCAAGGCGCAGGCCTGACCTATGATGCCTTCGCCCATTCGCCGGAGGTCAATATTAAGTTCCTTTGGTAAGAGGCATTGCGCGACCGGCTCCAACACATCGAACACCCTTGATGTTTCTACCTCGTGTTTTGTCGGCTGCCCTGATTCGCCCAGGTAATCTCTCGCCGCTTCAATTGCCGTTATCATGGAAGCGTTGCACGGCAACGACCGGTCAAGATTCCGAATCCAGTCAAATGCGCCGCTCACAATTGAGCGAACATCGACGCGGAAGATACGCTCATTATTTTGATGAGTTTCCTCGAGCCCGGAAGTGACATGCATTCGAGCCTCATTAGTAACGAGCTGATCAGCGCCTACCGCGTTGAAGAGCCGCCCTAGGAAGGCTTCTTTTGCCGCTACTGGGTCCATATAACCACTCGTGTCAAATGTAAGTGCCATCTGTTCGAGAGCTTGCTTTTCGACAGGCGTGCGCTTCGAATATCCGGCGGCCACCACGTCGATCGCGTCTTTACGTGTGTCTGAGAGTGTCAGCCAAGATCCGCTTGCAGCGATAGGCCACAGCAGATCGACGAGACTGTCCTGTCGGCGCACGGCAGCAAGAAAGAGCCTTGCCCAAAAGATCGCCGACTCAATTCTTGAGAGCATATAATTCGCCACCGAGACTGCAGCCGTCTCAGGCAGGGCTATGAGCGCTTTGGTGAACTTCGCAATTAGAGCTTCGCCGTCTTGACCATATTGGCTGTCGGGGTCGTGAGCCCAAATATGGCTTCCATCTGATTTGAGGCGCAATATTCTCCCGTCAATGCTTACTGGCACGACTTCGCCTTCGGCGCCTACGAGATTTGCATGCTCCCTAGAGATATATGCATCGACCGCGCCGACCAGCGCATCGACTGCTTCCGCTGGATGACCAGATAGAAAGTCTGGGAAGTACTCCGACAGCGAGTACAGCGCCATGCTGTAGTCTTGCCCCGCGTTTGAAGTAAGGGAAAGGATTTTGCTCTCTCCCAGGCGAGTCACTACGTCGGAGTTGACGCTGCCAGCATAGGTATTGGAATAAACCTGAGCTACAAACCCGGGTGCTACCTGCGCAAGCTTTTTGATCTCCCTGCATAACGCAGGTACGTCTTCCCACCGGTGAGTTGCAGCGCGCGTTGGATCGAAGACTTTGTCGAGTAGCGTAGTTGACTCGGTTGGGTCGGTCGAAAATGTGGCGACGACTAGTGGAATGAGAGATGCAGCACGCCCCCCGACCACTTCGCGCGTAATGGAGTCACGAAGCAAGGCACGCGCGGCCTTGCCAACCTCCACCGTTAGCTGCGGCGGTTTGGCGGCATTTACGAGCAAGTGAGTTAGGAATCGTAGAATGTGAGACACCCGCTCTACGTTATCCGCAATCGCCCCGGCCAAAGTGACCCAAGGGTTGAAGAAGACGTCTGAATCGTCCTCCAGTCGAACTGCCAGGGCTGCGACAACGTGACCGAGTGCTGTCAGAGCGCGCACATCTCCTGTCATCACGTGCTGGGCTAGAGACCTGGAATCCTCTGAAACCTCGGGGAGTTCCGCACTTAGTCGACCAGCCGCACTTCGCAGTACAGGATCCCCTTCCTTATCGCCGATGATTTGCTCGACAGCTGTCCAATAGCGACTGCGGTCTGTCTCGCTCGCCCACAACTCTTGCAGCAGGAATCCAAGTGCTGGAGCTAGCATTAACCCTTTCGCCTCGGCCTTCGGAAACCTCATTCGTCCAGAGGTAATGGCATCTGGGTCTAGTAGCAGGCGAGAGGCAACGTAATCGAACAGTAGGTGGTGCCGAAATTGCACATAACGATCATTTTCGACTCGGATCAGCACGCCGCGGTGGCAAAGCTCGTCAAACGCATGCGAGTTCGTAGCACTTGCAGCCTGTGCTGTAGAACGGAGCATTCGGGCATCGAGCATAGTTTGTACGACTTGGCGCAGACATGCTTCCGCTCCTACCCCAAGGGAAAGGACTCTGTAGTCCCAAAATAGGTGCAAGAGGTGTGCCTGACTGCCTAAACTCCGCAAGGTTTCCGCGACAACTCCATTCTGAAGCAGCTCGTAGATGAGCCGCGTGTTGAAGGGAACCTCCGCTAGATGTTGCAGTTTCGTGGGTGCACCAGCCAGTGCGGTGGCCAGTTCCGGCGCCTGAACCAGTACTTGCTTGAATTCGTGCTCCGACCATGCAGGGACGAGCACGTGCCGCACGTTAGGAAAGGTCGGGTCACGGTATCCGGCATCGGGAGCCTGTCCGGGAAAAAGTTCACGAAACCTGATTCCCATTCGTAAATCGAAAGTTCTAATAGATGCGACTACCTTCCAACGCCCTTTAAGCGCTAAAACGCGTTCAATCAGCGAGCGGAAGGCCCCTTCGCCCCGTCCTCCCCGAGTTGCATCAAGGGCATCGATGATCAGCCATCCGTCGGTCGGTCCATCCCAAGCTTCGATTACGTTGACAAGGCTGTTTTGGAGTCCAAGTTCAACACGCAGATCATCTAGGCTCTCGACGTTGTAGCGATCCACAGCGAGCTCAATCACATCACCCTTTTGGCGAAGCTCTCTCGCTAGCGCATTGATAACCGCGCTCTTGCCAGCCCCAGGCTCGCCAATAAGCAATACCGACTGCTGCTCTGCCGCCAATAGAACCGCGCCTTGGCACTCACGTGCAACTTTAATATTTCCTGCTGCCCAGTCGATAGACTCGTATCGTTCCAATTCTTGAGCGATCTCGCGAGAATGCTTTTGAAGAACGCCAATATCTTCGGTGAAGAGCGGCGGCGCAGCTAGTGACACATGCTCTTGCATCAACGCGAGTCGTAGCCGCCCCGAATCGGCACCACCTCGTTCAGCCATCCAACGACTACAAAGGTTGAGCAAAGCAGCTAAAAGCGCACGTGACTGACCGGGTGCTGCGACCATCTCCGCGATGGTTACCATTACCCTCGAGTCTGCACCATCGGGATCAAACGTCCAAACGACGACAAGGCGAGCAAGTTCGTTAACGTATTCTGGGTTCCAAGGCTCGGAAGTCGTTCCAGTCCACGCCAGCTCGGCGCACTTTTCAAATACCCGAAATGCATGCTCTTGGTCTCGGGTCAAGGCAGCAGATCCAGGTTGAAGCCGTAACCGAAGGGCTGCTGGCAAATCGCTACGAACAGATGCCGGGGTGCCTGGGCCTACCGCGAGAACGAGCCGATCTCGGTCTGGGGCCAGCGGGCGGTTCCACGCTTGCGAGCCATCTCCGTCTCGGCATACGAGCCAATGTCGCACAAATTGTTGCACTGTCTTTGCTAACCCGCCATTTGGCGCGGCCGAAAGGTTGACAGAGGTCTTGGCCTGAACGGCAACGAAACCGCCTACAGACGTTGCGACCAGAATATCGTCTACAGGCGCTTCGGACTCGAATCGCATCCAGAGCGGAGCAGTATTCCCTAGTCCCAGTACGGGGTCGATCGCGCGCGGGTTAATGATACCAAGGGCAAAATAGGCGCCGAGCTGCGCCTGAAAGCGCAGCCCGCCAGCGGCCGCTGCACCGCCGCTGGAAACGGTTGTTTCAGGATTGGGTGGGAATGATGAATTTACCATGTTAGATTTTAGCACTTGCGTTAAATGCAGCCCGGTGCAGCTGATGTATCATGCTCTAATGCCATCAATAGCTTCCACTGTCAATCGTTCGCCCCGGGCTGTTTTCTCTCCTGCTATGACCGCATAAAGCGACGCACCAACGTCATCGGTATCTTCCCCAATGACCAGGCCATTATCCGACTCGTCGGCGCCATGATGCTCGAACAAAACGACGAGTGGTCGCTGCAGTCGCGATACATGCAGCTTAAAGGATTGCAATCCATGAGCGGAAATCAGTCTGCACGGCTCTCTGCCGTGATCAACTGACCAGGGACCCAGCCCCTTGAGAATCACATCTCATACACCACGTCTAGGGACACCATTACACAAATCGGAAATTATGCCCTGATGGGTCTAGGGCACTGGCAGGCCCAGAAGTACGCCTGCTGTGCCTGGGCAGACCTTATTCTTTGATTGACATGAGGAAGGAAACACACCGCTTGAAAGCCGCTGCCAGGGCCAAAAGCCACGCCAGGCGGCCTTTGTCAGACTTTATTATTTATTGTCAGACTTTATTGTTTGTCCACAATTGTTACTCATTTTTCATCAAAAAAACAAGTCTTAAATCCAGAATTCCTTTGTAATTTTAACTTACCTTAATGCGTGCTAAGGTAAGCAGTGATATTTGACAGTTATATTTATGACTGTTATCGTACTCGTAGATTATCTTGAAATGCCACCATGTCTAGGCCTGCCTTCTCCCTTACAGACGCGCAAGCCCGTGCGCTTTCCTTGCGAACGGCCGAGCTTCAGGCGCTCTTTCCACTTGACCCGCGCAATCACCGCTCTTTTGTGCGTGCCTTTCTGCGCGCCGTGCAGGAAATTACGGGCAATTTTTATATAGCCCTGCCATTTACCATCGCCTACTGAGCGCCTACGCGCAGGATCGGCGCCCTTCAACCAGTACGCTCGCTGCAGAGAAGCAGGCGCTGGCCAATGAAGTCGCTTCGATGCCCACCACCGTGGCTACTCTTGACGAGCGAGACGCGCCGCGGCCGCTCGACGATTCCGGATCCCTGCGAGCAGTGGTCGCAGAGGTGATCGAATCGACATTGTTGAGGGTTACTCGCGGTACCGGCCAGGCAGACCTGGCGCAGGTCAATTTCTACGCATCGAGATTACGGGAAGCTGAGGTACAGGTTCGTGATCTGCGCGTCAGCTGCGCGCGGCTGACAGCTGAACTGAAAGTCGCGCACCAAGCTATACAGGCGCAAACGCAGGAAGCTGAAGGCTCCGCTCGAGTATTGAGTCAGCATCTGGTGACCGTGGTGAAACTGACCGGTGAAGTGTCCGACATACGTACCTTCGCATTGCAATCGATCGATGAAGCACGAAGCGAAGCTCGGGCATGGAAGGAGCGCTACGCTGCGATCGAGGCGCAGCGCCAAAAGGATTTGTTGCTTCTGGAAACGTTTCGACAGCAAGCATATCGTCATGGCGCATCTATTCCATCTTCTCTCTCCAAGGACACATTACCGTGAACGAAATTCGTGTCTTGGATTCGGCCACATTATCAACCGCCCTGCCCGTTTCTCATGGACTGGGACCAGTGGAAGACGACTGGGAAGCAGCCCAGGTATGGCTTCGCGCCATTGCCAGCCGCGGCCGGCGAAATTCCCCGGAGACTGTGGCGACCTACGGCTATCATCTGGCAAAACTGCGCTGGTTCTGTGAAAACGTGCACTTGGTACCACCCTCTCGCTGGGCTGCCCAGGACGTCGAGACATTTTTCGCATTCCTCAACGATTTGCCTGAAAGCGCCTTGTGCGCGCAGGATGCTGAAACTTTGCGATACGCACGGTCTGACGAAGACGGGCATACGCCCTTCCGCACGCGACCGTCTAAGAGTAGCCGTTCTGACATCCAGCGATGTATCCATGCGATGTTTCGGGCCTGGCGAGAGATGGGCTACATTCAAATCAATCCAATGGGATTGCATGGTGCTGGCTCGGTCAGAAAAGTGAATACCAATCGTGCTGTAGCTCCCGACCTGTATGACATCGTGCTCGAAGCAATGGATGCCGAGGAAAAGCCCACCTTTAGCCGGCGCCAGGCGTATGCCCGCGACCGATTCATCTTTATTGCACTGAGGGAGTTGGGTCTTCGCACGAGCGAGCTGGTTAAGGCCACGATGTCTGCCTTTTATCGTCTATCCGATCCGCAGGATGGAAAAACCTATTGGGTCATGGTGGTTCGTGAAGAAACTGCAAAGGGCCAAAAAGAACGAAAGATACCAGTGCCCCGCTCGGTGCTTGAGGCACTCGAAATCTATCGCGAAGCCTTTGGGATGGCGGCACACCCTGATACAGCCGAGAACAGCGCATTATTACTGTCAACGCGAACGAATAGGACCGCTGTGCTATCAGGCGGTAGCGCAATCAAAGACGTGCAGTCACGGCGCTATTTTCAGGCTTGGCTACCTGTAACAACGCGACATGGCCTATACCACATTGTGAAGAAACGCCTTGGTGAGGCCGCAGCTTTTCTGGAATCTGTTGGCGACATTGAACGGTCAATTCTATTACGTCAAGTATCTCCACATTGGCTGAGACATACCTTTGCGAAGGCAGCGTTACTGACTGGCCAAGACATTCGACATGTAGCCTCCTTGCTAGGACATAGTGACTTGACTACCACGATGGTATATACAGAACAAGATGCCTTGGATTTGATACGGTCAACTAACCGAATAGTGCCCGGCTTACTGGCAACCGATATGTCCTCCGTCGTTTAGCTATCTTGCTTAGCCTGAGCATTTTTACTTAGTCAAGGTCTGCTCGCTAGTGTTGCCGTCCGCCAGATGCCGCTCCCATGGTTATTTGGAATGTAATCGCCAGGTGTGTTTTATAGTTGGTAGCCGTGCATTCATATCAGGGCTATAATTCTAGCTGGTTACCGTCACCTGCCGCACGCGCCTGAGAGGGTACGACAAAGACGGGGTATACCCAGAATCCTTCCATATCGTGGTTTTTAACTATGGGCGGCCCGCAAAGCGTGCACCGGAAACACCGCCCGTGGAGAAACCATGAATACTCAACAGCTCAAGCAGTTGGCGGTGCGCCTGCGCGCCCTTTTAGAGGACGCCGCCGTCGAGATCGGACACGGCCAGGCACTGGACCTCAGCGCTTCGCTCGTCGGACTGCGAAATTGGCCTGAAGTCCAGGCATTCCCCCAGCGCGTTCAAGCACAAGAACTTGACCTTTCAGCTACAGCTCGCCTGGCCTATCGGCTTGCTAATAAATACAATCACGAAGCCAGTTCTACTGAACTACTGCAGTTGCTACTTCCACCTGCTGACCTGAGAAATGCCTCGACACCCTATATCTGGCCAGCAGGCCCTGAAGCCGGGGTATATATCACAACGACGCAGACGGCAATCGATGCGTTGGTGGAGCGGTACCAGGAGGCGACGGACGGCGCTGTGTTCTATGCCGAACGCGCCGGCATGGAACATGACGCCGCCATTAACCTCGGTGACGACGGACTCTGGTCGGGTGGACTGGAACGAGTCCCTAGCGGTACATTGGTCGTGCTTGGGCCGATCGAACTCGATCAGCAGTCGTGGCGCGAAGCGAGTGACCGGGTCGAGATGGCCTGCATTCGGGCCGAGAGTTCCGGTCATCGGGTAGCGATCCTGTTCGACACGCTGTTGCCTGCAATGGTAGGCGCCGACGCAACCGTAATGTTGCTTAACAAGGGGGACGACGACCTTCACGAAAATTTGGTCGGCACTGTAGGAGACGACGGCAATCTTCAGCCTGGCCTCGTTCGCCAGTACAGCCAACCGATCAAGGGGGCTACAGTGACAGATACGAGCGCCCTTCCAAAGCCGGTGGCAGACCAGCTAAAGGCAGTGTTTACGAAGAAAAATCGAGGCATCATTGCGCTGGGATCTATAGAGGACGTCGAGAATCATGGTACCAAAATTGGTGAGGCTGTCCTTGCCTTGACGGAGCATCTGGGCTTGGCAGCGCGCATTTTGCCGCGACACCGCAGCACGATGAGCAAGTTCGATCAAGTACCGGCGGCCGTAAGTCAGCTACCTTTTCTTGCATCGATCGAAAGTGCATATGCTCAAGGATACAGGCGGTTCTTGATCGATCCACGCTATACCAAACCCGAGGTGCTGGCCCGGTTTGTCGACGATTCCTTGTTCATCGCCTGTACCTACGCAGCAACCGTCGAAGAACTCGCCATGTGCACTGTGGCAGCAAATGGCCGCAGCCCATCACTGTTACCCTGGCTGCTCGCTGCTGTTGTGGTTGCGCCCATGCAGACTTCAGAGGGGACGGAAATTTTGACGGACGTTTATATCGGTGTCGAAGACGTTCACATCGACAATGCCGGCCACGTTTTTGACTTCGTGGCTAGACACCGAACGATACGAATTGAAGATCAGTTCAAGGCGTTGGTCGACAGTGGTGAAATTGATATCGCCGTCGCAAGCGATGCCGGGATTGGACAGCGAACGATAAAGCGTCTCGCACGGCTTTTCGACGCGGAGAGGTAGCGCAAGGCGAAAGGGGAGCTTTTCCCCTTTCTTCCTTCCAGGACCTTTGGGGTTAGCGTATCTCCTGTATTGTCTGCACTCCCTTATCAATTTCAGTCATGACATCATTGCAATGTGGGAAGATTTAGGTGCTCATTCAAAAAATCGATTAGTGTCCGGGGCAATCTTGGCATACGCTGTCGAGAAAGATATACAGCAAACATGCCTAAATTTTCCGTCTAGGCTTCGGAAAACAATTTTTATAAAAAGCAGGAAGATTTGAGCACCGACTAGGCTATTGGCTACCAAACTGCGAATCGAACGCTGATTCTCTCGGCCTTGCGGTGCGCCCATTTGGGTAGGAAACCAACGTTGCATGTCAGCCACTATGGACATGGCGCATCGCGGCAAACTATTCGCTCGTGTACGGGAGACCTGTCACACGGACGAGTGCGGCATTTCGGTCGAGGCTAACGACAGCGCGAATTGTTTTTGCTTGAAAATTTCCGTCAGCAAGGGTATCGCAATGGTGCTGCCATCCCTGCTCCCCTGGCAAAAGATCATTCGGAATGAGTGAATTGATATCTGTTCAAAATTAGCCAGAGGCAGTTTCCTTACCTGTGTGTCATGGATTTTTTATGTATCATTTTGATAATGTTGAGTATCAATAAGCTCCAACGCTTCTTTGACATTTGAGGCGACTTTCACGCCGATCCCACGAAATCCCGTGTTCATGAACACATGACGTCCGCTACGGGCGCAATGGAGCTCGCATTGCTCACCTGCGGCATCGGTCCTGGCGACGAAGTCATTACATCGACGCAAAGCTTCTTTCCGACGATGAACATGATCGTCAAGGTGGGGACGCGTCCGGTCTTCGTCGATTGCGATCTGGTCACGCGCGATCAGGTCAGGCTAAAATTTCCAAACAACAAAATGGATTGTAAGATATGCCATAATTCGAGGGTCGGCCGGGATTACGGTTTTTTTCGCAGAAAGATACTTAACTAATTGATTTATTTGGAGAATTCCACTTTGTAGTTCATCGGCGCCACTCCTAGCCTCGGCCGAGATGGGCGCTGCAAAGGACGAAGCTCAGAAAGCTCGCGCGATGGCCGCCAAGGCACGCGAGGCTGAGGCCGAATGGAATGGTAATGTCGAGGAGCTGCGCGCCCAATTGGTTGTACACGCCGCAACTGAGGGGGGCGGGTCAAAAGTCTAGGGCACCGGAGCGCCGAACTCAGCTAGTGGGCCGAGAACGATCTGAGACTGGACGATGCTGGCAATGGTGAACGATCAACGGGCGGCGTTAACGGCATGGGTCGTCAATTAACAGCCTTAATCCAGTCAAAGCACTTTTTGAATTCAGGCATTTTCAAGTCTAACTCAGCTGCGTCCAACTCGCGTAATTCCGCTTCCTGAGCAATTATCGCGTCCTCCCCTTTCTGATCATACCGGGTTACCTGCTCAATGCAGCCGTTTGGCCACATCCAAATTCCCAACGTCTTCAGTTCATCATGAACACTCGTTGCGATGCCCTTACCGACGTCATCTTGTGCCCACAGCGCCCATGTGTCTGCTGCTTGCCAGTTTGATTTTTTATCTTTTGCTGGCAGTCCATTATCGCCCAAATGGAACTTGTGAACTTCCTGCATTCGTTTCAATGCATCCTTCGTGTTTTGCACATCTGCGCGATCCTTTGGCAACAGCGAGGCATTGCCTTTACGAGCATCAACAAAGGCAAAATCCAAGTCAACAATGGCACATGCCTTGATTCCCATCGCGGCTAAAACTGGCATCGCTTTGGGAATATCCGAGCAAGCCCCCATTGAGACAAATGTGATTTGATGCAGTTCAGGAGCCACGCCAAATAGTCGTTCATAGGCAAGCGGCAGTAGACGCCGATCAGTTTTACCTTCGCATAAAACTACTCGTTCGGAAAAATATATTTCAGCTACATTGCCAAGCTCAAAGAGTGTTCTTGACTGAGACTCAGCATCATCTAACGCTGATTGCACTGCAGCCCGGAGTGGAATGCGAGCCGTTGTCCCTTGATCTTTCGTCTTGCCAACAATTACGGTGTCTGATGCGTTTTCTCTGCTTAGCATCAACGGTGAATGTGTGGAAAAGACAACTTGAAAACCTGCCTTCGACAGCTCAAAAAGCGCTTGCCGTAACCTGCGGACCCCTTGCGGATGCAAGTACAGTTCGGGTTCGTCAATTAAAAGTACGCGGCGGGCTGATGTAGCGGGATCCGCCGTTTTAACCCTTGCCAAGTAGCGAATCAATGCCATTTGAATGGCCCTTTGCGCCCCCGTCCCGATTTGATCGAATTTACGGCGGTCCCCAGTGATTTTATCTGTCACATGAAGGTCTCCAGCCTTAAAGAACTCTTTGATATCAACAATTTGGAGATCTAAATCGAGAGCTAAACCAGGAAAAAATGGCTCCAGAGCAGTAGTAACGCCGGTGTCGAAATCCTTCAGATGCTCTGATCTGTTGGCCCCCTTTGCAGTGAGAATTCCTCTCACGGTTGTCATAGCTTCGTTCAACGCAACATGAGTCTTGAGAATCGGGGCCATGATCTCATCAAGTAATGCCTTAATTGTCGTGCCAGCCTTTGCCTTACCTAAATCCTCTCCAATGTCATCCATCGCTTCAATATGCAGTGGCTCTGGAAGCAATGCCGACACCGCTTGAGGCAAGCCAGTAGGATAGTCTCGCCAATTCACAGGCACGCCAGTGCCTGTGTAACTGTCGAAGTCATAAACCTCAGCTTTCCACGCCTTAGCGCCCGTGCCTGTGGCACTTGCCCGAATCCAAAGGCGGCCGCCATTACAGTACGGTGATATGGCTGTCCGGTGCTTCTGTTCGGGTAAAAGGTCGATAATTGCCTGGCTAATTCCATCAATCCGAGCACACACTTCTACAGGCTGACTCGCATCCAAGAAATCGGTTTCAGCTAGCGCTCCTGGCTTCAACACCCACTTTATCGCATCTAGTATGCTTGACTTGCCAGTGTTGTTTTGGCCTACCAAGGGCGTAAATCCTTCAAGTGGCAGCTCTACTTCCTTGCAAGCGCGGTAGTTTTTAATTCGTATGTAGCTCAGGGAATGCATGTTATTCCTTATCGTGAAAGATACTTGCATTATTGACAATTTGCTGCCGAACATAATAACTGACAATAATCACAAAGCACAACAAAAAGCTACAGACAGACAAAGAATTAGATTTTCGCGTCCGCGAAAATCATGGTAGCGCTTGCGCCCGGCAGCTTCTCCACCGCGAACACGCCCAAGGCATGCAATACCTTGCCGATCAGCGCGACGCACTCGGAAATGAATTCGTCTGTCATGTAGCATACCCAGGGTTTGGAATCGCTCGTCGCCCACGCGAACCAGTGATCTGGCCATTTATCGTTGACGATGAGCGCGCGGAACTTTTCCCGTTCATCCATTGGCCATTCGAATCCAAGGTGGAACATCTTGTTGCGGTACGCGAACACCGCGCCCAGCGTTTTTCGAAGGTCGGACGGCAGAAATTCCTCCAGTCCGGTCGCGTTGGACAGCTGCATGATGCCTTCGATCAGATTTCCCCTCCTTTCCCCATTTTTCCAAATAAATCGGCAGTCCCAGCAGACCTCCGGATCCGCCTTCCATCTCGGATGCTCGGGCAGCAGATCGGTCGAATCGCCGAAGTGGGTCCGGGCGGATTGGAACGCCTGGTAGAAAACCGATTCGATGAACGGTGCCAGCATTCCGATTGCGGCCATGCTGTGCGCCGCGTCCGCATACACCGACGTGTTCAGGAGGTCGACCCGCTCGTCGTTCGCTTGGTGGCTTCGCATGCCGCTCAGGCGCGGCAGTTCACGCTCGATCTCCAGGATCCTTTCGCTGCTGCGCCGTTCGTTCTGCCTGTGCTGTTCCAGCAGGGAGCCGATGGCTTGAAGCTGCGACTCGTAGTCGACGGCCGGAAGCAGGATGCACGCGAAGTCACGGGGCGCCATGCTGAAGGATTCCTGGGAGCTGGTTATATCAGAAGGCTGCCCTTCGATGTTTTTCATAGATCCACCTTCCTGAATCCAGAGCTAGCGCTTGCCGACTTTGTAAAGTAGCGCATATGGACGCCGAAGATGTCCTTGAGGCGCGATACGGTCTCCTGTATTGGCTGGCCTTTCATCGCGCTCGCCTCGTCGCGGAGCATGAGGTGGTAGAAGGCCAACCAGAAAATCGTGGCCCGGTCGAAGTCGATCTTCCTGTACGGGCCGACCACGGAAAGGCATCCGGTTTCCGAGAACAGAGACGCTGCGCACTCGGCATTGGTGACGGAGCAAGACGAAAAGAAGACCCTACGGCCCTTCAGTGCCGGCGCGAGGATCTCGCCCAATTCGTCGAACGATAAATTGTCCAGCGTAAGGGCTATGCCATGCCGGTTGCCGTGGCACGATATGTGCAAATATCGGAACCTGCTTTTCTCAAAGAGGGCGACGGCCTTTTCGAGTTCTCTGCGCGTGCGTAGGTACATGTACTCGGGCTCGGAGCCGCTGAGCCGGAGCATTCGGGAAAGGATGCCACCTTCGAAGCGGTCCTCCTTCTCGTCGGAGAACCCGAGGGACTCGATAATGAAGACGCGCGGTAGGGTTGCCATGTGATCGTATCCGGAATTGGCGCAGTGCAGGCGCCGGGTTATGCTGCCTCGGACGTCACGAAGACGGCCAGGTCCTGTTCGGAAATCGGCGGCACGGCCGCCCCACGGACTCCGCCTTGCCGTAACTTACGGCGAGCTGCTTGCATCGTTCGTAGATCGTGGCGTCGTGGTAGTCGGACCGCATTTTGGCGACATGGCTTTCGAGCGCCCGCCACCAGTAGCGGACCGGAACCGAAAAGCTGTTTTCGATAAGGCCGTCGTCCAGCCATTTTCTTTGGTGGAGATTGGAAACGGTTTCAAGCACGTCCAAAAGCGGCACAAAAACCTCCTTGAGGGACGGGCCAGAATGGTTAAGTCCAATTGCCAGTCAGAGATAATTGGTCGAGGGATGCTCGCCGCAGCTTGCCGCTTGAACTCTGGGTTTGAAGCGGCGCCATGGGCTCAGGGGGCTTGCGATACCAACGCGTAGTGATTTCAATTAGATCACGGTACATCGGCTCTTTCAGGAAATACTGCACCATATACTGCGACAACGCTTGATTTGCCAAGAAGTGGCAGTCTCCTTTTCTCTGTAAGTTGTAATGATGATCTGCGAGGGTCGACTTCGGACGTTGCAGCATCCAACGTGGAACGTCTTTCCTATACCCCCTCGCGCGCATGGCATCGCCATACAGTGGTGCCATGAAATCATGGGGTACCCTGACTTTTTCGGACACTCTGGTTTGGTAAACTTCACCAACTGGAGAACATATGACACGCTCAAAAACCTACACACCGGAGCTTCGGGAAGAAGCGGTAAAACTGGTCCTGACACAAGGCCTGACGCTGGAAGACGCCGCGTTGCGCCTGACCATTCCAAAGGGCACGCTGGCCAACTGGGTGAGTGCGGCAAAGCGCGGTACGTCGCCTAAAGTGGCTCCTGGCAGCCGCTCCGTGCCTGAGCTGGAAGCCGAGGTAAGCAAGCTGCGCAAAGAGCTCGCCGAGGCACGCATGGAGCGCGATATCGTAAAAAAAGCGGCAGCGTACTTTGCGCGGGAGTCGCTGCCAGGTACGCGGTCATGAAGACCTTGCGACTCGAATTTCCCGTCACCGTCATGTGCCGCGTCTTTAGCGTCTCGCGCAGCGGTTTCTACGCTTGGGCGAACGGCAAACCGTCGCAGCGGGCGCAGGACGACGCGCGCCTGAAGGTCGCCATCGAGGCCGTGCACGCGCAGAGCCGGCAGACCTACGGCCCGTTGCGCATGCAGCCGGAACTGACGGCGCAGGGCTTTCCGGCCGGCCGTGATCGTATCGTCCGTCTGCGTCGCGAGCTCGCCTTACGCTGCAAGCAAAAGCGCAAGTTCAAGGCCACTACGAACTCGAACCATGACTTGCCGGTGGCCGACAACCTGCTCAATCAGACCTTTGCACCAACCCGGCCGAACGAAGCCTGGGTGACCGACATCACCTATGTAGCCACCGGCGAGGGCTGGCTTTACCTGGCCGGCATCAAGGACGTGTTCACCTGCGAGCTGGTGGGCTATGCGATGGACGAGCGCATGACGCAAACGCTGACGGCAACGGCCCTGTGGAAGGCTGTGCGCAACAAACGTCCTGCGCCGGGCCTGATTCACCACTCCGACCGCGGCAGTCAGGGCGGATTCAACCGGTCGTCGCAACACTACATTGTAGAACAGATTTTAGGTGCTCGTTCAGTGCTTCGGCCGGTGTCTTCCAGCCAAGCGTTTTCCGTGGCCTGGAATTGAGCGCGTTGGCAACGGCCTGCAGCTCTCGTGAGCTCCAACGAGACAGATCTGTCCCCTTTGGAAAGTACTGCCGTAGGAGGCCGTTCGTATTTTCGTTCGTGCCGCGCTGCCATGGACTGTGTGGGTCGGCAAAGAACACCTGCACCCCGGACTCGATCGTGAAGCGGGCGTGATCGGATAGTTCCTTACCACGATCCCAAGTCAATGACTGCCACAACTGGGCAGGCAATTTAGTCACCGTTTTCTTGAGCGCGTTGGTCATCGTAATAGCTCCATAGCCAGCCAGCGCGGGGCCATTCTTTGTTCTGGGAATCACCCCGTAGCCTTCCTCACGAGGTAGGTGAACAAGCATAGTGAATCGGCTTGACCGCTCAACCAGCGTCCCAATCGCGGACCTGTTCAGTCCGATGATCAGGTCCCCCTCCCAATGGCCCGGGACAGCACGATCTTGCGCTTCTGCAGGCCGGTTAGAGATCATCACATCCTCGTTGACGTGTGCCCATGCCTTCGCTTGCGCCCTTGCCCTGGGCACGCGCAACGCCCGTCCGCTACGCAGACAGCTAACCAGTTCACGCTTGAGAGCCCCTCGTCCCTGAATGTAGAGTGCTTGATAAATGGCTTCGTGAGAAATGCGCATAGATTCGTCATATGGGAAGTCGGTCTGCAGTCGGTTCGAAATTTGTTCGGGTGACCAAGCATTGACCCATTTGCGGTCACCGCGATGCGGCTTGTTTCTTCCTATGAACGGTGCTTGCACCGGTCCAGAAACGTGACGGCCCCTAGCGTCGCGAACCATGCCCTCCAACCTATCTTGCACGTACTGGCGCAACCGTGGATTAGTCGCGAGTTTGGATGGCTTGGGTCTTTTAGCAACCAGCTCCGCTTTCCACTGCGCAACCGAAGCGCGATACTCAAGTCGGCCGCCACGAGTTGCAGCGTTACGTGTTAGTTCTCGCGAAACCGTTGATGGGTTGCGTCCAATACGGCGCGCAATCTCTCGTATCCCGACACCTTGGCACGAAAGCAGTCCAATTTCCTCTCGCTCCGCGAACGACAAATACCGCCCGGATATCGGGCTTAACATGGAAAGTGGCATGCCGCCATTATGACGGAACCAGCGAGTCCCCACTGCCTGCGACACGTCCACTGCCTCTGCAGCCTTCTCAGTTGTAATGCCTGTTGCAATTTGCTTCCAGAATTGCCGCTCAGTTTCCCGTCGATGCGAAGGTGCACCTGGCGAACGCATCGCTCCTCGCCCCGTCAACTTATACATCCACCCCGCTGGTCGTCCCATAAACACCTCCTCGAATAAGGTGTTGCGACGACCGGTTGAATCCGCCCAGTACTGCGCTCATGACTATCAAAAACTGGTGAAGCAGTTCGGCATGCAGCCGTCCATGTCGCGCCGGGGAAACTGCTATGACAACGCGCCCATGGAGAGCTTCTGGGGTAGCCTGAAAAACGAGCTGGTGCACCATCAACGTTACGCCACCCGGGCCGATGCGAAAGCTGCAATACAGGAATACATCGAAAGCTTTTACAACCGCCAGCGGCGCCACTCGCGCCTCGGCAATGTTCCGCCCGCGTTGTTCGCTGAAAAATTCAGCAAACAGCCACGGGCGGCTTGAAACAAGAGTGTCCGCTATTGACAGTACACCTCATCAATCACGTACTCTCCAGCATCGACCCACGCATGATAGTGGTCTGGGTCGCTACCTACGTCATCACCGTCCAGCTTCCCAAAACTGAGAACATCCCGTGACACATCGTCGAGGAGGAGAAATGCAGCGCCGAACATTGGTCTGGCGGCGATCTGATAGTGCGTAAATAAAATGGTCGCACCCATCAAGGCAAAAAACTGGCAGGCATGAGCAGTAGCGGCGTCCTCGCTGTCGAGGACGGTTTTGATGGATTGGGTGATGCGTTGGTAGTCTGCTATTGGGAGCATGGGGGTGTACTTATCTCTTATGCTTGAAATAGGATTTTTTGCACTCGGCACGCGAAAAGCATACTTAGTCACCAACTCTAGACGCCGCTGAGCCGGCGGCCATTTTGTCGAGGTAGGTTCGCAATTGCTCGCCAATTTGCTCTTGTACCTGTAATTTCGCGTTGGCTTGAGCGTAAGCGTAAAGCCAGCGCCGTCTTGAACCCGGCAATGAATGAGAAGATGATGGCATCGCACCGCTGGGAAGCGGCGTGTTGTTTAAGCCGAAGGGAGCTGTGCGGCGCAGTTCCAGGGCAGGAAGTCGTCGACCCGGTTGACCGGATGATCGGCGATGTGGGCCAGCACATGGCGCAGCCAGGCCTCGGGGTCAACACCGTTGAGTTTGGCCGTGCCGATCAGCGAGTAGATGGCGGCGGCACGCTCGCCACCGCTGTCGGCACCGGCAAACAGGTAGTTGCGCCGGCCGATGGCAACACCACGCAGCGCCCGTTCAGCGGCCGAGTTGTCGATCTCGATGATGCCGTTGTCGCAGTAGCGCAGCAGCGCCGGCCACAGATTGAGCGCGTACTGGATCGCGGCCGCTGTGTCCGACTTGCGCGACAGCTTTTCAAGCGTGGCGCGTAGCCAGTTGCCGAAGTCGTCGAGCAATGGTCGTGATCGTTGCTCGCGCACCTGCTGTCGTTCATGCGGCGGTCTGCCGCGTATCTCGGCCTCGATCACATACAGCTCGGCGATCCGGTGCAGGGCCTCGGTCGTGATGGCCGATGGCCTGGCTGCATGCAGATCGTGGAACTTGCGGCGCGCATGTGCCCAGCACGCCGCTTCCTGGATGGTGCCATCGATATAGAGTGCATTGAAACCGGCATACGCATCGGCCTGCAGCACGCCCTTGAAGGTGGCCAAGTGAGTTTGCGGGTGGATGCCTTTGCGGCCCGGCGTGTAGGCGAACCAGACGGCCGCCGGCGTGGTGTCGCCGGCGGCGCTGTCATCGCGCACGTAGGTCCATAGCCGTGCCGTCCTGGTCTTGCCGTTGCCCGGCTCCAGCATCGGGATCGGGGTGTCGTCGGCGTGCAGCTTGGCGCCAGCGAGCACATGGCGCCGGATCGCGTCGACCAGCGGGCGCAACAAGGCGCTGGCGGCACCCACCCAGTTCGCCAGCAGCGCTCGCTCCAGTTCAACGCCTTCGCGGGCATAGATCACCGACTGCCGGTACAGCGGCAGATGGTCGGCAAACTTGGCCACCAGCACATGTGCCAGCAAGCCCGGCCCGGCGATGCCGCGTGCAATCGGTCGGCTTGGCGCGGGCGCCTGCACAATGGTGTCGCAGCACTTGCAGGCCAGTTTCGGACGCACATGACGGATCACGCGGAAGCTGCCTGGTATCCACTCCAGTTGCTCGGCGACGTCCTCACCCAAGGGACGCAAGCTACCGCTACAGGCGGGGCAAGCTTCGCCTGGCGGCGGGTACATTTTCTCGTCTCGCGGCAAGTGTTCTGGCAAGGGACGGCGCACCGATTGCTTGCGCGGCGCCTGGTCGGCCGCTGGCATCTCGCGCGCCGCTTCGCCCTCGTCAGCCTGCAGGTCTTCCAGCTGCAATTCCAGTTGCTCGATCTGGTGGTCGAGCTTCTCCGACTTGCGGCCGAACTGCATGCGCCGCAGTTTGGCGATCTGCAGCTTGAGATGCTCGATCTCGACATCGCGCGTGTTGAGCTGCTCAGTCAAGCCGGCGACGACCTGCTGCTGCGCGAGCAGCAGTGCTTTCAAGGCATCGATATCGTTGGGCAGGTCGGCGAGGTTGAGCATGGACCGAGTTTACGCGAGGGCGCCGACGTTTACAAGGCCGATGATGGTTGCCAGGTACGCTCTGGCCGCCGCCAGTCGATGCCTTCGAGCAGCATCGACAGCTGTGCCTGCGATAGCAATACCGTGCCGCTGGTCGCCTGCGGCCAGACGAAGCGGCCGCGTTCAAGCCGCTTGGCCAGCAAACACAGCCCATCACCACTCCACCACAGCACTTTGATCATGTCGCCACGCCGCCCACGGAACACGAACACGTGACCGCTGAACGGGTCTTCGTCCAGGGCCGTTTGCACCCTGGCCGCCAGGCCGTTGAAACCAGAGCGCATGTCGGTCACACCGGCTGCGATCCAGATGCGTGTGCCCGCCGGCAAGCCAATCACGGCCGCAGGCTTTGCAAGACGAGCTGGAGCAGCGCGGCGTCGATGCCGGCATGCAGACGCACGATGGCATCGCCAAGGATGATCTCGATCATGCTGCTTGGCTCAACCGTGTGCGGTGATGGTGACCGTGTCGTGGCAGGCTGAATATGCACCGGCAGCAGCGCAGGTGCGACCGGCTCAAACAAACCGGCACGCAACTCGCGGCGCCACTTGAACAGCATATTGGCGTTGATGCCGTTCTGCTGCGCCAGCTTCGACACCGAAATACCAGGTGTGCAAGCCTCGATGGCGAGACGCCGTTTGAAGTCAGCCGGATAGTTGGGGTGCCCTTTGCGGTTGCCTGCCGTTTTATCTGTATCCAAAGTGATTCCCATCAAAAAAGTGACGGAAACTACTTTGGGGTATGTGGACTTTTAAAGATAGACGGCGGTGGGAAGACGCTTACGCTTGAGCGAGCAAAAGCTCAAGTTCACGAACCTGTTCCTTCACCGGCGCCATCTGGTCGTTCGCCTCTCTCAACTGCCCGGCGAGCACTTCCACTTCGGCAATTTTACTGGCAAGTTGCCGCTCTGTGTCGGAAGCGTTTACCTGCAGCGATTGCAGCATGTCGATTTTCTGCTCCAGCTTGCGATTTTGCGTGATTTGCTCGTACAGGCCCTGTTTTGTATGGGACAGTTCCGCCACGCGAGTGAACATGGCCGGGTTCCCAGCCACGTGTGGACAAACAATAAAGTTTGACAGAAGCACTCCTGTGAGGAGATCAATTACAACACGCTCCGTATGCAAATAAAGTTCGACACAAACGCCAGCTGAAGCACCTGCAACCCTCGATTGCAACAATAAAGTTTGACACAACCTACGGTTTTCGCTGGACCTACGCAACTTCTATCTGCAATCGTCGTCATAATTGTCGGGATTATTCATCCAGTCAGGTTCAATATCGTTGAAGTACATGCCCTGTGTTACGGGCAGCAATTCGACACTATCTAGTGTCAACCCATCTGCATCGATCTGAACCGTCACTAGCGCCTCAAATCTAATATCAACGTCTTCATGGATCGTGGTGCTGCCCATAGCAACATAGTCGCGATCAATGCTGTCAAATTTTTCGAAGCTAAAGTGTGCGTCAATTTGCAAGAAAGCGGTTCCGCTAACTTTAATCACTGCCTGCCCGTCGTCATGGGATATCGTATCTAGCGTGGCGCCGGTTGCATCGGGAATGTCGAGGCTGATATCGTCAACTGTTAGCTCAACGCCATCCTCTTCCACTGAGAACTGGGAATTGGCTTCGATACGAAATTCAAACTTGTCTACCTGATCTCGGATAGCTTCGAGTACGGCTACATGAAGCTGGATAGCGTCTCCGGTCACAAACAGTGTAGCCAGGCGTACTGCAGGCTCACGGGCCACTCCCAACCCTTGAACGGTCGAGAGCGCATCGGCGAGATCGTCGATAACAACGAGACGCTTTGATTGCGCACCGTATCGATGCCAATCTTTGTCATGCGCGACAACCAGAATTTGCGTGTTGCGGTCCTCCGCCCAGCCTTCGAGGGTCGCCAGCGCTACTGCATCCGGGAATTCTTGTTTCTTCTCGCCGGTTTCTGCGAACGGTGGCTCACCTGCCTCGTATCGCCGCATAATCTCACCTATGGAAGCAAATTCGTCCTCGTGAAGAATCTCCGCGCCTACACGCTGCGCCCAGTCGTCAAAGCGCTTGCGGGCCCGCGTATCATCATCGGACACTGCGAGATTGATTAGCTCGGTCAATGCTTCCTGATGCTTCGAACTCAACGCTCGATGCTTGGCGGTATGGGCCAGCGCAATGCGCAAAGACTTTGTTGCGTCCGTTGCATTTTTTGCGAGATGCCGTTTCACCTCGTTAGCCACGGTGTTCGTTACGACAAGTTCAAAATCGCTTTCACGAAATTGCTCCAGCTGTGCCAGCAGCCCGCTTTCCAGCGCGAGGCTGTTACGTTCGAAGATGGATGTATCGATTGTCAACGCGGTGATCTCACCGGCGAGGATCTGATTATTGATTTTCTCGTCCATGAACGTTTGTGTATTTATCCTATCGTTTTTCGAGTACTTATGAATGGCAGTAGAAGTTCCTATGAGCATGTCCGTCCCAGGCTCTTGTGTCAAACATTATTGTTTTGTGTCAAACTTTATTGTTTTATGTTCAACTTTATTGTTCATCCACACCACGTACTTGATGATCCAATTCTTTTGAGTAGCCACGGTATTTCCCCATGTATTGTGAACCGTCAGTTCGTCGTATTAATTGCAACCCATTTATGCCCCCATTCCTTCACAGTTTTTCGGGAGCGACTTTGAACTAATGGGAAGTAACGAATCTGGTACTTGCAACCATTGTGGCTAACGACGGACTTTGCGGCAGCATTTGGGTATAATCCGTCAAGTTCATCATTAAGTTTTTCTTCCTCTGTCTTCTCAATTATTCCTGAGAGCTTGAGAAGCTCAGTAATTCGCCTAACCTTGGACCCCGCATCCCGCCGTTGCGCCGCGTACTTGTTCGGATTGTTACTGCTGTCGTTTGCGAACGCATCGTTCCAGCGCTCAAGTTCATCTTTTGCTTTGGCAAGGTCATCCAATGTGTACATAGCCCTTGTTTCCTTCACGTGGTTCGGTCAGCAATCATCATAGCGCTAACGTTTTCGATAATGACTTTTGCAACCTTTGATTTGAGGTGGGATACTCCAATGTTGATACGGGCCAAATACGGAAAAGGCCGCCCCAATTCAGAGTATTGTTCAGCTGTAGGGTCAATGATTTCGCCAGCGGCATTCTCCAGCCAGTAGTGTTTTATTCCAAGTTCATCGACCGCCTTACGTACTTTGTATCCTTCAGCCTTCCCGCCCAGCAGGTTGTACATCGCAATGGTCGCATGGTGACAGTGGCCGCAATACTCACTATCTACTACCCCACGATATTCGACGGGAACGTATTCTGCTTTCAGCTGACTTCGAACCAGGTCGAAGACACGTTGTTCAGATGGATTCATGTTTTCCTATGGCCGGCTCATGAATTGGAGGAACGGATTTAGACTCGTGAATTTGCTGCAAGCAGCCTTCAGCTCGGGAGCTGCATTATCCCAAAAAACCACGTGTACCACGTAGCCTTCCTGGACTAGATCTTCAACGACAGGACAGAAGTCTTTATCACCGGCGACAAGCGTAATCTCATCCAAACCCTTGCGAATTTTTCCGGAGTAAGCATCCTTGGTAATCTGATGTGCGATTGCGACATCTACCTTTTTCTCTTTACCGGCGAAATTCTTATCAAAAGTTTTAACATCGAAACCTTTGCGACCAACCATAGTCCAGAATGTATCGCTCGGCGGTGGAGACCCCCATAGTTTAGCTCCGCCAATTTCAGCCTTGTCACCACAAGCGAATTCGTGCAGATGCCCGTAGTCGAGGTTCCAGTCACGATCTACAACTTGGTTGTTCATCGCCTCCACGTAATTCTCAGCACCAGAGAGCTTCTTTGCTACAGCAGATGCACGGCAGCCTTCGGCATACACGTTGGAATTATCCACGTATGTGAAATTCATCTAAGTTCTTTCCAAAAAATCCGGCAACTGCCGGGTGCGTTGCGCCAGGTGGCACGTTTTCCTAGTTATACTTTAGTCGCCTGGCAAACCACTATTACAGTACCAGTAGTACTTTCGCGTGGTGCCTTCAATCGTAGATTGATAGGTGAAGGTCGCACGCTTACTTTGAAGTCTGGCTATTCCTTGAATTTCGCTATTCGATCATGAATCAGGTTGTTAACTTGATCGCCCGTCACCCCAATTTGAACCATCCGTACTTGCTCTGCTCGCATCCGTCCGATTAATGCCTCACGTTTTGGATCGTGCAGGGTCATCCTACGAAGTTGGTTGTGCAATTCAAAAAGGGGCCTTAAGCGTTTGTCGTGTAATACCATCATCCCGAATTTTTTCCTAGCAAGCACTGACGAGAGATGCAATTGTGCATCTGGAATTGCACAGGTATGTCCGGTTGCCAGCTTTACAAGCCCATCCCCTTACTTTATTTTCAATGGTTTTCCGTATTCGTCAGGTTGCTTCTATGTAGTGGTTTAAGGGCACCTCGAAAAACCTTGGCTGACATAGCAGCAGGTCGGTAGAATTCTGACATCGAACGAAGCCCAAGAGTTGCGTGATGATGAAGCCCCGAATCAGCCTGTTTGCCGAGCAAGAGCGCGAAGAGCGCCGGTCGAAGATCGGCGATCCTTTGGTCGGCTTGGCCGAGCATGTGGACTTCGAGGCGCTGGCAGCACGGATCGATACAGCTGCACCGCGGCCATCACGCGCCAAAGGCGGCCGGCCGCCATATCCGACGATCTTGATGATCAAGATCCTAGTGCTGCAACAGCTCTACAATCTGGCTGATGATGCGCTGGAGTATCAGTTACTGGACCGCCGCAACTTCCTGCGCTTCCTCGATCTGACCGAGAGCAGCAGCATCCCAGACGCGAAGACGATCTGGCTGTTTCGTGACCGCCTTGCCTAGGCCGGCGTCGGTAATCAGGTATTTGAGCAAGTCCAGCAGCAACTGCTGTCGCAAGGTTATCTAGCGCGCTGCGGCCAGATCGTTGATGCCTCGCTGGTGCAGGAGCCGATTCAGCGCAACAAACGAGAAGAGGCCGATACCGTCAAGGCAGGAACGATGCCGCTGGAGTGGAAGGCACACAAGCGCGCCCAGAAGGACGTCGATGCGAAGTGGACGAAGAAGCACGGCAAGAGCCACTTCGGCTACAAGCTGCATGCCAGCGTGGACAAGCGTTGCAAGCTGATCCGAAAGATCGCCGTCACGCACGCTGCGGTAGCCGACACGAATGTCTTTGAAGAGCTGCTCGACCCAAGCAACACCAGCCGTGATGTGTACGCTGACCGGGGTTATCCCAGCATCGGGCGTGAGGCCAGATTGAAACAGGCTGGTTGGCGCGTGCATATTCAGCGCCGGGGGCATGCCACGAAAGGCATTTCAGAAACGCAGAAGCAGCGCAACCGCGCGATCGCCACGCCACGCGCCCGGGTTGAACACGTATTCGGGGCGCTGACCCAGATGGGCGGCAAGCTGGTGCGATGCCTGGGCATCGTGCGCGCCACATTTGCTTTGCAGCTGAAAGCAGCCAGTTACAACCTCAAGCGCCTCGTTTTCCTGAAAGAGCGCGGCCTGGCACCGCTCTAAACCGCGAAGCTAGCGGCCTACGGCCGCCTTCTTGAATGTCCCTGCACTTTATTGTATTCAATGCTGCATCGGCGCCACGACAATCAGCAGCATAGCGGTTGACGTGGCTGCGCGAAAAGCGAGTTATTCGAGGTGCCCCTAATGTACCTGGACACCAATTTAGGCGAGAATGCTCGCCATGGAGAGGTGTTTGATGAGCAAGCAAAGACGTACATTTTCCCCTGAGTTCAAACAGCAGACGGCACGCCTGATGGCCTTTTAATCTCACCGAAGCTGCCTTGCTCGGACTGGAGCAAGCAAATGCAAATCATCGATCGTGGGGAACGCGGTTGCTCCTTCCCACCATAGTTGTTCATTCTCATCCTCCACAATTTCGCTCCACTGTATCAACGAGGCGCCCTCTGAGCTTTCAGCGTATTTTAATGAGCGCAGAGGCTTGTTTACCGAATTCAAGATTCGAAGGTACCAAGTGGCGTACATTGCTAGGAATGAGATGAACCACCCTATGCGAGGCGTCCTGTCTTGATGAAGCCCTAGGTCAATCGCGGGTTCGTCGCGGAGCGTCGTTAGATATGGTGTCCACGGGCCACCCGCCCAAGCTCGATCTTCAAGCTGTTGTCTCATGCATAGGAAAGCCAGCAACCGTGGCTTGAAATCCCTGATCTGATCACAATCGGAGATTAGAGCCGCATTAAATTGCATTTCGCTCCACCCTTCCCGCTCGCAAATCCAGCGCTGTAGACGGCGTAGAACACACCGATATACAGCTGACGGTGTGCGTACCCGATCTTGCCAATCCCGCCTGTATTTTGGCCAAAGAACTCTAGGAATTACCTCCGTAGCAATGCGAATGCGCCAAGGTAAGATGGTGATGGATGTGACACTTGGCATATCAAAGCAGTCAGGAGGTGGGATCTGCAGTAGCGTTAGGCCGCGATGTTCGTTTGCTGGCCGGATTGACCCTCTCAGTTTGACCCTCCCTCCAAGTCCTT